>JAABRT010000043.1 GCA_011390805.1 Gemmatimonas sp. | reverse complement strand
GTTTGCGGTGGGGACAGCCGTTTGACTGCGTTTTCGGTTTGGGTGGGCAGTGTTCGGTTTTCGGTGGGGACGGTGGCGCTGGGCGGGGTTGGGGGGCAGGTTGGCGGGGGGGATTCGGGCGATTTTGCGGAGGTGGGGATGGTGGGACGGAAGCGGTTTCTTGTGCGGCGTGCCGTGGCGCTTGTGGCGGCTGTCGTCTTTGGCCAGGTGGCGCGGCCAGAGCGGCTCGCGGGGCAACCGTCGACACTGCGCGAGATGTTCGGGGCGGCGCAGGTGACGGTGACGGATGATGAGCTTTCCACGCCGTTGGGATTCGACGTGTTTCGCGACGGGTCGGTGGTGCTTGCGCAGTTTCCTGATGCACGTGTGGCGAAGTATTCGGCCGCCGGTAAACTGCTGTGGCGTGTTGGTCGCGAGGGGTCGGGGCCTGGTGAATATCGGCAGCCATACCGCGTGTGTGCGTTGCCCGATGAATCGGTGCTCGTGTTCGACGTGCGAGCCAGCGCGTGGACGTTGTTGGGGCCAGACGGTGCCTTCAAACGCACGATGCGCCCCGATCTCCAAATCCTGAATCCTGGATCGTTACTCTGCGCTCCTAACGGATCAATTTACGTATCAGGCGTAACGCGTGACCCGCGCGGAAGCCGCTTCGCGATCCATCAGTTCAACGCGTCGCTAAAGTATCAAAAATCGTTTGGCGAGCTGCCGGATACTGATGACCGGCAACTGCTGCGTCACATCGGTGCAGGCACGCTGAGAGATGCAAATCCGCAGTCATTCTACCACGTGCGAATCGCACCGTACGAACTTGTTCGCTACTCGTGGAGCGGTGCATTGCAGTCGCGCGTGTCGGTTCCCATTCGCGTTGATCCACCTACTGCGTGGCAAACGTTCAACGGTGGATCGGTGAAGAGCAATAGCGCTGCACGGCGACCAATAACGGTAATCCAACTCTCGCCCAACCGCTTTCTCGGCGGCACGTCTGGAGGCAGCAAGCAACGCGTGCTCTTCGACTCCACAGGCAAGGTGCTTGATGAAGCACCCACGCCGGCGGACTGGACCTCGGTTGTGGGGTTCGACCCGAAATCCGCCACGCTATGGGTATACACCGAACCCGATGACGTCCCCGAACTCGTTCGCGTGCCGGTGCGCATCAGGTAGCGTACCGGCACCGACGCAAGCGATCAGTCACACGTGCGCGACGTTCGATTAACGCGGCGCATGCACGCTCAGGCTGCTACAACAACCGCCCCTGCGCCGCATCACCACGCGGAACTACATGACACGCGCGACAACGCGCTTCATACGAATCAGCGGCACCCACCATGATGGTGGGACTCGAATACGATGCAGGCTTGCCGTCAATGAGACGTTGATTGCGACTGGCTGAGCCGCCGCACAACACACAAATCGCGTGCAGCTTGTCTACCTGTTCAGCGACGGCCATGAGCTGCGGCATGGCACCAAACGGCTCGCCACGAAAATCCGTATCGGTGCCAGCCACAATCACGCGCCGACCACGTTCGGCCAGTGCAGTGCACACATCAACAATGCCGGCGTCAAGGAACTGTGCTTCGTCAATCGCAATCACGTGCGCCATCGGATCCACGCGCTGCGAAATCTGCAGCGATGAATCAATGGGGATTGCACGAAACGTATTCTGATCATGACTCGCCACGGCCCACAAACCGGCGTAGCGATCGTCCAGGTGCGACTTGAACACCTGGACGTGCTTGCGGGCAATCGTGGCGCGTCGCACACGACGCATGAGTTCTTCGGTCTTCCCGCTGAACATCACGCCGGCGATCACTTCAATCCAACCGCCCGGCGCATGAAAGCCTGAACTCATTCGCGATTATTCTCCCGACGGACGACGACGGAACGGCAACGCCGGTCCGTCACCCATGCGCGAGCTGCCGCGATCTCCGCGGTCGCTGCCACGGTCGGCACCGCGCGAATCGGGACGCTCCGGACGCCGTGAACGCGACAGCTGCTCACCGCGCGACGCCCATTCGCTGCGTCCCTCGGTGCGCTCGGCTGCCGGACGGTCACCAAAGGCGCGACGCGCCGCGTCAGGTGATTCACCGCGACTGAAACCACGCGGCCCACGGTCACCGCCGCGATCGCCTCCGCGGTCGGCACCCGCATCACGCGGTCCACGTGACGGACCACCGCGCGGTGCAAACGATCCGCCGCCACGCGACGGACCACCACGCGATTCACCACCACCACTGCGTGCCGGACGCTCGCCGCGCTCTTCCCATGGCTTGCCACCACGCGACGCGCCACGGTCACCGCCGCGCTCGCGCGATGGTCCGCCACGCGGACGGTCGCCGCGATCGAAGCTGCGCGGGCCACCACGATCTCCACCGCGATCTCCACGGTCACTGCTGCCACCGCGTGCACCACCAAAGCCGGCGTGTCCGCCCGCTCCGCGATCATCGCGACGCACATGCAACTGCCGGCCACGCAACGTCACGCCGGTGAGTTTGGCAATCACCGTCTCCACACTCTCCGAGGCGATTTCCACAAGTGTGTGTGATTCAAACAAATCAATGCTGCCAATGCGATCACCCGGCAATCCGCTCTCGCCGGCAATAGCGCCCAGCAAGTCGCCCGGACGCACGTTGTCGCGCTTGCCCACGTTAAAGAACACGCGGGTTGTGCCGCCCTTGGCCGCCGACTCGCTGGCTGCCGCTGCTGCTGCACGAACCGGTGAGGCAAACACGGCACGGTTGGCCGCGGCCTGCCCGTGTGCATCAGCCAGCGCACGACGCGCGTCGTCAAACAAACGCAGTGCCGCAGCTGCAACTTCAATGGGATCAAACTCATCGAGCAACGGTGCAACGAGTGCCAGATCGGCCGCGCCAACCGTGCGCAGATCGCTTAACGCACCGCGCATTGCCACATGAATCGCATCGGCGCCGCTTACAGCCTTCGTCTGCGCAGTAGCAAGCGTTAGCGGACGCGCCGCACCACCGCTTACAGCGGTCATGGTTGGCACATCGCTGGGCTCAATAAAGAACACTGCTTCAACCGGCTGGCCAGCCAACGCCGCGGCCAGTGCTTCGGCCGTGGCCGGCAACTCCCAGCCAATCACCGCTGCGGTATGACCAAGCGGCGTGGCGCGCACAACCTGCGTCGCGCGTCCATCAACACGCAGACCAAGCTGCGTGAGTGCTTCGGTCGCTTCGGCAATCGACACATCATTGCTGGCAACAATCGCCAGTGATGGAGGATCACGTTCGTCGAGGAACGTGCGCAGCACATGCGTGCGCGCGGCCGGTGATGTGATCACGTAGTGCGGCGTCACGTTAAACGACACCGACGACGCCTTCACCAACGGCGTGATGTGACGCGCCTTGGGCAGATAGCGCTCAAGGAAGTCTTTCACATCGCTGTCATCTTCTGTCGCACTCGACACAACACGCACGGCCGCAGACGGAACGTCACTCAGCAGTGCTTCAATCGCGTCACGCGTGCCCTGTTCGGCCAGCAACACATCAATGCCGAGCAGCACAACGGCCTGCACACTGTCGAGTGACAGTGCAGTGCCGCGGCGCAGTGCCAGCAGGTCGGAGGGGGTGCCAATCGCGATGGCGACGGGACTTGTGGCCAATACACGCTTGGCGCGCGCGGCAGCCGTGACCGGCACAATGCGCAGCGCCGGTGTGGCGAGCAGTTCGCGCGCTTCATCGGCGGCGAGCTGTGTGGCGACGGCGCTGGGAGTAATCACCAGACATGCCGGACCTGAAGGTGCACCGCCTGCGCGACTCCGTTCCACACCGGGACGGAGTGCTGCCTGCACCGTGCGCGGTTCCATCGCGCCCATCACTACCACGTTCTGACTGCGCGTACCGCCAGCCGCCACAGGCTCCCCGCCTGTCGCCGTTACTTCCCGTTCGTCGCCCACGTCCCGCTCCATTCAATTGTCTGACAGCTCATGCGCACGTCCGCCCAGCGGGCGTGCGAGGTGCGAACCGCGGTTACGCACCATTGGCGCCATCCCTGCCGGCGCGTATAAGTTGGGGCTCAAGATTGCAGCTCCCACTGCGCTGATTTCAGCACAGCTTTGTAAGCTAGCCAGTTCCGGCCCAACTTCCTACTCGTGCGCCACGATTTGTTGAGCGTGGCCGCTTTCCCGTGCCTGCCATGTCGCGAAAGTTCATTCCGTCAGCCAACATCGCCAACCTGAAAGAGTCCGCCACCCTGGCTGTGGCCGCCAAGGCGCGCGCCCTCAAGGCGGCGGGGCAGCCGGTTATCGATCTGGGGGCAGGCGAGCCCGATTTCGACACCCCGGCGTTCATTCGCAAGGCAGCGGCCGATGCCGTTGAGGCCGGCGCCACCCGCTATACGGCAACGGAGGGCATTCCGGCGCTGCGCGAAGCAATCGCCGCCGACGCCAACCGGCTGCTGCCCGAAGGCGCCGAACCCTTTACCGCCGCTCAGGTCGTGGTGTCGAGCGGCAGCAAGCAGTCGCTCTTCAACGCCTGCATGGCCTGTTTTGGCCCCGGCGATGAAGTGCTGGTGCCTACGCCCAGCTGGACCAGCTACTACGAGATGCTCGAGCTGGCGCGCGCGACAGCCGTGCCGGTGCTCGGCGATCCGAACAACTCACTCAAAGTCACCGCCGCAATGCTCGCCGAGTCGGCCACGCCGCGTACGCGCGGTGTGATGCTCAACTCACCGTGCAATCCAACCGGTGCGGTGTACACACGCGAAGAGCTCGCCGACATCCTGAAGCTCGCTGACGAACAGGCGTGGTGGGTGCTGTCTGACGAGATCTATCTGCGCATTGCCTACGACGAGCCGGCTACATCGGTGTTGCAACTCGCACCGGCGCGCGATCGACTCATTGTCATTAATGGTGTTGCGAAAGCGTATGCGATGACCGGTTGGCGCATTGGTTGGTCATTGGCACCAACCGCTGTGACGCGTGCCATGATCGCGGTGCAGTCGCACACCACATCCAATCCCGCGGCGGTGTCGCAGCACGCGGCACTGGCGGCACTCTCGCACGTTGAGCAGGCCGACGCTGCAATTGCCGAGATGATGGTGGCGTTCAAGCGACGTCGTGATGCCGTGCTCAATGCCTTGGGCGAGGCGCGAAAGTACGCGGTGCATCCCGCTGGTGCGTTCTACCTGTATCTCGATGTGTCGTCGTACGGCGGCGATAATCCGGGAGCCAGATTTGCCGAAGACCTGCTCGAAAAACATCAGGTTGCGGTAGTGCCGGGCAGTGCGTTCCTCACACCCAACTGGATTCGCGCGTCGTACGCGACAAGTGATGAACTGGCCATCGAAGGCATGCGCCGTGTCGCGCAGTTGCTCACCTCCACGGAGCCGTCGTGATTACAACCATTGTGCTCGTGCAGGCCGACCCCAAGCGCATTCAGGAGTGCGCGACCACGTTGGCGGGAATTGATGGCGTCGCCGAGGTGTATTCAGTCTCGGGCGCGTGGGATCTGGTGGCGATCGTGCGTGTGCCCGATCTGGAGCGCATTGCCGACGTTGTCACGCGTGACTTTGCCACGGTGCCGGGCATCGAGCGCACACAAACGCTCACCGCCTTTCGCGCCTACTCGCGCGGAGACCTGGAGCAGGCGTGGGACATCGGCGTGGAATGAACTGGTGCGCTAGAAGTCGCAGCGGTTTCCGGTAAAGCGAAACACTTCGCGCCAGGCATCATTTTCGTAGCGGTACACGATGGTAAACAGCGGTGCGAGTTCACGCTGCTGCAACCCGAAAAACAGTTCGGGCACGCCGTCATTGTCTACGTCCAGGTAGTCGAGATACTCCAGTTTGGGCGGCGCACCGCGATTGCCCACCGTGGCCAGTTGCAGTGTAGGGCGGTATCCGTACGTGCCCTTGTCCATCATCACAATGAGCTGCCGCGGGCGCTCCCCGTACGCCTTCAGTGAATCGGGGAGCGGAGAGCGATCATTGTATTCGATCAGGATCGTAGACGACCCGTTGATTCCCGTGGGAATCTGATGGATGTCTCGCGTGTATCGGGGCAGATCGGCCGGCGCGATCCCGGATGTGGGTGCCACCAACGTGCCCACATTGGCCAGCGCACGGTTAATCTCGGCGGCATCCAGTCGCGGACGTGTGGGCAGCGGTGGTCGTGCACCACTCGTTGCCAGCGGCGGTGCCAGACGCCCGTCTCCCGACGGCACGATGGCGCGCGCCATGGGAATGACCACCGGACAGTTAAGCGAATCGAGCGGACCCGCGCCGGGCTGCCACATGCCACGAAACATGCGCATGGCGCGCTCTGTCTGCCCAACCCGGTACAGGGTGAGCGTGTTGCCCGCGTGCATGTACTCCGCGTCTACGCGACGCCAGCCGCGGGCCGACAGCCGGAGCGGCTGAATGCCTTCTGTGCCAACGGTCGCAATGGGAACAACGTAGGCGCCACCCGGATCTGCCATCACCCGAAACAACAGCTCCGGCTCCGACGCCAGCAGCATGCTGTCCCGTTCCCAGCGCGTTGGTCCCGTATCCCGACCCAACAGCTTCTTGACTGTGTCTCCGTCGCCATTGCACGCCGAAGTGAGCGCCATTGCCAGTCCCAGTACCACGAGACCGCGCCGACGCCTGTTGGCAACGCTTGGTTTGTAAACGCTCAAGAGCTCAATACGACGCATAGCGGGACATAGGCAACGGAGGACAGGCGCATGTACAATTGTTGCGCCCGGGCACATTTGGCGCCACCGGGAGGACAGTAAGCCGCCGCGGTGGCGCCGGATGCTGCAGCGATCTACACTGCTGCGCGTAAGACGATTCAGGACGTCGGGCGCTACCAAACCGGCGGGCGTGGCGCTCGTCGGAGCCTCGGGGAAGGAGTGGGGTATGTTGCCGGTATGACAACAGGCGGTTCCCATCGGCTGGCCGCGCAGAACAAGCGTCGGGCCCGGGCTGACGAAGAAAGAATGTGCGTTTCCACTGGCGCGGGTTTCAGGTATCGCACCTGCGGGCTGTCGCTGCTGGTCGCATCGATGATTGCGTCGGTGCCGGTGGCCACAGCGCACGCGCAAGGTGCCGACAAGCCGGTGCGCACAGCATCCGGCGACCGCGTACTTGGTACCGGCATCACCGCTCCGGTTCTCCTGCACGTGCGTCCGCAAACCGGCGACGTACTGCTCATGCACATGCAGCAGACGGTGGAAATGGGTGGACTGCGGCTGAGCAGCTACTCGCTGCCGCCAGGCGCGGCGCAGGGGCTTCCTGAACGTGAGCCCGTGCGCACTCCACCCCGCGGTCCGCGGCGCAGCGCACTGCCCGCGCGCGTAACCATCATGGACTTCTATGCACACAGTGCGGTTGAGCTGAGCGATGCGCAGGGCGCCGTTGTGGCTACGGTGGTGGATTCCCTGCTCGTCAAATCAGGAACTGCGCCGCAAATGCGTGCGCAGCGCATGGCCATGAATGGTGAGGCCAAACCTACCCGGATCAGGGTCATGGCTAACGGATCCATGGCTATGGTAGATGCGCCAGGAAATGTGGCGTCGGTGGGTGCATCGCTATCGGCGATGCCGGCCATGCTGCCGGATGGACCGGTGAAGGTGGGCGATGTGTGGGAGCGCGATGTTGAAGTGCCACCGCTGCCCGTGGCGTCGTACCGTGCCGACGGCGTGCTGCACGCGATTTTCCGGCTCGATTCCATTTCGCGTACCGGTCGCGAGGCGTACGTATCAATGCGCGGTACGCTGCGGCGCGAAGGGGCCCCGCGTGATCTGCCGCGCGGCACGCAGGTCATTACGGATGGCATCATGAGCGGCACCCTGCTGCTCGATCGTGTCAGAGGTTGGATTACCGAAGCGGATACTGTGATCGACGTGATTTCGGACGTCGTCGGAGCGCCCGAAGCCGGTCAGTCCATGCAAATCGGAATCCGGATCAGGCAACAGCTACGCGTGCGCTGATCCGCATGGCATCTTGAGGACATGCGACTTGTCCACCTCTCGGACCTCCATCTGGGTTTTCGTCAGTTCCCGCGACAAACCGCCGACGGCGTAAATCAGCGCGAAGCAGATGTCGCCGCCACCTGCGCGCGCGCCATCACACAAGTCATCGCCTGCGCTCCCGATGTGGTGCTGATCGGAGGCGACGTGTTCCACCACGTTCGCCCCTCCAATACGGCGATCCTGAGTGGATTCGCCCTCTTCGCACGCCTTCGAGCATCGTTGCCCGATGCACTCATTGTCATGATCGCGGGCAATCACGATCTGCCTCGCACTGCCGACGCAGGGTGCATTCTGCAGCTGTTCCGCCAGCTCAACATGCATGTGGTAACCGGCGGTACGGAACGCATTCACGATCCGGCACGTGAGCTGAGCGTGTTGGCTGTTCCCTTCGCGCCGCCGGCGGCCAATGCCAACGGCGACGCGGTGATGGAACGGCACTACGAAGCCGACCCGCGAGCCCGGTTCAACGTGCTGCTGCTGCATGATGATGTGCGCGGTGTGATTCCTGATGCCGCGCAGGTGGGAGACCGTTTGCACGCGCCCATTGATCCCGTCGATCTCGAGCGCTCCGCGTGGGATTACGTGGGTATCGGACACTATCACGTGTACCGCCCCATCACGCTCAGCCACACGGCAACCGCGCGCCCTGTGCCCTGCTACTACAGCGGGTCGCTGGAATACACGAGCACCAATCCGTGGGTAGAGCTGCGCGAGGAAGTGCAGCGAAACGGTTCAGTGGCGGGACAGGGGAAGGGATTCATTGAACACAACCTGCTCACCGGTGAACATTCCTTCCATCCGGTGGCTCCGGCGCGTCGTCTGCTCGATCTCCCCTCAATCGACGCCTCGGGGAAAACTGCACAAGAACTCGACGCACTGATTGCTTCAGCGATTGACACCGCCGGCGACACACTCGACAACGCCGTCGTGCGGCTTGTGGTGCGCAATGTGACGCGGCACGTGGTGCGCACGCTCGACTACGCACCGCTGCGTGAGGTGCGCAGGCGCACGCTGCACTTCCAGCTTGATACCAGAAAGCCTGAAGCCGCAGGAATCGCGACCGCCACCGGCGCGCCCGGACGACGGGCCACGTTGCGCGACAGGCTGGCTGAACGACTGCAGCAGCGTGCATTGGCACCGGGGCTCGATCGCGACCGGCTGGTGCAGCTTGGTTTAGCCTATCTCACCCGCGCCGAAGAAGCCGCCGCGGCGGCACTTCCCGTGGCCGAGGCCTGACGGTGCGGCTGCACTCGCTCTCGCTTCGCAACTTCCGGCAGCACGCCGATTCACGCGTGCAGTTCAGCGATGGACTCACCGGAATCATCGGTGCCAACGGCGCCGGAAAAACAACGCTGCTCGAAGCCATCGCCTGGGCGTTGTACGGCAACAGCGCCGCGCGGGGAACGCGTGACAGTATCCGTCACGCAAGAGCCACTGATCAGGCACCCGTTCGTGTGTCCCTTGAGTTTGAACTCGGCGGACACCGCTATCGCGTGGATCGCACGTTGCGTTCGGCCGAAGTGTTTCTTGACGGAGCGATGGAGCCGATCGCCCGCACGATTCGCGGCGCGAACGAGTTTTTGCAGCGTGCACTCGGTATGTCGCGCAGTGAGTTCTTCAACACCTACTTCACGGGACAAAAAGAACTCGACGTCATGGCCGCACTTGGGCCTGTGGAGCGCGGCCGGTTTCTGGCGCGCGTGCTGGGCTATGACCGACTCAGCAGCGCGCAGGAAATGCTGCGGGATCAGCGTCGCGCCGTGGTGGCTGAACTCAACGGACTGCGCAGCGCCACCCCCGACGCCGAGGTGATTGCCGCCAATGAACAGGCGGCGGATGCAGCGCTGGACGCAGCGCGCGGTCGTGCCGAGCTGGCACGCACGGCGCATCACGCGGCAACCGCTGTTCTGTCAGAGACCGAGCCCGCGTGGTTGAAAGCCGAAAGTGTGCGGGAACGCTGGTATGCTCTCGACGCCGACCGGCGCGTTCTTGAGCAGAATGTGGCGTCGCATGTGCGCGATGCACAGCGATTGCGTGCCGATCTGGCGCAGGTGCAGACGGCGCGCACGGAGATCGAACCGCTGCTTCCCGATGTGAACTCGCGCGCGTCCGTACAGTCGCGTGTTGACGCGCTCGACGCACTGGCCGCGGCCGAGAGTGAGCGGCGTGGCTTCACGGAGCGGTTGGTCACGCTGCGCGAAGAACAAACGCGGTTGGAGGAGCGCCTGCAGAAGCTGGACAGTGCGCCGGAACTGGAGCGTGAGCAGCGTGAAAATCTTGCGCGCGTGCGCGACCGCCTTGAAGAGTTGAATACAGAACACGACAGTGCGCGCACCGTGTGGGCGCGCGACCGGCAGGAAGCGGAAACGCGACTTGCCGCGCTGCGCACACAGCATGAAGAACTCGCTGCGCAGAGGGCGGCGCTGGAGGGGCTTGGTGCGGAAAGCCCATGTCCCACGTGTGGACGTCGTTTGGGTGAATCGTTTCGCGACGTGTTGTCGCTGGTTACCGAGCAGCTGGAAACGGTCACGGTCGATGGCAACTATTTCAAGCAGCGTGTGAAGCAGCTTGAGAAGAAGCCGGAGGCGCTGGCTGCACTCGAGACACAGCGTGCCGCGTTGCAGGCAGACGCCGCCTCGGCCGAACGGCGTTACGCGCGGATACAGGCTGCCTTGCAGGAACGCGAACAGCTGATGCCGCAACGCACGGCGCTCGAAGCGCGAATCGCTGATACGTCCACCCGCCTGGAAGCGGTCCCACAGGGGTATGATGCCGCTGAGCACAGTGCTGCACGGTCAGAGCTCAAACGACTGCTCTCGGTTTGCGCCCGCGCAGCTACACTCGAAGCGGTGATTGAGCGTGCGCCGGTGCTGCAGCAGCAACTGGCGGTGGCGGAATCCGCGTGTCAGGAGCTTGATGCACGCCTCGCCGGTCTTACAAGTGAGCAGCAGTTGCTCGGCTTTGATGCGGCTGCTCATGAATCACTTCGTGAATGCTTCGCCGTTGCCACCCGTGCACATCGCGAAGCCGAGCTGGAACTGAGTGCCGCCGAGGCTGCGTCGCGGCGTGCGGAAGAGATGCAGGAGACCGCGCGGCGTGCGCGCAGCGAGCTCATCAAACTGCAGGCGCGCGCCGCGGCTATGGAGGTGGAACGGTCGTTGCACGACGAGCTTGATGACGCCTTCGGCGAACTGCGAGACGAGCTCAACGACCAGTTGCGTCCTGAGCTGAGCGAGTTGGCAAGTGCGTTTCTCGAATCGCTAACCGACGGACGGTATTCGGCGCTGGAGCTTGACGAGCAGTACGCGGTGCAGGTGCTTGAAGACGGGTTGCCGAAGTCGGTGTTGTCTGGTGGTGAAGAAGATCTGTGCAACCTGGTGTTGCGCCTGGCCATCTCGCAAATGATCGCCGAGCGTGCCGGACAACCCTTCTCATTGCTTATTCTTGATGAAGTGTTTGGTTCGCTCGATGAAGCGCGTCGCGACAACGTGCTGGCGCTGCTGCGGCGACTGCACGATCGTTTTGAGCAGGTCATCGTTATTACCCACATTGAAGACGTTCGTGAGGGACTCGATCGGGTGCTGAGAGTATCGTACGATCAGGAGCGTGGCAGCAGTGTGGTGACGGCATCACTGGGTGGCGCAAGCGGCGCGGCGGCAGCCTCATGGCAAACGGAGCCCGCATGACGACGTCTTCGCGCACATGGCGCCCAACGCGTCCGGTGGACGGCCCTCTGGTTGCCACGGTGGCTGACATTGCCGCGTTGAACGAAGTGTTCAGCGAAGCGTTCAGCGATCGCTATCGCCGTGATGGCATGGTGGGCGTGCGTGTGCCGCCGCTTAATCCAGCGATCTGGCGTTACGCAATTGAAGACGCGGGTGACGGCGCCATGTTGTGGCGCGACGAACGCAAGCGCATTGTCGCGTTCAACATTGTGCATCGCTCCGGAGCCGAAGGCTGGATGGGGCCACTGTGCGTGCGACCTGACTACCAGGGCACCGGATTGGGTACCACGATCGTGCGCGCCGGCATGGCGTGGCTCCGCAAGCACGAGGTGCGCGTAATGGGACTGGAAACGATGCCGCGCACGGTGGACAACATCGGCTTTTACTCGGCGCTCGGCTTTGTGCCCGGTCCGCTCACGATCACGCTCACGGTCGATGCGGCTGCTGATTCGAGACCGCTGCAGCTGCTCTCTCGCCTGTCACCTCTCGATCGTGAACACACCGTGTTGGCGTGCCGGGCGCTCACGCAATCACTCATGCCGGGTTACGACTTCACCAAGGAAATTGACCTGACCGAGCGCTTTTCACTCGGTGAGACGCTACTGCTCGGTGATCCTGCAAATCCCAGCGGGTTTGCGCTGTGCCATTCGGCGGCACTGGTGGAAGGTCGTGCGCGCGAGGAGCTTCGTGTGCTCAAACTTGTGCTGGCCGACCGTGCGGACATGGCCACGATGGTTCGCGCACTCAGCGATCTCGCAAAACGTGGTGGCACTCCGCGCGTTGCCATCCGGATGCAGGGATATTACGGCGAAGCGTATCGGATGCTGATTGCACTGGGTGCCCGGGTGCGCTGGACCGACTTGCGCATGAGCGTGCACGGTTGGGACGAGCGCCCGCCCGCGCAGGGTCTCGTGCTGTCGAACTGGGAGATTTAGCGTTTCGGCTTTTCTGGTGTACCGCGCAGCACAATGCGCCAGATGAGCAGAAACACACCGGCCGTCAACAACAGATGGACCCATCCCGGCGCAGTGGTGGTAAACGTGATCCACGCCCAGCCGGCCAACATCGTGACGGCGGCAACGATAAAGAAGTCCATGTTGTGCAGGGCCAAAAGGCAAGGTTTGCGCGGTGTCGTACGCGCTTGGTAATATTGATAAGCTAAGTATGCGGGTGCAGGTGCTGCATGCTGATGAACAGTTCGGGACGGAGAGATTTACTTCTTGAGCCGATAAGCTCTTGGAGTGGGCCTGACATACTGTGTGGACGCCATGCCCCAGTGCGGGGAAGACGGAAGTGCGGTGAGGGTCTCATTATTTTCTCTGGGCTTCAAGATCACCTCTTCGATCCCGGTTTTTGCGCAGCGGCTCCGCCTTTGGGCGGGGCCGTTGTGTTTTCTGGACGCAGGCCGGCGGGGGAGGTAGGCTTGAGGGACCGCCGCCGAGGTCGCCGGGAACGCGAGGCGCATGTGCGGGGTTGAGTGCGTCGTGGGCCGGAACCGGCCGGCTCACGAGGGTGGTGCCCGAACGACGTCGCGGTCGTTCGATTCCTATGGTCCACACGGGACCGCCACCTTCGCTGGCCGGAGTGAACGTTTGCATGCCCATCGTTACCGTCACGCGTCGGTTGCGCTTTAACGCAGCCCATCGCGTGCACAACCCGGCATTATCCGACGAGCAGAACGCAGCGCTCTTTGGAAAGTGCAACAATAAAAACTGGCACGGTCATAACTACGTTCTGGAGGTGTCGGTCTCGGGCGAGATTGACGCTGTCTCTGGTTACGTGGTGGATCTTGGACGTGTGCGGGATATCGTTGAGCGCGAAGTGATCGAAAAAACCGATCATCGCAATCTGAACATGGAAGTGGACTACCTGTCGGGACTGAACCCGACCTCGGAGAATATTATCGTGGCCATGTGGGGCGTGATTGAGCCGGCATTGAAGCCGGCCCGCCTGCAGCGGCTCCGCCTCTGGGAGACCGAGAATAATTATGTCGAATACGAGGGGGAGTGACCGCATGATCCGTCCAACGCGCGACTTGCTCGATCCGGCGCTGCTGCGCGGAGCGACGGAAGTTGATACCGATGAGATGTCGGTCGACACGGAACGCATGCGTGAGTTCGAGCAGGTGATTCGCCGCCAGTTGGAGTTGGTTGGTGAAGATCCGGAGCGCGAAGGGCTGCTCAAGACGCCCAGCCGCGTGGCCAAGGCGTTGTCGTGGCTCACGCGCGGCTACGAGCTGGATCCGGCCGAAGTGATCGGTGACGCGCTGTTTGCCGAAAACCATGAGAACATGGTCATGGTGCGCGATATCGAACTGTATTCCATGTGCGAGCACCACATGCTGCCGTTCTTCGGGCGTGCGCACGTGGCCTACATTCCCAACGGGAAGATCGTGGGATTGTCCAAGATTCCGCGCGTGGTTGAAGTGTTCGCGCGACGTTTGCAGGTGCAGGAGCGGTTGGGTGAGCAGGTGGCCAACGCGCTTGAAGAGGTGCTCAAGCCCAAGGGTGTCGGTGTGGTGATCGAGGCCGTTCACTTGTGCATGATGATGCGCGGTGTCGAGAAGCAAAACTCGCGCACCATCACATCGTCACTGCGTGGTGTGTTCAAGGATGACGCGCGTACGCGCAGCGAGTTCTTGCGCTTGGCCCATCCCAATGGTGCCGGGTACTGAAGTGAGCGCCCGTGTGCGAGCGGCTGAACTATCGCTCGCCGGACGTTCAGCGGTAGTGACCGGCGCATCGCGTGGCATTGGCTACGCGATCGCGGCGGCACTCACCGCGGCAGGTGTGCGCACGTGGCTGATTGCGCGCAACGCCGACCGCCTGCACACCGCGGCACGGGCATTGGGTAGTCACGCCTTCACGCATCCCTGTGATGTGAGTGATGGTGATGCGGTGGCGCGTGCGGCGTCGGACATTGCCGAAGCGCTGGACGGGGCCCCTGACTTCGTGATCAACAACGCGGGGTTGTTTCCGCTCATGAGCATCGAAGCCACGAGCGTGGACACGTTCGAAGATACGATGAACGTGAATGTGGTCGCGCCATTCCGGGTGGTGCGCGCTTTCCTTGGCGACATGCGCACACGCGGTACCGGACACATTGTGACTATCGGTTCCGTGGCCGATCGTACCACGTTCCCGGAAAATGGTGCGTACGCCGCCAGCAAGCACGCGCAGCGCGCATTTCATGAAGTGCTGAGGCAGGAACTGCGCGGCAGCGGTGTTCGCGCCACTCTGGTGAGCCCGAGTCCTACGGATACGGACATCTGGGATCCGGTTGATCCCGACAACCGCGACGGGTTTCCGCCCCGCGCGCTGATGTTGCGCCCTGATGATGTGGCGGACGCAGTGCTGTGGTCGCTCACCCGACCCGTGCACGTGAACGTGGACGAGTTGCGGGTGTCGCACTCGTAGCGCTCGTATTCACGTGGGACCCGTGGCGTGGGTCGCAGACACAACAGTTGCTGCATCCGACCATTTCTTCGTACCCACATCCGTGTCGCGTTCGTCGTATTGGGCGGCTGCGCTAGCTTTGTCGCATGCACGTAGACCTGGTTGAGTCGCTGCGCTGCCCCCATGCGCACGAAGACGGTTGGCTGGTGGCGTCGGCTGATGACGTGGTGCAGCGGCGCATCATGCGCGGTGTGATCGGTTGTCCGCAGTGCGGTAGTGAATGGATCGTGCGTGATGGTGTGCTGGCATTCGACGAGTCGGCGCGCAGCGCCGAGGTTGATGATGAACACTCCCCGCAGGAGTCGGCGGCCATGCGACTTGCCGCCTTGCTCGACCTGCGTGATTCACGTGGAACCGTAGTACTGGTGGGCCAGGCCACCCGTGTGGGCAATGAAATCGCAGCGCTCACCGGAGTGCTGCTACTGGCCGTGAATGCACCGCCCGCTGTTGCCGCACAGCACTCCCGTTTGTACTCAGCCCACGGGTTGCCGCTGGGCGTAGGCACAGTGCGCGGGGTGGTTTTGGACTCTCGGCATTCCGGTCCTGTGTGGTTGGCCAGCGCCGTGCGTGCGCTGGAGCGCGGCGGCCGGTTGGTCGCACCTGCCACTACCGCCGTGCCGCAGGAGGTCAAGGAACTCGCGCGTGATGCGAACGAGTGGGTAGGCGAAGTGCAAGTCGCCGCGAGCGGCCTCGTACCACTTCGCCGCGGCGGAATCGTCTAGGCCTGTCGCCAGCTGTGAGCCAAAAATGATTCGTCCTTCCGGCCACACCGTGCCGTGAGGCCTTACGGCCTTATGGCCTCGAACAGCTTCGTACGCAGGAACAGAGCTCCCATGGCAGCCCACGACGTCGCCGCCAGGCACCGTCGCTCATCGCCATCATACGCAACTGAGCGAGGCTTTAAGGCCATAAGGCCTCACGGCAAATATTGGCGAATCAGAAACAGCACTCATTACCGCTCCCCGGCTTCAACCGTATCCCCGCCGAACCAGTCAACGTCATACCGCTCGCCCTGCCACATATCCACAGCGCCAATCAGCATCTTCGTCCTGAACGATTGACCATCCAGCTGCACTCGCAGCGGCTTCGACAGAAGCACCCTGTTTTCACTGATCGCAATCACTCGGCCGTCAATCGCCAGTCCGCAACGGCCGTCAGCAAACAGCTGCAGCCTGATCACATGCCACTCACCGTCGGTGATGGGTGTTGCAACGCGCTTGGCCAGCTCTCCGATGCCTCCCGCAGCAAACGCGATCTTGTCCAACGCGTTGCCGCCCTCACCGCGCGGTGCTTTGATCGAACAGCTGTATGCGTTGTCGTTGAGCGTCCACCCATCTCCATTCTCCGGACCCGCGCGCCCGGTCCACCCCGCCAGCGTGCTGTCATCGGTTACGGCTTTCAGGGCAATCGCAATATTCTGCCACTGCGCGATCGTGACCGTTGCCCGAACCCGCGCTTCCACGCCCAAACCTCGGCTGGCATCGAATGAACGACGCAGCAGCACACCCGATGCCAACAGGCCATCGCCATTGGGGTTGAGGGCCGCAATTCCGTCTTCTTTCACCAGTTCCGGCAGTGGTGTGCCGTACGGGATCCACCGCGATGTGTCGAGCGTCGACCAGCGTTCCTGAAGCGAATACTCCCACCTCAACCGACCGGTAATGGAAAGCTGCACCGTATCTGCGCGCCATCCTCCAGCCGACGCAATCACGCGTACCGTGCCGGGCGCCTTGGGGCGTAGCTCGCCGCGAGGCGAGATTGTGGCTACGGTGCTGTCGAGTACCTGCCATTGCACAAATGGCACATCGCGAGGCTGCTGGTTGGCTGAAAAGCCGGAGACGCGCAGACGCGGACGCGAATCAACCGGGATCTCGCGGCCGTCGGTTTCAATTACGATCCGGTCCAGTCCAAGCGAAAAGTCTGACGACGTTTCCCACACAGCGGATCGTATCGCGCCACTTGATGAGTTCCCCGATTCGTCAACCCGTGCGCTCACTCCTGGCCGGTTGACCGGGAAAATCTGTATCGCTCCATTCGACCGTCCTGCCTCCGCACTCGCGGCAAACCGCCCGTCGTGCGAAAAATACGGGCTTGTCGCGGGTCGATTCAGAATGGTGGCCTGCCCCGATTCTGCATCAATGCGCAGCACGAGGGCCACCGCCTGGTCACCGGCTTCGCCGCTCGCGATCACGTGATGGTCATCTTCCCAACCGACGAGGCCTCCAAGATCCACATCTCCCGAAGGTACATGACACTCGGTGAATGTCGCGTCACGCGTGATCACACACAGCGCGCTCGGTGCTTGCTCCACGTAAGACCTGATAAAGGCAATGCGTGAACCGTCGGGGCTCCAGACAGGTGACTTGTCATAATTCGGTGTCGTGGTGAGCGCGGTCTGTTCAAGAGTGTTGCGGTCGAACACAAACACAGCAGGGCGCGAGAACAGTGTGTCCTGACGCGCCGAAACGAACACCGCAAACCGACCGTCGGGAGAAAGCGAAAAGCCGTAGTCATCGCCATACGCTTTGGTGAGCTGCACAGTGTTGCCCGTGCGCAAGTCGAGCTGCACAAGATCCCACGAAAACTTCGACGTTGGATCGAGCCGGCCTCCCACCAGCGTGTCACCCAGTTTGGCGAAAATGCCGGTTAATGACATGAGAGGGGCGCGAGCCTGAGGCGCGACGTCCACACGCGATGCTGCGATCCGGCGATCTCCGCGCCATGCAGCTTCAGTTACCGCCATGCGCAGCAGCGATGTGTCCGACCCGGAGACATTGGTCATCCAGAAAATGGCGTCAGGCGCAGGCAACTCCTGGTTACGTCCCTGCAGCGCTGAAGTCGCGAGCACCACCGCGGCAGCGGCAGCGGCCACCGTGAGAAACGACCGTGTGATGTTGCTGCGCATTCGCCACGGCAGGGAAAGAACGAGTGCGTCGCGCTCGACGCGAGACGACTCTTGACCCAGCACGTCGCGCGCGAGTGCGTTGAGTGCGCGTCGGTCACCTGCGCATTCGGTGATGCGTGCGATACGCGCATAGAGCTGCTCTACCGCACGCGCATCACCCGCTGCGCGACGGTGATGCGCGGCGCGCAACAACGTGTTGGCTGCATCGGCGTGTGATGATTCTGCAGCCGATGATTCAAGCAGGACTGCAGACTGCCGGTGCGCACGAGCCAACCGTGAAGCACTGGCCAGCTCTTGCGCCAGATCAGCGATTTCGTCGTGGGCAATGAGCCAGCCGGCGTCGCTATGCGCGAGCAAGCCGCGGGACTCGAGTTCATGCAGCGCTACGACGCCTTCCGCGCCAACCGCCCGCTCAACCGAGGCTGCGTCAAGCTCTGTACCGAGCACGGCGAGCAGCAGCAGCGTGGACTGGTTGGGCTCACTGACCGCGAGCAAGCGTTCACGAATCGCGCTGCCCCCGGTAAGCGATTGTTCAAGCGCCGCTTCGTCGGGGCAGCTCCATCGGCGATCGGTCAGCGTAAGTGCACCGCGTTCCATGGCCAGTTGCAGCGTTTCGAGCACGTGAAGCGGTGATCCTCCCGATGCCTCATGCAATCTGGCGCACAGCGTCTCCGCCCACTGCACCGGAGGCTGCGCCGCGAGCGGCAGCTCGCCAAGCCCGCTCACCAGAGTGCCCACCTCGTCTTCCGACAGCGGATCGAGTGTCAGCGGCTGCACGGTCTCGCTTCGTGATGCGCGTGCATCGACCTGTCGACCCGCTGTCACCAGTAGCACACTTGCCCCTGACAATGATGCCGACAGGCTGCTCAGCATGGCGCGCGACGTCGGGTCGGCCCAGTGCAGGTCATCGACCAAAATGGCCATGGGCGCGTCGTCGGCGACGGTGCTCACCAGTTCGTTGAGCGCCAGCGTGCGTCGCCTCAGCGCTTCGTCACCAGTGGTGCGATCGGGCTGCGCCGAGAGATAGGTGCTCACACCGGGGGCGAGCGCTACCAGCGCGCTGGCGGCATCCGGCGATACACCGGCTGCTCCGCGCAGGCGCGCCAGGGCCAGCGTGAGGTCAGCGGCCAGCGCAAAGGGCAGCTCACGGTTAGCCTGCGGAGCTCTCACCGAGACAACGCGCGCCCGCGTGCTCCGGAGTCGTTTGGCGAGTCCATCCAGCAATCGCGTTTTGCCCAGCCCCGCGCGCGCCGTGATGTGTATATGACACGCGCGCGCTTTTTTGGCTTCGCCCCACGCGCCAAGCAGCACCGAGAACTCCCGTTCCCGGCCCACCAGCTCGACAGCCAGCACATCTGACACGGGTGCATCACCTGTGTCGCTCGACATTTCGACAGCGGCCAGCTGATGAGCGTCTCGGCGTACCTGCCGCAACAGCGCCGCGGTGGCAGGCTCAGGCGGTATCTCGTCGCGCGCCAGCCATTGCTCCAACTGGTCGCCTTCAACAAGTGCAGTCACGCGGTCGTCTGCGGCAATCAGCGCCTCCAGCAGCAGCCGCCAGGTGGACTGGCTGTTGGGTGCGAGCTCACGGGCTCGGCGGGCAACCTGTACCGCCTCACGAGCCTGCCACAACTCAATACGCTGCCGCACCAGCGACTCAGCCGCGCGCATGTACAGGGCGCGGAGCCGTGTGCGCTCTACATCGGCCCAATGTTCAAACTCCGCACCGCCGGGCGCCGCAAAACCCGGAAAAAAATCGCCGGTGTAGATATCGAGGGCGGCGAGATGGTCGCCGCGATCAAGCGCCGTCAAAAAGCCGTCCCGATCGCTGACGCACTCGGCGGTGAGCGACACGGAATCACCGCTGGTGCTGAGCGGGTCAGCGCCCAGCCGGCGCCTGATGTACCAGAGCGTTTGACGCAACGTGTGACGTCCGGCTTCGCGCTCGGTATCGGCCCACAGCAGGTCGATGAGTTGCTCGCGAGTGGCCGTGCGGCCGGGCGCGCAAGCCAGATACGTGAGCAGCGCCAACGGCTTGCCCAGTCCAAGCGCAGAACCGTTGCCCTGCGTTTCGCCCAGGGTGAGGGCGGGCGCCGCAAAGCAGCGCAGATGCAAGGTGGGGAGGGTTTCGGTTGCCATGTCGTTTGACATAGTGTCAAAGCAGCGTCACGGGACCGTCATATCGCGCTGGCAGGGTGCTGCGTGGTGCCTGGCGCGCCATCAACGCAACGCTGAGTTGCTTTCCTGATTCGTCCTTCCGGCTACACAGTGCCGCGGGGCCTTATGGCCTTAAAGCCTCGCTCAGTTTCGTACAATGGAACCGAGCGACAGCGGCAGCCCGCGACGTCGTAGGCCGACATCGGAGCTCTGTTCCAGCGTACGAAGCTGTTCGAGGCCATATGGCCATAAGGCCCCACGGCACATACTGGCCGCAACGACGAATCAGGGGGCCTCTCCGCTGTTCACGGGGCAGGCGGGGCGACGCCCGCCCCCCGTTACTCCACGTACTGTGACTCGATCAACTCGGCGTACGACTGCTCAACCACCCGCCGCTTCACGCTGAGCTTAGGCGTCAGCTCCCCGCGCTCAATACTGAAATCGTGCTCCAGCAGCGCCACCTTCTTGGGTGTTTCATAACTCGCCAGCTCCGTCATTTCGCTCTTCACTTCCTTTTCCATCTTGGCGCGAATCGTGGGCATGTTCAACAACTCGGCGCGGCTGGTCCACACGATGTTCTGCTCGGCGGCCCACTTCTCAAGTTGATCCCAGTTGGGCACGATCAGCACGATCGGAAACTTGCGCTTGTCGCCAATCATCACGGCCTGACTCACGTACTTGTTGGTCTTGAGCAGATTCTCAATCGGCTGTGGTGCGATGTTCTTGCCGCCGGCCGTGACGATGATGTCTTTCTTGCGGTCGGTGATTTTGAGAAAGCCGTCTTCGAGCACGCCAATGTCACCGGTGTGAAACCACCCCTCGTGATCAATGGCTTCGGCAGTGGCGTCAGGGTTTTTGTAGTAGCCCTTCATCACGTGCGGGCCACGCGTCAGAATCTCGCCATCGTTGGCAATGCGTACTTCCACACCGCGAATCGGTTTGCCCACGGTACCAATGCGGAAGTCTGCAACCGTGTTGGCCGAAATCACCGGTGACGTTTCGGTCAGGCCGTAGCCTTCGAGAATCGTCAGCCCCGCCGAGTAGAAGAACTTGTTGATCGTTGGCGAAAGCGGTGCACCGCCCGAGATGAAAAAGCGCATGCGTCCACCGGTGCGCTCCTTGAGCTTGGAGAACACCAGTTTTTGCGCGAGTCCGTACTGAAACCCGAGCAGTCCGCCCGGCTCGCGACCAGCCAGCTTTTCATCAGCCCAGCGCTCACCAACGGCGCGTGCCCAGAAGAAGATGCGCGCCTTCAGACCACCGGCCGCGACGGCATTTTCAAGCACACGCGCGTAGATCTTTTCGTACAGACGCGGCACCGACATCATGAGCGTGGGCCGCACTTCGTTCATGTTGATCGGTACCGTGTCAATCGACTCGGCGTACGCAATCGTCACCCCGTTCGCAAACAGGTAGTAGTCGCCCATGCGCTCGAAGATGTGGCTGAGCGGCAGGAAACTGAGCGCGACATCACCACCGGCCAGCGGGATCGACTGCTCGGTGGCAATCACGTTGGAATACACGTTGTCGTGCGTGAGCATCACACCTTTCGGCTTGCCCGTGGTGCCCGACGTGTAGATGAGCGTGAGCAGATGATCGGGTTCGACCATGAGCGCGCGTTCCTTGAACTGCGCCGCGGTCTCGGCTTTGTCATCTGCCGCACCAAGCGCTTCAAGTTCCGCCAGCGTCATGTCGCATCCGTCTTCCTTGCCCGCGCTGAAGCCGATCACGTACTGCAGTCCGGCCATTTCACTGCGCACCGACGCGATTTTCTGCGCCTGTGCCGCGGTGGACACAAACAGCACCTTGGTGCCGGAATCATTGATGATGTACGGGATCTGCTGCGCGGGCAGCGTTGGATACACCGGCACATCAATGATGCCTGAACACAAACACGCGTAGTCAGCGATTGCCCACTCGGGCCGGTTCTCTGAAAGAATGCCAACGCGATCACCCGCGACAACACCGAGTTTGGCCAGGCCGAGCGCGGTGCGCCTGACACGCTCAAGCACCTTGGCGTGCGACAGCGATTCCCAGGCGCCGCCCGCCTTGTGCATGAAGGCATTGGGCTGTGCAGCGGCTTCGACCGCCCTGAAAAACAGCGCGTTAACTGTGCCGGGTGGCTCCATGCGAGGGCCGCCGGTCGCAAAGCGGTTGGGCGACGGAACGGACGAGAGCGTGTTGGCGAGCGACGAGTAGGCGCTTCCGACTGGTGCGGACATACGCCACCTCCAGAGCAGGCGTGGGCGGGAAGGACAGGCGGTGCGCAGGCGACTCTCGTGCACTGGCGCACCCTGCTGCAAACTGCCGCAATGACGCGGCCAACGCGAGGGGGGACGCGCTACCGAATGGGTTCAGCGGTCTCCGTGGCCCCGCAGGGAAGCTCCGAGTTTCGGGCCTCAAAGGAGCACACAGGAATGACAATGCGAATCGGCCCGCCGGTTACCTGCTGGCCCCTCGCAAAAACCACAGCTTCAACGACTACCGTATCGATCGCCGCGCCGCCGGCCGGAAAGAGCGCCTGGCGAATGCGCAACCGTCGGGTGGCCGTGCCGTTGCTCTCCGTGGTATCAACCTGCGACGCGCGAAAGTTGTCGTCTACCAGGTACACTGGCTGCGTGTTGTCATTCAGACGATTGTCCGGCTCAACCACAGCGAAGCGCACCAGCCAGTCGCTCACGTTGGCGAGCGCGCCAAGGGTGTCCACGTACTGCACGCGCACTTCCAGCGGTGTGCTGTTTTCCGCATTACCCTGCGCGCCGGTGTCCGGAAAGAATCCCTTGATTGAAGGACTTCCGGTCTGAGACGCAGTTGTCGGTTCGTTCGTGACACGAATGGGAATCAGAATCTGGATTGCCTCCTCAAATCGTGCGGCAATCTGTGTGGTGGTGCCAGTGGGGCGTTTGATCACCCGCACCAAACCACTCTCCGCGTCAACCTCCAACGCCGAGTCGCGCTCAGCCTGCACGTACAAAAAGCGGATAGGAGGATTTTCAATGACGTCGCCGTCGATGTTGCGCAGGATCACGCGCAGAGGCTGTGCCACGCCCAGCGTATCGCGCAACACATCGCCAATTGCGATGGAAGGGAACGCCTGTGGAGGCGCTTCAATCGATGCCGGAACCGAGGGGTCCGTATCAATCGTAGCGCACGCCGCTGTCCCGAGTGCAGTGGCCAGCAGCAACGCACCGAGCTTGTACGCATGCAAGTGCAAAGCACTCGACTTCAACACATCATCCCCCGAGTCGTTCGGCGAGGATTGTGGCAAGATTCACGTAGGCTTGCGCCGCCGCGTCGGACGGGGCACGCAGTACCACCGGCTGACCAGCCGCAAATGCATCGGCGGTCGCCGCCGTGCGCGGGATCCGTGTGTCAAATACCAGATGCTGCGGCAAATGTTCACGCACGTAGTGCACCACGCGCTCCGACGCGGCGCTGCCCGACTCGTACATGGTGAGCAACAACCCCTCAAGCACGAGCTCGTCGTTTTCGCTCACCACATCCTGAATCGCGCGCAAAATCTGCGGCGTGGTCTGCAGCGCCAGCGGTTCACACTGCAGCGGTACCAGCACATGCTGACTGGCCGCCAGCACACGTCGCGTGATGGCCCCGAGCCCTGGCGGCGTATCCACAACCACAATGTGGCAGCGCTCGCGGGCGGTCTCGAGCAAATCGGCCAGCACAGTGGAGCCGCCAACCCGCGCCTGAAACTCCGTGTGGTCGGCCTGATCGCTCACTGAGCCGGCCAGAATCACGCGCAGCCACGGCAGCGCTGTGGGCAGAATCACCTCACGCAGTGCACGATCGCCGCGCAGGTAGTCGTCAAAGCCCACCGTGGCATGGCCCCGGCGCAACCCCACACCATAGCGCACCGCTCCCTGCGGATCGGTGTCAATAAGCAATGTTTTGAGACCGCGCCGAGCAAACGCTGCGGCAAGGTTCACCGCTGTGGTTGACTTGCCAACACCGCCCTTCTGACTGACGATCGAGAGTACGCGCCCCACGCTTACCGCCCGGGTTCCGGCTCAGCCGGACCCGCGCTTCGATGTGTGGGTGCCGCGTGATCCTCGTCGGCGCCCCAGGTGGCGTCGGCGCCGTTGGCCGGGCCACCGCCGTGCGCGAGGCTCACATCGTCGGGCCCCGGTGCGGAGCCCGAGAGCGATGCCAACGTGCGTTCGGCGTGGGCAATAAACCGCGTGGAAGCGTCATCGCGACGCGTGGTGCGCAGAAACGCTTCAAGATGCGCCGCGCAACCCGCCGTGTCCGCACGCTTGAGCAGCAGAAAGGCCAGGCCGTAATGCGCCCCCGCCAGCGACGGCTCGAGCTCCAGTGCGCGCCGGTAATGCCGGATGGCTTCTTCGGGCTGCGCCGTTTTGGAAAAGGCGATGGCGATGTTCTGCAACACCTTGGGGTCGTCGGGTCGCTGACGCAGCGCAAGGCGATACGACGTGAGCGCGTTGGCGTAGTCGCCACGCGCTTCGAGGTCGATTGCCTCGGCTAGATAATCCGTCGAACGGGACGAAGAGTCGCGCTCGGAAGAGCCGCCGGTGAGGCGGTGCCACCAGGACATGCGCTCGCGCGGGGTCGGGAGGAAAAGTGGAAAGGCCAGTACGGCGCGGATGGCCAAAGCTACGCAGCGAAACACGCTGCTACAAGCTGTCACATTGCACGATTCGGCGATTGATACCACGCTTCGTGCGCGCTGTCACGAAACCGGCATGTGGCAGGGATTTGTTCGTGCGTCGCAGAGCCGACGTCCCCGGCGCGCGTTACTCGCTGGCCTCTCGGCCTGGCGCAGTGTACCCTTCACTGGTGTGTAGCGCGCGTTCGCGTGCTGCGCCGCGAACCGGCGATCTCTCCACGCGAACCCAGGTCTGACCATGACGCCCACATCCTACGCGCCAGATCCCGCACGCGGTGTGCTCATTGTGGATTGGCCACTCTTCGGTGAACTCTCGCGGGCGCTCGCCCTCAAGGTGGCGCGCACATATACCCCGGATCTGGTGGTCGGCATTGCCACAGCTGGTGTAGTGCCCGGGGCCGCGATTGCCGCCATTCTCGACCGGCCTTTTTACTCAATCCTCGTGAGCCGGCGCTACAGCGCTGAGCGCATCCGTGAGACGCCCAGCATTTTTGGCGCCGCACCACCGGAAGTCCGTGGTAAGCTGGCGCTCATCGTTGACGAAACGTGCGGCTCCGGCGACACGCTGCGGCTCGCCGTGAGCGCACTGGTGAATGCGGGTGCACGTGAAGTGCGTACCGCCGTGAGTTTCAAGACCGGAACGTACGAACCCGACTACCACGGACTCGCCACCGAAAGCGCGATCATCTTGCCGTGGGACCGCGAGATTCTGGTGGGGCAGGATCTGGTGCCGAATCCCAAATACGAAGGGCTGCTGCCGGACGACGCGTAGGCCGCTGATGCGTGAGGTCAGCCGGTCGCCGCGCTGTTGGCGGCCCGATCGTACGGTACGCCGCGTTCCATGGCCTCGTACACGTAGGCCAGTACATCCACGCTGCCAATCAGAAAACGGCAGCGCTGATGTCCCGCGGAGCGGCACTCCACTTCGAGCACAGAGAGCGGCGCATCGGCCACACGGCCCAGAAAGCCGGCCAGCAAGCCTGTGCCCACATGACACGAAGGCGACGACGTTTCTGCGCCATCAGTGGCCTCGGCCCAATCTTCGGTATCCAGCGCCATCACGGCGGAGCTCACCTGCTCCACGCGCAGCGCACCCCATCCCACCGATGACAGAAACTCTCCCATGAGCGGACCAAACTGATCGTCCGGCAGGAAGGCCGGTGCGGCTTCTCCACGCTCATCGAGCCACAGCGAGAAGGTGTCATACAGCGACACACCAGCGGCGAACCCGGCGTCGCGCAGCGATTGCACGGCGGCAGGATTGCGTTCGGCCGACGCGCGCAACGCGCCGAAGAACTCGGCGGATACAGCAACTGATCGGCTGCTCTGACTTGGAATGGTGCTCGTCATGACCCGGTGTTCACGATGGCAGACAAATGACAGACAAACGGGAAAGTGCCTCGCCAGCGAGGCCTGTGTGATGGGGACGCTCGCCCAGCGTCAGGGTCACGTCAAGTGACGGCGCTCGATCCCGCGCTGTGACCGGAGTTGCCGGGGGCGTGACAGCTGAAGCCGTCAAACCGGTCACCCGCCCACCAACGCCTGCAACTCGTCCTCGCCGATGACCTTCACACCGAGCTCGTTGGCCTTGTCGAGTTTGCCACCAGGGTCGGCGCCCGCCACCAGAAAAGTGGTTTTGCGCGAGACAGAGCTGGTGACCCGTCCGCCGGCCCGCTCCACGAGGGCCGTAGCCTCGCCGCGCGAGAGTGTGGGTAAGGTGCCGGTGATGACAACAACCGCACCATTCAACGCGCCCGACGCCTGCTGCGCTTCGGGTTCGTCGAGACGGACACCGAGTGTGCGCAGTCGGTCAACAAGTGCACGGGATGTCGGGTCGTCAAAGAAGGCGCGCACGGAGCGTGCGATGACATCACCGATTCCGCGCACCGCGCTGATCTCCTCCAGCGACGCGTTCATCAGTGCATCAAGCGTCCCGAAGCGGCGCGCCAGCAGTTGTGCGGCCTGCCCGCCCACATGACGGATGCCCAGAGCAAACAGGAGACGTGACAGTGGATGCGCTCTCGACGCCGAGATCGCGGCAATGAGGTTTTCAGCGCTTTTTTCTGCAAATCGTTCGAGCGGCAGCAGCTGATCAACAGTGAGTGTGTAAAGATCCGCGGCGTCGTGCACCAGCGCTGCATCGAGCAGCTGTTTGATGCGCTGATATGACAGTCCGTCAATGTCCATGCAATCACGAGCCGCGAAGTGCACCAGCCCTTCAAGTTGACGACCCGGACAGAGCACGTTGGGGCAGTAGAGTCCAACACCGTCTTCCTCGCGGGCTACCGGCGACTTGCACGACGGACAATGCGTAGGGGGCTGCCAGGGCTGCTGCGTGCCGTCGCGCTTTTCCGGCACCGGGCCGATAACCTGCGGAATCACATCACCGGCGCGCTTGATCTGCACCCGGTCGCCGATGCGTAAATCCTTGCTCGCAATCAGGTCGGCGTTGTGCAGCGTGGCGAAGGTGACGGTTGTGCCGCCTACCAGTACAGGTTCGAGCACTGCATATGGCGTGAGCACACCGGTGCGTCCGGTGTTTACCTGAATGTCTGCCAGCGTGGTTTCCGCAATGTCGGCGGCAAACTTCCGCGCAATCGCCCAACGCGGTTCACGTCCTCCAATCACTCCCAGATCCTGCTGCACACGCACGCTGTCAACTTTGATCACGCCGCCATCAATCGCGAAGTTGAGTTCCGCGCGCAACGTGTGTTCCACTTCGTACGCCCAGGCGTGCAGTTCGGTGATGGCGGTACACCGTTGCCGGTGCGGTGCAACGGGAATGCCCCACGCTGCGAGCTGATCGAGCAGTTCCCACTGTGATTCGGCCGGTGTGCGCCCGTCAGGCAGCACGGCGGTGTAGCCGAAAAAACGGAGCGGACGCGACGCGGTGATCGCCGGATTGAGCTGGCGCAATGCGCCGGCGGCAGCGTTGCGCGGATTGGCAAACACCGGCTCGCCCAGCCGCACTCGCTCTTCGTTCATGCGTTCGAAGCCATCAAACGGCAAATACAGCTCGCCGCGGATCTCGAGCTTCTCCGGTGCATCGCCATGTAACCGCAGCGGAATGTCACGCACCGTTCGCACATTCAGGGTGACATTCTCACCCGTCGTACCGTCTCCGCGCGTAGCGCCGGTCACAAGCAGTCCATGCTCGTAGGTCAGTGAGATTGCCGCACCGTCAATCTTGAGCTCGGCGGTGAAACCGCTCTCCGCAATATCGCGCCCCGCCACACGGACCAGCTTGGCTTCCCACTCGCTGAGCTCGTCGTCGGAGAAGGCGTTACCCAGCGAAATCATGGGTACCAGATGCGCGTGTCGGCCGAACGCGCTTTGCGGTGTCGCGCCCACGCGCTGTGTGGGTGAGTCTGAGGTCAGCAGTGCAGGGTATTGCGCCTCAAGTGTCTGCAACTCGCGGAACAGCCGATCGTAGTCGCTGTCGGAGAGCGAAGGCCGGTCGAGCGCGTAGTACTCGTAGGAGGCGCGGGTGAGTTGTTCGCGCAGCGCAGCGGCACGTTCGGATGCGTGGGTGGGGATCATGGATGGAGCGGCTGGTTCAGTCTCATGGGCCACAGGTGTGACTTTGAGCATGGCACAAAACACCCGTGGGTGTGTACAATCAAGGAGCAGTGCACGCGCTTCGACCCCGTGCGATGCCTCCCATGAATCTGTGAGGATTCATGCTGGCATGCACACCAGTCGATTGCGCGTATTCGCAATTTCATTCGGATCTTAAGCGCTCATTGCCCACGGCGCCGCTTGACGTTGGTACTACTGTCGCGGACAGCCCGCGCAGTTCCCGTCGCAAGCTCCGCGCCCCCTCAGGAGGAACGTCAATGCCCATGCTCGACTCATTTCGCCGCGAACGTCATCGCGAGTCCGAAAAGCTGCAGATTCTCGGAATCGGTTTGCTGGTAGGCGCGGCGCTTGGCGCTGCATCGGCTTTGTTATTGGCGCCGGCGTCCGGTGAAGAAACGCGACGGGTGCTGGCCAAGCGCGCGCGCAAAGCCTACCACGACGGACAGGAGCTCGCGCAGGACTCGTGGGAAGACGCGGAGCGGGCCGCACGCCGTGCTGCCCGAGCGGGCATGAAGCGGGCCCGGCAGCAGGCCGCCCGCCTTCGTGACCTGAGTGAAGAGACGGTAGAAAACGGTCGCAAGCGACTGCGCGTCTAACGCACGCCGCAGGTCGCAATCAACAGCTGTTGGCCCATGCATGGACGCGAGGGTCAGCATGTCATGCGTGAAAGAAAAAGCGTCTGATCACGGGATGTGATCAGACGCTTTTTTGATGCGCATGGGTGATGCGCATGGGTCGCGCGCCAGTCAGTTCCCCAGATCGCGCAGCTCCCGCGCTGCTTCCGCTTTGTATTCTTCATCGTTGATGTCGTACAGTGGCGACTGCAGCGCGGCTTCAAACATCACGCGTGCTTTGGCTTTCTGTCCGGCGTCGCGATATACCTGTCCCAGCGCCACCTGATGCACCGTGCGGTCGGGCTCAATGGCGTTGGCGCGTTCCAGCAAACGGATGGCTTCCTTCCAGCTGGCTTCGCCGAACACTTTGCCGCCCATAAATGTCTTGGCAATCATCCGTGTAATGCCATTGAGCCGCATCACCTCTGCGTGCCACCGGCCGAGTACGTGCAAGGCGCCTGGATGGTCGGCGTCACAGGCGAGCGCATCAAGTGCTGTTTGACGCACATCAAGCGCGTACTGCGTGCGCTGGCGCGCGCTTACCGACAGGGCCTGACGGCCCAGCGCGCGCGACAGATGAAAGTGCCCCTCGGCGCGTTTCGGTTCAGCCGCGATCGCTTCACGTGCGAGTTCTCCGGCGCGGGTAAAGGCGGCTTTCCTTCGTTCGGCGTTTGTGTCAAACTCGGAGATGTCAATAATCGTGCGTGACGTACGCCAGAGCGCGCTGTAGTTGTCGGGATCTGTTTTGAGCGCGCGCTCGTAGTGTACCAGCGCCGCCGGAGCGCGTCGTGCTGCATATTCACGATCACCGGCGGCCAACAGTTCGTCCACCGACTGCGCTGACATTGCGCCGCCCCACATGAGTGTGACGGCAAACGCGCCTGCAAATATCGACTTCATTCCCACTGGCATGCTGGCTCGACCTCTGATTGAACGAAAGCGCGACGGTGGTCGCATAACAGCTGCGGAATGGCGCCAACTGATGGCCGCGTACGCCGCCGGAGACGTGCCCGATTATCAAAT
>JAABRT010000042.1 GCA_011390805.1 Gemmatimonas sp. | reverse complement strand
GTCCGTGGGTACTGGAAGGCATGGCCCCCGGCACACGCGTGGGTGGCACGATGCAGATCTCAAGCCGGGGCGTAAACGGTGTGGTAGATACGGCCAGTGTGTCGGCCGCACTCACACAACCGTCGGCAGAAACCCGCACGCCGCTCGAACTCTACACGCACGCCACCTGGGGACGCGACGCGCTCATGGTGGACTCGCTGCTCGCGATCATGCCGGGTGCGCGCTTTGAAGCCAGTGGTGGACTGGCGCGCGATTCCGCCGAAAGTGAATCGTTCCGTGGCTCATTGCGCATGGACAGCTTGAGTCTGGTGCGCGCAGAACTTCCGCGTCTGGCAGGCATGTTGGCCCAGGTCGATACCACACTCGCGGCCAGCATCCGTGAGTTTGCCGCTGACACTCTGCTTGGTGACTTGAATACGTCGGTGTACGGCGAGGGTTCGTTCAAGGATTATCTCACCAGTGTTGCCGTGGCGGGCAATGAAGTGCAGGTGGGCAGCATCGTGATCGGTCGGCTCTTTGGTTCGGTTCGCGCTGACAATCTTCCCGGTGCGGCAACGTTTGTTGCGGCGGCAACGGTAGATAGTGTAGAAGGCATTGGTGCGATCAGGATTGCGACTGCCAACTTCGGCATTGACTCCGCCTCGTCGTCGGCCGGTGCGCTGCGCTTCGATCTGTTGGCGCGCGACACATCACGGCTGCGCATGCGCGGACAGTTTGCACGTGGCAACGATACGTTGCTGGTGCGCAGCGATTCGGTGCGCTTCACCTATTCCGATGTGGTGTGGACAAACCCGCTTCCGCTGGTGCTGCGCGACCGCCCTGATGGATTCACGATCGATTCGTTCGCGTTGCTGTCCAATCAGAACGGCAGTCTGACGCTGGGTGCGCAGGTGCCACGCGACGCTTCCATTAATGCATACCTCACGCTTGATCAGTTTCCGGTGGGCGAGTTGGCCGCCTTTGCACTGGGCACAGCACCATTGCCCGGACTGGTATCGGGCAGCGCCACCCTCAGTGGTGTACGCCAGGATCCGCAACTGATAGCCGCGTTCAGAGCCGATTCACTCGGTCCGCCCGGTGTCACGCTGAGCGGTGTACGGCTCAATGCGGAGTACGACGCGCAGCAACTTGATGCCAGCGTGAGTGTGACGGATACCGCGGGGCGTGCGCTGCGCGCACAACTGCAGCTGCCGGCTGATTTCCGTTTGCAGGAGGTAGTGGGCGAGCGGCTGTACACCGAGGAGTTGCAGGGCAGTATTGTGGCCGACTCACTGCGTCTCGCGAGTTTGCCACTGCGCGTGAGCGATGTCCGTGATATTGACGGATATCTGAACGGGCGCATCGATCTTGGTGGCACCTTTGAATCGCCATCCATTGACGGTTCCATGCAACTGACCGCCGGCACCTTGTACAGTGAAGTGCTTGGTATACGGCCCACGGGTGCGCGGCTCGACTTTCTGGCGGGCGGTGATTCGCTTCACGTGCAGCAGTTCCGTTTCCAGAGTGGCACGCGTGATGCCGACAGTCTTTCGCTTTCTGCAACAATCCGCCGACCGCTGCGTGATGATCCCGCGGTGTCGCTCAACGCTTACCTCAACAACGTGGAGTTGGCACGTCAACGTGACGGGACTGACCTCAACCTGTCAGGAACGATCGATCTCGGGGGGCGTTTTCCGCGTCCTACGGTTTCTGCCAACCTGTTCGTACCGCGCGCGAATCTGGTGCTCGACCTCACCGAAGCGCGCACCGTGCTGGACCTCAACTCGGCCGAAGCGCAGGCACTGCTCGCACCCGACGAACTGCCCACGGTGATTACCGCCGGTGAACAGTTTACGTCGCTGGGTGAATACCTGGCCGCGCGGGATGTACGCGTACGCCTTGGCAATGAAGTCTGGGTGCGGACCGCAGAAGCTGCAGTCAAGCTGGCTGGCGAAGTGACGGTACTCGAAGCGGTGGGACAGCAGTTCTCGCTCGATGGCGAACTGTTGGTGGAACGCGGTACCTACCGGCTGGACCTTGGTGTGGTGAACCGGCCGTTTGCGGTGGACAGCGGCCGCGTTCGTTTTTTCCCGCAGGACGCGCTCAATCCGGCGCTTGATGTTCACGCACATCATGTCGTGCGCGGAGTTGACGGACGGGACGTAGAGATTGATGTGGCCATCAGAGGCACGTTGGACGATCCAACGCTGTCGCTGAGTACGCAGGACGATGCCTATGCGCAGGCGCCGGAGTCGGAGTTCATCTCGCTGCTGGTGTTCGGCGCGCCCACGTTTGCCCTCGACGGACAGAGTCAGCAGACGGTGGCGGCGGTGACCGGCGTGTTGCTGCCGACGTTAAGTGGCGCAGTGGAGGGTACCCTGCAGCGATTGTTGCCGGTGTTCAATACGGTGCAGGTCAGCAACGCCGGAGGTCAGACCGGCTCGGAGCTTGGCGCGCTGTCGTTGCTCGACAACCTCAGTGTGACAGCCGGCAAACAGATCGGCGAGCGCACCTATCTGCGACTCGATACCGGTGTGTGTCGCAATGCCAGCACTGCGTCGGCAGAGCGATCGGTGAATCTGTGGTACGGTGTGGCCGTGGAGTATCGCATATCGCGTGGGCTCACCGGGCAGGTAGGTGTCGACCCGGGCCCCAGCCCCTGTGGCGCTCAGCTTGGTGTTGGTGCCGCGCGCCGCATGCAGGTGGGCTTTGATCTGTTCAAGGAGTGGGTGTTTTAGCAGTCGCGATGCCCGTTCGTACCGCGTCTACGATGTTGGCCAGCCGCGGTGTGCCCTCGGTGCGCAACCAGCTGAGCGCAGTGCCCGCGAGTGTGCCCAGTCCCCGCGCCACGGTGATCACACGATCTTCACCTTCCCGTGCGCCAAACAGCGTTTGCACGATTTCGCGCCGCATGCGCAGTACCACCGGCGTGGCCACCCGGATGCTGTTGAACGACGGGTCGTATTTGGCGCCCACTCCCTCAATGAGCGCAGCGGTTCGCGCGAAGTACACCAGTTCGCCGGGCAGTACAATCGGCCAGTCAAACAGTTCGCGCATCACACGGTCGGCCAGCACCTGCGCACGCTCCGATGTGGTGCCTTCTCCGTAGGCAATCTCCAGCAGGGTGTGCACCAGCGCTTCCATGGTCGCCACCGGTGTTCCCGGTGCTACCAGCCCGAGCGTATAAAAACCTTGTACCGTAGCGGGCACATCACGTCTGATGGCTGCCAGCACCGTGTCAAAGAGCGCGCGACGCGTGTCGGTATCAACATCAATCACCATGCCGAAGTCGAGCAATACAATCGCGCCATCCGGCGCAACCAGCAGATTGCCCGGATGCGGGTCGGCGTGAAACACGCCGTCGCGCAACATCATGCGCGCGTAGGTTTCAATGAGCGTTTCGGCGAGATTGGCGGCGTTGATTTCGCCTTGCGCCACGCGAGCCTCGAGTTGGTCAACACGCGTGCCTTCGAGAAACTCCATGACCATGGCGCGCTGTCGGGTAAACGACTCCTCCACGCGCGGAATGCGAATGCGTGCATCGTCAAGAAACCGGGTGCGCATGCGGGAGCACTGCGCGGCTTCGAGGCGGAAATCCATCTCCTCTTCCACACGCTTGCGAAACTCCGCGAGCACCACGATCACGCCATTCACATGATGGTGTGGAAATCGATCGTACACGCGCTGAGCCAGCCACGCAGCAATGAGTGCATCGCGGCGTACTACCGCTTCTACGCCGGGTCGTAAGACTTTTACCACCACATCGCGTCCGTTTACCTGTCCGCGGTGCACCTGGCCAAGTGATCCGGCAGCCAGCGGTCGGGGATCAATCGCCTGAAACACCGCTTCAGGCGCCGCACCGTACGCTTCAATGAGCGCGGCGCGGATTTCGGCCCAAGCCACGGGTGGTACGCGATCGGTGAGCGTGGCAAGCTCCGACAAATACGGCTCGGCAATAAGATCCGCGCGGGCCGCAAACACCTGCGCCAGCTTTACGAATGCCGGACCGAGTGCGGCCACGCTGCGCACCAGCCGTTTCGCTCGGCGCGCGTGAAACGAAGGTGTGCGTGCGGCCGGCCGGCCCCACCATACCCAGCGCTTGACGTCACGACGAAACGACACAAGCAGCGGCAGGGCGTGCCACGTAATGCGTACCGATCGCGCCGCGAGGCGCACTCTTTCAGACATCGATGGGCGCCAGCGGTTGTACGCCGTGCAACAAGGGCAGTGCATCGTGCAGGGAGGCCAGGTCAATCGTGGCGTCCCACAGCGCGTTTGCGGTGTGTTCGTCCCGGGCGGCGCTCGATGGCTTGGTGTGTTCGCGTCGCACCCAGTAACCGCCACTTGTCGTCGCACCTGCGCTGCTCGTGAGCAGCCATGCGGCCGTGTCAGAGCCGGCCATTGATGAGACGGAAAACAGATCCATGAGTTTGCGCTGCAGTCTGCCGAACACGCCGTTGTTGGCGGCAAACCGTGATGCAACGAGTCCGGGATGCACCGCATGCACCGTCACGCGCCGCGCATCGAGGCGTGTCGCCAATGCCCGGGTAAACAGGATGTTGGCCAGTTTGGACTGACCGTACGCGCGCCAGCCGCTGTAACCCTTGGTGTTCTGCAAATCATCGAAGTTCAACCGCGCTCCGACGTGGGCCCGTGATGCAATGTTCACAATGCGAGCCGGCTGGTGCCCCTGCTGGGCGAGCAGGCTCGGCAGCAGGCGCAACGCCAGTGTTACGTAGGCCACATGGTTTAATGCGAAGGTGCGTTCGAGCCCGTCGCGCGTTTCCTCCCGGTCGAGAAACAGCGCCCCCGCGTTGTTGACGAGCGCGTACACCGACGGGTACTTGCCGCGCAGTCGCTCCCCCAGCGCGTGCTGCTCTTCAAGGAAGAGCAGATCTGCGATTTCCACAGTGACCGTGCGCGAACCCGTGCGGTTCATGATCACCGACGCGGCGTGTCGTGTCTTGGCCTCGTTGCGACCCACCATCACCACGTGCGCCTGCGCCCGCGCGCAGCGTTCCGCCAGCGCGCGCCCGATACCGTCGCTGGCACCCGTGATTACCACCGTGCGATCGCGCAGGGCGTTGGGTTGGAGCGGCGGAGTGTCAAATTCGGGATCGGTTCGCACGGTCGCTGATAACGGGATTCAGGGCGCGAGTGCGGGGGCCCCGCATCACGCCTTCACAGCCTTCACTACCCCAATGCGTACGCAGGGTCGCAAGGTCCCGCTATCAGTGAGTGCGTATGTGGCACGCGTGGCGTGCGGTGCGTGCGATGCGTGCCGGGACAGATATCCGCCAACATTGTCAGCCCACGCCGGTCGATGGCTCTCTGCCCCATGGCTGCTGCACGCACTCGGCGACCGACGCCGTTACCGCTCAGGTTCCGTTGGCGCTCAGGATGATCGGTGCCAGATTCAGCGCTGACGCCTGCACGTTTTGCGGGCCGGGCTGATTGCCGAGTGTCCAGCGTACTGTGACTTCGCCATTGGCGTTGGTCGTGGCTGATGCCGGGTTAATGCTGCCGCCACCGGCCGTGACGGTCATGCCTACGGTCACCCCCGGAATCGGTGTGTTGTTTGCGCCCACAATGCGCAGCACGATCTGCACAGGGAGCGCGCTGCCGGCCCGAGCGGTCTGGTGGTTACCCTGCGCAATGAGCAAGTCGGTTGGCACAACACCCGTGGCAATGATGGCCACCGACTCCACACCCGGCACGGAGGCCAGCAGTTCGTGCAGCTGTTGATGCGCTCCCAACGTCCAGCGGGTACGCACCTCGCCATTGGCATCGCTCAAGCCGGTAGGCGGCTCCACCAGCCCACCGCCGGAGCGCACTGAGAATCCCACCGGAACCGCTTCCACGGGTCCACCATCCTCGCCGCGCACCCGGACGATGACAGCGGTCGGCAGCTGCGTGCCGGCGGCGGCAGTCTGGAAGTTGCCCTGTACCACCACAAGGTCATTGGGGATGGGTGGTGCCGCCACCTTCTCACACGCTGCTGCGGTGACCAGAAGGAAGGTCGCGCCAATGATTGACGGAAGGCGATGACGGAAGCTCGACAGCTGATGCATGCGCGGAGGTCAGTTTGAGAAAAGTCAGACGAGCAAGCGCGACACGTGCCTGCATACGCGCCTGCACAGGTGGCCACACGTGAACGCACGTGAAGGCACGTGACCGCACGAGTACCTGGATGTTGCGATGCTCACCATTGAGAGTGTCGGCAGCAGTCGCGGCGAGGTTGAGTGACAGGGGGGCGCAAGCGCTGTCAACCGCATAGCTTTCACCCATGTCGTCTGCCAGCCGGCCGCTCTCGGCCACGCCATCCCGTCCGGTCGCTCTGCATGCGACCGAAACCGACCAGCGCCCCCGCATTCCGGCGTTTGATGAACACCCTGTCCGCAACCCCGGCACGGTGCTCGACCTCGATATCGTTGCCGCCACACACGTGAACCGCAGCGCCGTGGAGCGGCGGGCGGCTACGTTGCCAGCCAGGCGCACGGTCAAAAAGGAGTGGCAGGCGGCGTGGCTGCTGCGCGCCATCACCTGCATGGATCTGACCACGCTCGCCGGTGACGACACGGCCGGCAACGTGCTTCGCCTGTGCGCCAAGGCGCGTCGCCCGGTTCGTGACGACATCATGGAAGCGTTGGGCGTGGCCGATCTCAAGCTCACCGTGGGTGCGGTGTGCGTGTATCACGCGCACGTTGCCACCGCCGTGAAAGCACTCTCCGGCAGCGCCATACCGGTGGCGGCGGTCTCCACCGGTTTCCCTGCCGGTTTGTCACCGTTGCCACAGCGAATCGCCGAAATCCGCGCATCGGTAGAGGCGGGTGCGCGTGAGATTGATGTGGTCATCACACGAGGCCACGTGTTGCGCGGTGAGTGGACGGCGCTCTACGACGAAGTGCGGGCGTTTCGTGAAGCGTGTGGAGATGCGCATCTGAAAACGATTCTGGGTGTGGGAGAACTGGCCACACTCACCAACATTGCGCGCGCCAGTCAGGTGGCAATGATGGCAGGTTCGGACGTGATCAAGACGTCTACCGGCAAAGAACCCACCAACGCTACGCTGCCTGTGGGCCTCGTGATGGTGCGACAGATCCGCGACTATCTCGATCGCACGGGACATGTGGTTGGCTTCAAGCCTGCCGGTGGTATCCGTACCGCCAAACAATCGCTCGACTGGTTGATTCTGGTAAAAGAGGAACTCGGTGACCGCTGGCTGCGTCCCGACCTGTTCAGGTTTGGTGCGAGCGGATTGCTCACCGACATTGAACGTCAGCTCGAGCACTTCGTGACGGGCCGCTATTCGGCGGCTCATCGTCATCCTATGGTTTAGCACGCAGCCTTCCGACATGACTTCGACGCTACCTTCTGCGCCCACGTCCGTTCGTGCGCTGCTTGAGTCCATGGAGTACGGTCCGGCTCCTGAGAGCGACGCGGCGGTGCGCGCGTGGCTGTCAAAGCACGGGGCACGCTTCGGACATTTTGTAAACGGCGCCTTCGTGCCGCCGCACGATGGTGCACACTTTGATGTGCATGATCCCGGCACGGGCCGCATTCTGGCGCAGGTTGCGCAGGGCACCGTCACCGATGTGAACAACGCGATTGATGCAGCCCGTTCGGCGCAGCCCAAGTGGGGCGCACTGAGTGGTCATGCGCGCGCCCGTCATCTGTATGCACTCGCACGCACGGTGCAGCGACACGCACGGTTGCTGGCTGTTGCAGAGTCACTCGACAACGGCAAGTCGATCCGTGAAACACGCGACCTCGACATTCCGCTTGTTGTGCGGCACTTCTATCATCATGCCGGCTGGGCCCAGCTCTTTGACAGCGAGTTTGCGGGTTACGCACCGCTCGGTGTAGTGGGACAGATCATTCCGTGGAACTTCCCCCTGCTCATGCTGGCGTGGAAAGTGGCGCCGGCGTTGGCGGCCGGAAACACCGTGGTGCTCAAGCCTGCGGAGTTTACGCCGCTCTCGGCGCTCATGTTCGCCGAGCTGGTGCGCGATGCAGGCTTGCCGCCCGGTGTGTTCAATCTGGTGACCGGCGATGGCACCACCGGAGCAGCCATCGTTGAGCATCCGGGTGTCGACAAGATTGCGTTTACCGGATCAACTGAAGTTGGTCGTCACATTCGCAAGGCGACGGCCGGAACGGGCAAATCGCTGTCGCTTGAACTGGGTGGCAAGAGTCCCTTCATCGTGTTCGCCGACGCCGATCTCGACAGCGTCGTGGAAGGGGTGGTTGACGCGATCTGGTTTAATCAGGGACAGGTGTGTTGCGCCGGTTCGCGGTTGCTGGTGCAGGAAGGCATTGCCGATGCACTTACGCAGAAGTTGAAAGTGCGCATGGAGCGTCTGCGTGTTGGCGCGCCGCTTGATAAAGCGGTGGACATGGGCGCGATCGTTGCACCCGTACAGCTCGATCGTATTCGCGAACTTGTTGCGCAGGGTGTGGCAGAAGGAGCATCGTGCTGGCAGCCTACGTGGGCCGAGCCTGCCGAGGGCTGGTTCTATCCGCCCACGTTGTTCACCAACGTGGAGCCGGCTGCAACCATTGCACAGGTTGAGATTTTCGGACCGGTGCTCGTTACACACACATTCCGTACGCCCGACGAAGCGGTGCAGCTGGCCAACAATACGTCGTACGGACTGGCCGCCAGCGTATGGAGTGATGATATCAATCTCGCGCTCGATATTGCGCCGCGCATCAAGTGCGGTGTGGTGTGGGTGAACAGCACCAACCTGTTCGATGCATCGGCCGGTTTTGGTGGCTATCGTGAGTCGGGATTTGGTCGTGAAGGCGGACGCGAAGGCATGTGGGAGTATGTGAAGCCGGTCCGCGCTGAGTTGCCCAAGGCTTCGGCGGGCAAAAAGGCAGCGGCCGCAGCATCGAAAAACGGGTCGTCTGCCAAGGCGGCAAACAACGAAGCGCTGTCGGATTTTTCGGGCGCGTCGATTGACCGCACACCCAAACTCTACATCGGCGGAAAGCAGGCACGTCCCGACTCCGGCTACAGCATTGCGGTTCACGCCGCCAATGGTGCCTTGCTCGGCGATGTGGGCGAAGGAAACCGCAAGGACATTCGCAACGCCGTGGAAGCGGCGCATGCTGCTGCCGGCTGGGCGAAGAAGCCCGGACATGCGCGCGCGCAGGTGCTGTATTACATCGCCGAAAATCTTTCGGCACGAGCTCAGGAATTTGCGCAGCGTATCGCAAGTCAAAGCGGCGGCACGAAGGCCGATGGCGTGCGCGAGGTTGAAGCAACGATCTCGCGCTTGTTCACCTACGCCGCGTGGGCCGACAAGCACGATGGTGCGGTGCACGATGTACCCATGCGTGCCGTGTCGCTGGCGATGCATGAACCCATCGGTGTGGTGGGTGTCGTGTGTCCGCCCGCACCCTCACTGTTGGGCTTTGTCTCGCTGATCGCTCCGCTGATTGCCACCGGCAACACGGTTGTCGCGGTACCGAGCGAAAACGCCCCGCTCGCGGTGACTGACGTTTACAGCGTGCTCGACACATCAGACGTGCCGGGCGGTGTGGTGAACATTGTGACAGGTCGAGCCGATTCGCTGGCGGAAGCGCTGGCGTCGCATGACAACGTAGACGCGCTCTGGTACGTAGGAAGCCACACCGGTGCCGTGAGCGTAGAACGCGCCTCCATCGGAAACCTCAAGCGTACCTGGACCGAATGGACGCCACGCGACTGGTTCGATCCGCGCATCGGCGAGGGACGTGAGTTCCTGCGTCGCAGCGTGCAGGTAAAAAACATCTGGATACCGTACGGCGCCTGATCCCTTCCTCCTCTCCCTCTCGCTCGGCACAATCGATGATCGCATTGCCCGATTCCCCCGCTGCATTTGCCAACGCTGCATGGCCAGACATTGCGCCCTATTACGAAGCGCTGGCCACGGTGCCGTTATCATCGCCCGCTGTGAGCGAAGAAGTGGAAGCGTGGCTGGCAGACTGGTCGCGGCTTGATACGCTGGTGGGGGAAGCCGGGACGTTGGCCATGATTGCCTACACGGGCAACACGGCCAATGAAGAGGCAGAGCGCGCGTACCTGCGTTTCAGCATGGAGATTTTTCCAACGCTCGAAGAGCAGCAGGTGCGTTTGGCCCGCCGATTGGTTGAACTTGGCTGGTCGCGCCCTGATCTCGAGACAACGATCCGTCGTTTCCGGTCGGATATTGAGATCTTTCGTGAAGCCAACGTTGCGCGTTTTGCCAAGCTTGAGGAGTACTCGGCTGCCTATCAGAAGCGCACCGGTGGACTGTCGGTGGACTGGGATGGAGAGCCCAAGACGATTCCGCAGTTGCAGCCGTACATGAAGGCTCGGGATCGGGCGGTACGTGAGCGTGCCTTCCGTGCTGGCGCTCAGGCGTATCTGGCGCATCGCGACGAGTTGGCCACGCTGTTTGATAACATGCTGGCGTTGCGTCAGGACGTAGCACACGAAGCAGGCTTCACTGATTTCCAGCGGTACGCCTTTGCCGCCAAACATCGCTTTGACTACACGCCCGAAGATTGCGCCGGTTTTCACGCCGCGGTGCAGGAAGCGGTCGTGCCCGCGGTTGCGCGGTTGTACGAGCGGCGGCGTGAAGCGCTGGGTGTGCCATCGCTGCGCCCGTGGGATCTGGCGGTCGAGGTTGATGCCAAGAAGCCGTTGGTGCCCTTTGAAACCGTAGACCAGTTTGTAGACGGCGCTCGACGCATCTTCTCACGTGTCGATGCAGAGCTGGGTGCGCAGTTTGACATCATGGCGAAAGAAGAGCTGCTCGACCTGGAAAGCCGCGCCGGCAAGGCGCCCGGAGGCTACTGCACCGATCTTTCATTCCGCGGACGTCCATTCATTTTTATGAATGCCGTTGGCGTACCTGATGACGTGCAAACGCTTGTGCATGAGGCAGGTCACTGCTTTCACGATTTCGCCGCCCATGAGTTGCCGTTGGCGTGGCAGCGGCGTACAGGACACGAAGCCGCCGAGCTGGCGTCCATGAGCATGGAGCTGTTGGCCATGCCGTATCTCGTACAGCCCGATGGGTTTTACACGCCCGAAGAAGCGCGCATTGCATGGCTTGAACACTTTGAAGATGTGTTGTGCTCACTCACACACATTGCCAGCGTTGATGCATTCCAGGCGTGGATTTATTCGCATCCCGAAGGCGCGGATGCCGCCGCGCGTGATGCGGCGTGGCTTGAGATCCGTGCGAAGTTCGAACCGGTGGTAGACTGGAACGGCCTTGAAGCGGAGCGCACATCACGCTGGTATCGTCAGCTGCACATTTTCGAGTTGCCGTTCTACTACATCGAGTACGGACTCGCGCAACTGGGTGCAGTGCAGGTGTTCCGCAACGCCGTGAGAAATGGCCCTCAGGCTATCGAAGCGTACAAGCGCTTTCTGGCGCTCGGCGGTACGCGTCCGCTGCCGGAGTTGTACGCCGAGGCCGGGGTAAAGCTGGTTTTTGACACCGCCACCATGAAGGAGCTCGTGGCGTTTATTGAGGAGCGCATTGTGGAGCTGCGCGACGGGGCCACGTCGCCGTTTGGCGCAGCGGCGCCCCGCTCACGTGCGAGCGCTATCGCGGGATAGCACTCGCACGATGGGGCGGGTTGGCGACGCGAGCTTATTTCTTCTTAGCCGCGTCGCCGGTAAGAATGCGCGCAAAGCTCCACGTGAGCAGTGACAGCACCGCGCCCCACGAGAGAGTCATGAAGATGATTGCGGTGCGTGTCATTGTTCGCTCCATGAAATGGTTGCGGTGCGTGTCATTGTGCGCTTCCCGTGATGCTTTCAGTGAACCCGGTACGATCATCGTAGCGGTTGCGCTTCCACGCCAGGCGTACCAGCACCACAAACGTGACGACGATGAGCGCGAGGATCGCGCGTGACGCGTGAACAAAGGGCACGTTCGCGGGATCGGGTGGCGCGCCGCCCGGTGTCTTCTCCATGGTGAGAATGGGCCACGCATCGGTCACACCCCACCACACCAGAATGGTGAACAAATAGAGCGGCGTGATGTATGTCATCACGAACTTGAAGATTCGCGGCAAGCGGATGTCAGCGCCTTGGTGCAGTGACTCCCACGCACGCTCGGGTTTGAACACCCACATGAAGAGCACGACTTCAATACTCGCAAACAGCACGAGTCCAAACGTGCCCGCCCAGTAATCCCATTCGTCGAGCATGCCATACTGCAGCCAGAAAATCTGCAGCAGTCCGAAGATCATGACCACGCCGCCCAGTCCCCACGCAACCGTCTCGCGGCGAATACCAAACTCTTCGCGGAAGAAAGCAACGATGGGGGTCGCCATGGCCACTGACGACGTGATACCGGCAAAAAACAACAAGCCAAACCACATCACGCCCAGCACGTTACCCAAGGGCAGCTGCTGAAACACAACGGGCATGGTGGCAAAGCCGATGTTGAACGAGCCGCTTGATGCGACCTGCATTGCACCGGCAACGCCAAAGAAAACCACTGCTGCCGGAATCGCGATTGACCCGCCGAGCACAACTTCCGCCGTTTCGTTCGTCGCAGCGGTGGCCAGCCCTGACAACACCAGGTCGTCTTTCTTTGTGAGGTACGACGCGTAGGCTTGCAGCGTGCCCATGCCCACCGACAGCGTGAAGAAAATCTGTCCCGCGGCAGCCAGCCACAATCCGGGTCGCGAGAGCTGGGAGAAGTCCGGGTTGAAAATGAAGTTGAGTCCATCGGCGGGACTCGGTCCGCCTGGCGTGAGCGGATCCATGGTGAGAATCACGACTGCGAGGATCGCGGCAAAGAAGAACAGAATCGGCATGCCAATGCGCGCGAGCTTCTCAATGCCCGCGCTGATCCCTCGCGATACCACCCAGATATTGATCACCAGTGTGATGAAGAAAAACACAAACGGCTTCCACATGCCGTGCACACTGTCGTCACCAATCATCTGGTACGACTGCAGGTAGCCCACCATTGCTTCCTGCGTGTTGTTGCCGAAATAGTCGCTCGTGGCCGAAAACACGGTAAACGCGAGCGTCCAGCTTTCGATGTACGTGTAGTAGATCATCACCACCAGCGGCACGGTGAGACCGATCACGCCCAGATACTTGGCCGCCGGATGTTTCCAGAGCGCCGCGAACATGCCTGGCACATGTCCTTTGCGATAGCGACCGGCGTTGCGTCCGATGCCCCATTCCACCCACATGAGCGGAATGCCGAGCAACAGAAAGGCCGTGAAGTACGCAATCATGAACGAACCGCCGCCGTTGTTGGCTGCTTGCGACGGGAACCGCAGAAAGTTTCCAAGTCCGACGGCGTTGCCCGCCATGGCAAGGATCAAACCAATACGACTGCCCCAGTTCTCGTTGGCTGAACTGGGCGCCTGTGTGGAAGTCACACGGACTCCGGTGATGGGTGGATGCGGCCAACTGCGGATCTGCAAATCCGATTGGCTCTGAATGCAATCGAAGCCGGGTCGCAAAATCCAGTGGCCTGCGTCACCGCATCGCAGGGGTTTACGACCGCATGGTCTCCGACATCATGGCCCTCGCGCCCGCCTCGGCACCCGCTTCCGGTACCATGCCGGATACGCCGCCCGATACCACAAATGCCATCACATCGGCGCTCGGCTGTGTGAGCAGTTCAACGCGGTCGGCGGACACCACCACCAGTTGCCCCGAAAAGTTGTACGAGTGTGGACAGTACACACTGACGTGACCGGGCAGCCCGAACTGGCCCAGCGACTGACGCGTGACAAAGCCGAAGAGGCGAACGTGTCCGGCATCGTCAACGCGGACGGACACCGGCTGGTCAAACCGGCGCTTTTCGCCGGCAAAGGCGTTGAAGATATCCCGCACCGCGTTGTACAGCAGACGGACCAGCGGGACCTTGTCGAACAGGCGGTCGAACATGCCGACCGCGGAGCGCGTGATGAAGTGCGTGGCAATGAATCCGACAAGGGTGACGATCGCCAGCGTAATCGCCAGTCCGACGCCCGGAATCTCGATGCCCAGCATCGCATCAACCGTCGTCAACACCCACACCAAAACGCCCAACGTGATGGCGACAGGCGCGATCACCACCAGTCCGCGTCCGAAATAGCCAATCACTCGTCCCACACACACCCCATGCGGCGCGGCCGCTGGTTAGAAGTTGACAGCGTCACGACAGCCACGTCCCGCCGGCGAAGTGCGCCGGAGCGGCGGCCCCCGTTTCTCACGAATGGCGGGCCGGCTGGCAACATCCCGACCAGTCGATGCGTAGCCCTTGGTGTGACGCTGATGCAAGTTGGTAGAGTGTCGCCCGGGGAACCACCCCGGGTGTTGTCACTGCACCAGGCGTTTGTCGACCTCGTGCTCACGTCGACGCCTCCCGAAGTCCATTAACCCGTCCATCCGATGCAATCTCCTGCAACTCCAGTCCGCTCTCACAGACGCTGGTCGGCGCGCGGTGCCGCGGTTGTTCTGCGCACTACGTTTGCTCTGCTCGCCTTTGCGGTACCCGCCGCGTCGGCAGATGCGCAAGCCGCCCGTCGGGTCATCACGCAAGACGTCTACGACGTCTGGCGTGGCATTGTCTCGCCGCAGTTGTCCCGTGATGGTGAGTGGGTGGCGTACACCAACTCGCCAACGATTGGCGATGGAGAGCTGGTGGTACGTTCCACCAGTGCGGCCACGGAGTTCAAACTGCCGCGCGGCTACACCGGTCGTCCGAACAACCGTCCCGGCGGCGGTGGCGGCGGATTCAATCCGGCGGCGCCGTCGTTCAGTGCCGATGGCAAGTTCGTGGCCGCGCTCATCTACCCGAATCAGGAAACGGTAGAAGCAGCGGGTCGTGATCGCCGGCGGGCGGCTGAGGCCAATCGCACCAGTCTGGCCATTATGTCGTTGCCCTCGGGGCAGGTGACCACGCTGCCGCGCGTGCGCAGCTTCCGCATGGCGCGTGATGGTGGACGGTTCCTGCTGTATCAGACCGAAGCAGACTCGGCGGCCAATCGCGCCAATGGTGATTCCACCGCACGCCCTGGTGCCGCCCGTACCCCCGCGGCGCGACCGGCTGCGGCACGCGCCGGTGGTGATTCTGCGCGACGCAACACTCCGCGCAAGGAAACGGGTGACAAGATCACACTGCGCACGTTGGCCACTGGTGAAGAACTGGTGCTTGAAGATGTGACCAGCTACACCCTTCACGATGAAGAGCGCTGGCTGGTGTACGCCGTGGGCGAGGCCGATTCTACGAAAAGCGGCTTGTACCTGCGTGACCTCAGCAATGGCACGGTGACCGCTCTGCGCACCGGCAATGCGCGCTATCGCAACCTCACCTTCGATCGCGATGGCAAACAGGTGGCGTTTCTGGAAGCGGCGGCTGATACCATCGCGCCCAATCGTGCCAACTACAGCGTACTGCTGGCGTCGCTCGAAACGCGTCGCAACGCGGCGCCCGCAGCCGCCGTTGTGATCACGCCGGCCGACGCCGGTGAAGGACTGATTATCCCCGAGCGCAGCCGCCTTGATTTTGTGCGTGATGGTTCGGCGCTGCAGTTCTCCGTCGCGTCGCCGCCCGAAGAGGCCATTCCTGCCGATTCACTTACCGACAAGGCCGTGTACGATTTGTGGCATTGGCAGGACACGCGTCTGCAGCCTACGCAGGCGCGGCAGGCGGGTGCCGATCGCAACCGTTCGTACACCTCGCTGTATCATCCCAAACTGCGCAAAGTTGTTCGCCTTACTGACGATTCGATCCCGAGTGTTCAGCTGAGCGAAAACGGTCGCATCGGTTTGGCGGTCACCAACATCCCCTACCAGCTGGACGCCATTGAGGGTGAAGGCGCCAGCGATGTGTACATCGTAGACGCCACCACCGGAGAGCGCACGCTGGTCGCGCGGCGCCTCGAAGCGCGCGCGCAGCTTTCCCCGAACGCGCGCTTTGTCACGTGGTTTGACAAGGAACAGTGGCACGCGTACGAGATTGCCACCAAACAGCTGCGCACGCTCACGGCAAACATCACTGACATTTCGTTCAGTCAGGAAACGTGGAGCACGCCCGGTACGCCGTCGGCGTGGGGCCTGTCGGGTTGGACCACCGATGACCGGTTCATGCTCATCAACGATCGCTACGACATCTGGGTGGTTGATCCCAAGGCCGCCGTGGCGCCGCGCCGTCTCACCGGCGGTGTGGGCCGGTCAACGCAGCACACGTTCCGCGTGGTCAATCTTGATCCCGAGGATCGTGCGATCGATCCCGGCAAGCCGGTGCTGCTGTCGGCCTTTGATGATGTCAGCAAGTCATCGGGGTGGTATCAGGGCAGCTTCAGCGACTCAACACCCACGCGCATTCTCATGGAGCCCAAGCGCTTTGGCGGCCTCACCAAGGCGCGTGACGCGGAACGCTACATGGTCACGCGTTCCGACTATCGTGAGTTCCCGGACATCTGGGCAGGTTCGTCGCTCACCACCATGAGCAAGATTTCCAACGCAATGCCGGAGCAGGAGCAGTATCTGCGCGGCAATGTGCGGCTGCACAGCTGGATCAGCGCCGATGGTGATTCGCTTGCCGGCTTGCTGTACACACCGGAAGACTTCGATCCCAACCGCAAGTACCCGATGGTGGTGTACTTCTACGAAACGCACTCCAACGGGCTGCACGGTTACGTGCGTCCTGCCGGTCGCAACATTGTAAACCCCACGGTCTACAACTCGCTCGGCTACATCGTGTTCATGCCCGATATCAAGTACACCGAGGGCTATCCCGGACCGAGCGCGTACAAGTCAATCGTGCCTGGTGTGCAGTCGCTTATCCAGGCCGGCTTTGTGGATAAGGACGCGATCGGTATTGGCGGCCAGTCATGGGGTGGCTACCAGACGGCGTATCTCGTGACGCAAACCAATCTGTTTGCCGCGGCCGTGCCGAATGCAACCGTCGTGAACATGACCAGTGCCTACGGTGGCATTCGCTGGGGCACCGGTATCTCGCGTTCGTTCCAGTACGAGACGGGTCAGAGCCGCATTGGAGGCACGCTGTGGGAATACCCCGAGCGCTTCATCGAGAACTCACCTCTGTTCTTTGCCGATCGCATTCAGACGCCACTGCTCTTCATGGCCAACGACAATGACGGAGCGGTGCCCTGGTATCAGGGCATTGAGTTCTTTGTTGCGCTGCGTCGCCTGGGCAAGGAAGCGTACATGATCAACTACAACGGCGACGAGCACAATCCAACCAAGCGTGCCAACCAGCTCGATATCGACAAGAAGCAGCTGGAGTTCTTCGGCCATCATCTGCGCGGCGAACCGGCTCCTGATTGGATGAAGCGTGGCATTCCGTACATCGAGAAGGGACGCGATCAGGTGAAGATGGCGCCGGCAGCGTCGCCTGCCACCATCCAGCCAGACCGCAACTAGCGGTGTGACCTTTGGCAGGGCGCCAGCATTTGATCTGTATCGTTGGTGCCCTGCCAGTACCCGCAGCGGTTGTGTGCCTCTAGTTTTGACTGATGGCTACCCGCATTATTCCGACCGCCGAGCCGCAGACGCCGGCCGCTCCATGGACCATCGACGACGCCCGGGCCCTCTACGGTATTGAGGGCTGGGGCGCCGGCTATTTTGACATCAACGATCGCGGCAACGTGATCGTCAGGCCAAACCCGGATCATCCGAACGGAGTGGTCGACCTGCGCGACCTCGCGCGCGATCTGGAGGAGCAGGGCATTCAGCTGCCCGTATTGCTGCGTTTCTCCGACATTCTGCGATCACGGGTGGAAACGCTCAGCGAGCGTTTTGAATCGGCGATGCGTGAGTTCGACTACACGGGCAAGTACACCACCGTGTATCCGATCAAGGTCAATCAACAGCGGCACGTTGTTGAAGAGATCGTGAAATACGGCTCGCCGCACGGCGTTGGGCTGGAGTGCGGATCAAAGCCCGAGTTGCAGGCGGTGCTTGGTCTGGTGGAAGGCACTGATCAGCTGATCGTGTGCAACGGATACAAGGATCATGAGTTCATGCGTCTGGCCCTCATGGGACAGAAGCTGGGTCACCGTGTGTTCATTGTGCTGGAGCAGCTCAGTGAAGTGGACGTGCTGCTCGAAGTCGCCGACGAGCTCGGCGTGCAGCCTGTTGCGGGTGTGCGCATCAAGCTGGCCAGCGAAGGCGCCGGACGCTGGGCGCAGAGCGGTGGTGAGAAGAGCAAGTTCGGTTTGTCGTCATCTGAACTGGTGAAGCTGATTGACCGTCTCGAAGGCATGGGCCGTCTTGATATCATCAAGCTCATTCACTTCCATCTGGGCAGTCAGATCACCGACATCCGTTTCATCAAGTCGGGTTTGGCCGAAGTTGCGCGTTTCTACGCGGAGCTGCGCGAGATGGGCGTGGACATCACGCACGTAGATGTGGGTGGCGGGCTTGGAGTGGACTATGACGGTACGACGTCCACGAACAATGCCAGCGTCAACTACACGCTGCAGGAGTACGCCAACGATGTGGTGTACACCATGGCAGAAGCGTGCCGCGAGCATGAGTTGCCGATGCCGCATCTCATCAGCGAATCAGGGCGTGCGCTCACGGCGCACCACGCGATGCTGCTCGTCAAGGTGATCGATGTGGAGTCGCAGGCGGCGCGCACGTTGCCGGAACTCACCGACGACGATCATTCGCTGCTGCACGAGATGTACGAGGACTACCGCACGATTCTCGAGCGGTCCCCGCGTCCACGCAAAGTGCTTGAAGTCTTCCACGACGCCACGTTCGACAAGGACCGTGCACGCAACTACTTCAACAGCGGCGTGCTGTCGCTGCGCCAGCTGGCTACGGCGGAACTGATCTGGTTGGCCACGATGAACGCGATCTATCCCATCGCGCAGGCTGACCCGGAAACCTATGCCGACATTGTGCGCGAGCTGCAGTCGTCACTGTGCGACCGTTATTTCCTGAACTTCTCGCTCTTTCAGTCGCTGCCTGACTCGTGGGCAATCGATCAGCTGTTCCCGATCATGCCCATTCACCGGCTCGATGAGCAGCCGCTGCGTCATGGCACGCTGCAGGACGTGACCTGCGACTCCGATGGCAAGATTGACAAGTTCGTGGGCGACAAGGCCGGACGGCCGGCGCTCGAGCTGCACGAGTTCCACGACGACGGCAACGACTACATCCTTGGCATCTTCCTCACGGGCGCCTATCAGGAAATCCTTGGCGATTTGCACAACCTCTTTGGCGACACCAATGCGGTACACGTGCTGATCACGCCTGAGGGACGCTACGAGATCAACGATCTTGTGGAAGGTGATACGGTCACCGAGGTGCTCAACTACGTGCAGTTCGGTGCGTCGCAACTTCTGGCCACCTTCCGCCGTAAGGTGAACGCTGCTTCCGGACTGTCACGGGAGGAAGCGAACGCATTCATTGCCGACTACGTGGCAGGGCTTGAGGGCTACACGTATCTCGAGGGTGAAGCGGCGCGCTAACCTGTGTTAACGTCCGGCTGTGTGGCAGCGCAACGCGCATTGATCAAGCGCTGATTCCTACCTTCCGGAGTGTACCGTGACCGAAAGTACCGCCGCTGAAAAGGGTGGGTTGATGGACGACCTGCTCGAAATCTTCGTTGCGCCGTCCAAGGTGTTTGCGCGCCGACGCGAGGGTAAGTACGGGATGCTGTTGCTGGTGCTGGTTGTGTTGGCACTGGTCATCGCCCTCGCGACCAAGGGACTGGCCACCCCGTATTACGAGGCGGAGTTTGATCATCAGATGCGGCTGCAGATGGCCAAGGGGAACCCGCCCATGCCGGCCGAAGCCATGGGCACTGCGCGAGCAGCATCGGCGTGGTTCATTATCGCGGCGCAATCACTGCTCATTCCCATCTTTGTCTGGTTCGCCGCACTGTTTGTCATGCTGGGAGCAAAGGTAGCCGGCGCTTCACTCGGCTACCGCCAGAGCGCGCTTATTTTCACGCTGGCCGGATTCCCTCGATTGCTGTCACCCATCGTTGTCGCAATCCAGGGTGCGATCGTTGATCCAGCGAGCATCCGCGCGCTATCCGATTCACAGCTGGGCCCGGCGCGCTTTCTCGATCCTGTGACAACCGCGCCGAGCATCATGGGCGCGCTCGCAAACTTTGACTTGCTCAATCTTTGGGCGTTCGCGCTGATCGCCATCGGCATCAGCGTGGTGGGCAAAGTATCACGTGCCAGCGGCGCGCTCGGTTCGGCCGTGGTTCTGGCCTGCATGCTTGGGTTGTCGCTGCTTGGCTCGCTGCTCGGCTCCATGTTCAGCTGAGGCTGCATGCCAGGATGTCTGACGGCGTTGCCTTGCCAACACGTCAACGGTGCGCGAGTGAAAAACACACAGGGCCCGATAACGCATCTGTTATCGGGCCCTGTTGTGCGTCGTGCGGAGGGAGCAGAAAGCTTAACCGATGCTCGCCGTGTAGTGACGTGTGACTTCGTTCCAGTCAACCACGTTCCACCACGCACCGACGTAGTCAGCGCGACGGTTCTGATAGTTCAGGTAGTACGCATGCTCCCACACATCTAGACCCAGAATGGCCGTCTTGCCTTCCATGAGCGGGTTGTCCTGGTTGGGCGTGCTCACGATCGAGAGTGAACCCATGTCGGACACCAACCACGCCCAGCCGGAACCGAACCGGCCCATCGCTGCCGCCTGAAACTTCTCACGGAACGATGCAAAATCGCCGAAGCCTTTGGTGATCGCCGCGGCCAGGTCGCCTGCGGGCTCACCGCCACCCTTGGGGGACATGAGTGTCCAGAACAGCGCATGATTCCAATGACCGCCGCCGTTGTTGCGCACGGCGGTGCGGATTGACTCGGGCACTGCGTTGAGGTCGCCCAGCAGCTCGTCCAGCGACTTGTCGGCCAGCGCGGGTTCCTTCTCGAGCGCCGCATTGAGATTGGTGACGTAGGCTTGGTGATGCTTGCCGTGATGAATCTTCATGGTTTCCGCATCGATGTGCGGTGCCAGAGCATCAAAGGCGTAGGGCAGAGCAGGAAGTGTATGTGCCATTGTGTTGGAATCTCCTGAAAGGTGAAGCGCACGACATGCTGCCGTGCGGTAAAGAACGTGTGAGCGGGCGCGTGTCAGGCCGCGGTGGAGCCGGCTTTCGCCCGCTCCCTGAGCCAGGCAATGATGCCGGGGAGGATGGAAAGAAAGATGACAACGAGGATCACCTTCTCAATGTGTTGATCGATGCCTGGCACCCAACGGCCCAGGAAATAACCGGTGAACAACATGCTCCAAACCCACAGCACTCCACCAACCACGTTGTACGCCAGAAACGACCGGTACTCCATCTGCCCGACGCCGGCCACCACCGGTGCAAAGGTGCGGATAATCGGCACGAAGCGCGCGATGATGATCGTTTTGCCACCGTGCTTTTCGTAGAACGATTGCGCACGAAGCAGATGTGCCCGTCGAAAGAAGAATGATTCTTCCCGCGTAAAAATGCGCGGACCCGACAAGCGACCAATGTGGTACCCCACGGTGTCGCCGATGATCGCGGCCGCGGTGAGCAGCAGGCCGAGTATGTACACATTTAAACCGAACTCCGGTTGCGAGCAGAGCAGTCCGGCGGTTACGAGCAGCGAGTCACCGGGCAGAAAAAAGCCGATCAGGAGCCCGGTCTCTGTAAAGATGATTGCGGTCAATCCGACGTAGCCGGCCCATTGTACCAGGGCGGGCAGATCACGGAGTCGCTCGAAGAAATCGGAAAAAAAATCCACAGCAGGTGGGTGCGGGTCTGGTACAAGGCAATCGACAAAGCTCGCCGATGCGCGGGCAAGGGTCAATCGCCGTTGCGAGACTGATGCGTGCCGCACGCACTCTTCGTAGCTTGGATTCATGAGCAATCCCTCCACTCCCGCAGCGCCGCTGGTCATGCACGTGCTGGCCCATTCGCACTGGGATCGGGAGTGGTATCAGCCGGCGCCGCGCTTCCGGCAGCGGCTGCTGGCGCTGGTGGAGCAACTGCTTCAGCACCCGCCGCATGCATCGCGTCCATTTCTGCTCGACGGTCAGGCCGTGGTGTTGGAGGATGTACTGCGCGTGCGCCCGGAGCTGCGCCCCAGACTTGAGCTGGCGTTGCAGTCCGGCTCCATTGAAGCCGGTCCATGGTACGTGCTCGCTGACGAGCTCATCCCGAGCGGTGAAGCACTGGTGCGCAACCTGCTTGCCGGTCGCGCGGTCTTGCAATCGTTCGGTGCGCAGGCCCCGGCGGTGTGCTACTCCCCCGACGCGTTCGGGCATACGGCCGCGCTTCCCTTGCTGGCGCAAGGGTTCGGCCTTCCGGTGGCTGTGGTGTGGAGAGGGTATGGCAGTGCGCGGTGGCCCGCCGGCGATGCCGCACGGTGGACGAGCGCAGACGGATCGAGCGTGCTGCTGTGGCACCTGCCGCCTGATGGCTATGAATACGCACGCATGCTGCCAACACACGCGGCGGCCGCGGCCGATCGGTGGAAAGAAATTGAAGCGGTGTTGGCGCCGCGGTGCGCTACAAATGTTGTACTGCTCACCAACGGAGCAGATCATCACGCGTTGCAGCCCGATCTTGATCAGGCGGTTGAGTCACTGCGACAGGTTGCTTCGCGTGACGGGCATACGGTCATCCGGAGCTCGCTCGGTGCCTGGGCCGCGGCGTTTTCCGCTGCAGCACAACAGCGCGCACTGCCGACAGTGACCGGTGAACTGCGCGATTCCTACGGCAGTACCTGGACGCTGCAGGGCACCTTTGCCACGCGGGCGCATCAAAAGCGTGCGGTTGCACAGGTGGACGCGCTGCTGCGAAACGATGTGGAGCCGTGGGTGGCGCTCGCGCGCATGGCGCCATGCAACAGTCCCCGTGAGACAGCGCGGGCAAGAACGATCGGCGCGCTCACCACCGATGATCTGGCATCGCTGCTGCAGCAGACATGGCGCACGTTCCTGCGCGTGCTGCCGCACGATACGCTGTGCGGTTGTTCTGTTGATGAGGTCGCGCGTGCACTCGATCATCGGGTGCAAGTGGTTCGCGCCGAAGCCATGGGGCTGCGCGAAGCGGCCATTGATCTGTTGCTTGGTCGTGATGCCGTGCAGGCGCGAGGCACCGAGCGCTCACAGTGGCAACCACGTCTTGTGTTGCGCAATCGATCGGCGCGCGTGCGCTATGGTGTCGCGGAGATCGAGTTGGTGCAGACGCTGCGCGATGTCGCGGTAGGTCCGGGATCGGGAGGGCGCAACAGCAATGCAGGGCCGAAATCGGTGCGTGAGCCCACAGCTGTGGCTCTGCCGGCTGAGCTCAGCGGCGGCGCGCTTGCGGTGCAGGCATTGCATCAGTTTGATCGCTACGATCGACGCGAGTCCCCGCAGCACTATCCGGACAACGATCTTGTGCGGGTGACCCGTGCGTTGGCCTGGGTGCCGCGCGAGATGGCGCTGGGTGGGTATGCACTGCGCACGATGGCGTTAGGCGAGGTCGCAGAGCACACGTCGCAACACACGCCGCAACAGGCGTTGCACGGCGGCGTTCTCACAAACGAAGCAGCGTCTGAAGGTCTGACACCTGTCACGGTAACGCGGCGCGGTCGCACGGCCACGCTGCAGAACGGGTTGCTCTCGCTCACCGTGGGCCCGCGCTCTGTGGAGCTGCACGATCTGTTGGCCAACCGTCGCATCACCCAGTTGGTGCAACTCACCTGGCAGGCCGACCGGGGGGATACGTACACCGCCGCACCACGGGGCAATATCAGCTCGCTCAAACCGGTGCGCGCGCGCGTAGTGGCCCGCGGTCCGCTGCGTGCCGGTGTTGCCGTCACGTACGCACTGCGGGTGCGAAGGCATCCGTTCGCACGTGGGAGCGCCTTCACGGTGATTCGTGTCACCCTGCGCTTCCTGCTCGACGCCGGTGCGTCGTTTCTTCGTGTACATGCAGCAGGATTCGACGCGGCTTGTGACCATCGTCTGCGCATCGCATTCGCGACAGGCGTGCCAGATGCAAAGATTGTGGCCGATGCTGCGTTTGGTCCGGTTACGCGTGTACCGCTCGATCGCACTGCTGTTGATGAAAGCCATGAACATGTCACCACCAGCGCACCGCTGCATCAATGGGTCGCCGCTGTTTCCGACAGCATCAATGCCACTGTCTCCGACAGCACCGATACCACTGTCTCCGAAAGCATCAACACCACTGTCGTTTCTGATGGTCTGGCCGAGTACGAAGCACTGGCGGGTGATCAACTGGCGGTCACACTCGTACGCGCCACCGGAGCGCTATCGCGCGCATCGCTCCCCGAACGACCGGGACATGCGGGCTGGCCGGCACCGGTACCGGAGGCGCAAGGGCGCGGTCGTTTTGCCGCTCGCTTTGCCATTGCTCCGGGTGGGGCGTTCGATGCCGCGGTCGCGTACAACATGTGCGAAGACGTACTGCGTCCGCTCATCGGCCACACCTGGCGTGATGCGCCTGCCGCGGCGCCGGCACACGTTGCGGGCGTCACGCTCTCGGGAGGTGCCGGCGTGGTCGCGTCGGCGGTGAAGCCCGCCGAAGACGGCGATGGAGTTGTACTGCGATGCGTTAATGTGCACGAGCACGCGCACACTGCGCGGTGGGACACGCCATGGGCCAAGGCTACCGCGGTTGCGGTATCACTTGATGAGACTGTGGTCGCGGCACGTCAGCCGATGCACCGTGCAACGGACCATGGCGCATCCGCTATGCATCAGGATGAACCGGATGTCACAACAGCAAGGGATTCAACGTCGGCGTCAGTCACCGTGTCGAAACGCGCGGTCTCGACACTTCGGGTATCGCGCCCGTAGCTCTCTCTGTACCCGGTGCCTTATCAAGCGCGTCGCCGATCAGCGTGCACGCCACGACGGTGAGCACGAGTGCGACACCGGGTGAAAGCGCAATCCACGGGGCGGTGAGCAACCATTCGCGTCCACCGGAAATCATGTTGCCCCAGCTCGGGCTTGGTGGTTGAATGCCCAGCCCCAGAAAGGACAATCCGCTCTCCAGCAGAATCGCGCTGCCGACACCGAGCGTAACGGCCACCGTAGCTGCGCCCAACGCATTCGGGAGTACGTGGCGCGCCAGCACACGCAGTGGAGCAACACCCAGCGCGTGCGCCGCCTCGACATACGGAAGCACGCGCACACCAAGCACTTCTGCACGAACCAACCGCGCGACGCCCATCCATCCCGTCAGCGCGAGCACCGCCACCACCGTTGGCAGTCCCGGGCCCCACAATGCCGCAACCACAAGCAACAGCACCAAGCGGGGTACGGCCAGCAGTGCGTCGCCAAGCGCCAGGAGTACACGGTCGGTTACGCCACCGAGCCAGGCGCCTGTGGCGCCGATGATTGCGCCAAGCGTTGCCGCCAGCAGTGATCCCACAATGCCCACGCCCAGAGATAGTCTGGCCGCCACAAGCAACCGTCCAAGCACATCCCGCCCGAATGCGTCGGTGCCCAGCACGTGCAGAGCACCCGCACTGGAGCGAGCCATGGGAGGCAACAGGCGTGTGCCCACCACATCCCCAATGGCCAGCGGATCGCCGGGTGTGAGCGCTGCCCCGAAAATCGCTCCCAGTGTGAGCAGCGAAAGAATCGCCCCCCCCCAGAGCAGCCGCGAGTCCAATCGTGCCAGCGCCGCCTTCATATTGCGCGCCTCGGGTCGAGGCGTTGCACGATCAGATCGGCCACGAGATTCGATGCAATCACAACCGCGGCGTAGAGCAGCGTAATGCCAAGCACCAGCGGATAGTCACGCGCCGCGATGCCGCCCAGCATGGTGCGTCCAAGTCCGGGCCACGCAAACACCTGTTCAACAAACACCGAGCCGGCCACAATCCCGGGTAATGACAGTCCCACCAGCACGACAATCGGGGCCATCGCGTTACGCACCACGTAGCGTCGCTGCACGAGTGACGCCGGCAAACCGCGCGCCCGGGCCGTGGTCACATGCGGCGCATTCCAGGCCGCCGTTAACGAGCCGCGTGCATAGCGCGCGATGCCCGCGGCGCCGGTCACGGTCAGCACGCACAACGGCAACACGCTGTGGCGTGCAATATCAACCAGCTGCGCCCAGCCGGTGAGGTTGGCGGCTGGCGACTGTACACCAAACGCGGGCAGGCGCGCCCAATCGGGCGCCCCCAGCACCGCGGCACCGGAGGTGGCAATCACAATCAAGCCAAGCGCCAGCCAGAAATGCGGCGCAGCAAACAGGGCCGTGGTGAGTACCGTCATGGTGGTGTCGCCCCGACTGCCCGCTCGTCTGGCCTGCCAAGCGCCAATCAACAAGCCAAACACAACACTGCCAGCCAACGATACGCCGCCCAGAAAGAGAGAATACGGCAGCGCCTCGGCGATCACGGTGGTTACGGGCAGCGCGCGTGAAATACTTGTTCCCAGCTCGCCCTGCAGCACCGCGCCCAACCATCGCCCATATTGCGCAGGTAGTGAGCCGTCGAGCCCGAAGGCGATGCGCTGCCGCGCGATCTCGTCGGCAGTGGCGGTGGGGGCAATCAGCAGCGTCGTCGGATCGCCCGGCGCGAGACGCACCAGGAGAAAGGTGATGGTGGCTACCAGCCACAGCAGCATCACGGCATCAATCACACGCAGCAGAGGACGTCGCACGACGGGATGATGCGCGCAGAACAGCGAAGGTCAACCGTCCACGCAATATTCGACGCCCGGCGGTTGCTGCCGGCCGCGATGCTGGTGCTCTGTGCGTGTGTGGCGACGCCGCGTGCGGGTGACAGCGTGGTGCTCGCGTCGGGTAGTGATCTGGAGTCGGCCAACCCGGTGGTCACCATGCATGGCATGTCGCGTCAGGTGCAGCGACACATGTTGTTTATGCCGCTGGTGCGCCTCGATTCGCTGCTGCAACCCGAGCCGTGGCTGGCGCGAGCGTGGACATGGAGTGACGACGGCCAACGGCTGACCTTCACACTGCGTCGCGATGTGCATTGGCACGATGGCGTGCAAACCACGGCGCGCGATGTCGAGCTCACGTTCCGGGCCGTCATCGATCCGTCCACAGGCAGCCCGCGAGCCGGTGATCTGCGCACCCTGCTATCAGTAAACGCGCTCAACGACTCCGTGGTGCAGTTTGACTTTGCGGTTCCGCAGCCATCACTTCCGCTGCTGTTTGCGGAGCTGCCGCCTGTGCCCGCGCATGTGCTGCAGGATGTGCCCTTCAGCGAATGGCGACAGCATGCGTTCGCAACAGCGCCGGTGGGCAACGGTCCCTTCGTGTTCGTATCGCGCGATGCAGGTCAGCGTTGGCGTTTTGAGCGCAACAATGAATTTCCCGACGCGCTGGGTGGACCGCCCTTCATGCAATCGGTAGTGATCGCCGTGGTCGATGAGCCGGCCACCAAGTTCGCCGGTCTGGTGAGCGGCGATCTTGATGTGGCCGGTGTGTCTCCCTCGATGGCGGGTTTGGTGAAGCGCGACCCGTTGTTGCAACTCGATACGCCGCCGGTGCTGTTTACCACCATGCTGGCGTTCAACACAACACGGGCTCCCTTCGATGATGTGCGCGTGCGCCGGGCTGTCGCGACGGCGTTGAATCGTGCGCGCATTGTTGAGGTGGCGGTGGCCGGTTATGCCGAACCGGCGCAGGGGGCGGTCCCGCCCGGCATTTTTGCCGCAGAGGGGCGGAGCGCGCGGCAACCTGACGGCACCACCGGCATCACCAGCACCACCGGTGCGCCGACCACAAATCCAGCGGCGCTGCTCGACAGCACACGCTGGCAGGCCAATGGCAACGCGACACGCACCCGCAACGGAGAACCACTCTCGGTGACGTTGCTCACCGTGAGCACCGGCGACCTTGCGGTGGAACAGCTCATTCAGGACGATCTGCGACGCATTGGCATTGATGTCACGATACGCTCTGTGGAGTTAGCCACGTTCCTCACGCAACTGCGTTCGCCAGATAAGAACTTCGATCTGGCCTACACCGGAATCCCCGGTGATCTGGCGTTGGGTCATCTCACCGCCATGTTCCACAGCGCGCAGCGCGGCAGTGCACTCGATTACACCGGCTATCACTCCGCGTCGCTCGATTCTTTACTCAACGCTGCCTCGCTGACTCTCCATCCGGAAGCGCGCGCCACGGCCTGGGCCCGGGTTTCGGCGTCGCTCGACAGTGCGGCGCCTGTGGCGTTTGTATATCACGCGCGCGGCGTGCAGGGACGTGCCAGGTCGCTGCAGGGTGTTGTGATGGATTTGCGCGGCGAGCTCACCACGATCGCGCAATGGAGTCGTCGTGAGTGAGGGCAATCGTGATGATGAAGTCAACGTGGTGCGCGACAACATGCGCGACAACGCGCGTGACAACGCGCGTGACAACGCGCCTGACATCGCGCGTGACAACGTCCGCACCGGCATACGCAGCGACGCACATCTGCTCGGCGTAGCCCTCAATGCGCGGTGGGAGAGCGCAACACCGGAACTGCGCGCGTTGGGCACAGGACTACACCGCGAGCTGGGCCCGTTAACACAGGGCAGTACGTGGCCGTTGCCAAACGGAAAGGCTCGCCTCACCCGGCGCGGAGGGCGCTGCGAAGTTGACGGAACCGCGCTCACCTTTGCGCCGTGGCAGCCGCACACGCACGTCTGTCCCACATGCCACGCCGTGCACCGTGGCACGGAGCACGACGACTGGTGGGCGGTGGGCGCGCAGCTGTGGTGCGCCGAGCGCGCACTGCACGCGGCGGTGCTCGGAGCGATGTGGAATGATCAGTCGTTGCTGGCGTTGGCCCAGCAGGCGTTGAACACGTTCAGCGACCGTTGGCATCGCTACCCCAACAGCGATAATGTGCTCGGCCCTTCGCGATTGTTTTTCAGCACGTATCTCGAAAGCGTCTGGCTGCTCAACAGCACACTCGCTGCGCAGGTACTGCAGTCCTACAGCGAACAGCGCGCGGGTGACGCAGCAATGGCCGATAGGTCGGCGGCCTTGCCGTCCAGCGCGGCGTCGGTGATTGCGTCGTCAGCCGAGGCACAGGTCACTCCCGCTTCGGCACGCGACACAGTCAACCGGTTTGTGTCGCAGGTGGTTGAACCCTGTCGCGCGCTGATCGCGTCGTATCCGGAAGGGCTCTCCAACCGGCAGGCATGGCATACTGCCGCCTTGTTGTCGGCTGCGTCGTTGCTGCGCGATGACGCGTCGGTTGCTCCCTTGCTTGACGGCGCGCAGGGCGTGGCCACGCTCATTCAGCGCGGCTTGCTAAACGACGGCAGCTGGTACGAAGGAGAGAACTATCATCTCTTTGCACACCGTGGCTTGTGGTACGGCGTATCGCTGCTGGAATCGCTCGGTGCGGCGTTACCAAGCGCGGTGAACTCCCGCTTCGCAGCGGGGTTCTGCACACCGTTTCTGGGCGTGTTACCAGACGGTACCTTCCCGTCACGACGGGACAGTCGATACGCCGTGTCGGTGCATCAGTGGCGTTTTGCTGAATGGTGCGAACTGGGATTGCAGCGTACAGATCATGAGCTGCTGCGCGTGTGGCTGCAGCGTTTGTATCACGCACCACACCAGCGCTCCGACAGCGGGCGATCCCGTTCGACGGCCGACATTGAACGTGACGAGCCGGCGCAGCGGTTGTCCCGCTCCGATCTCGGATGGCGCACGTTGCTGTTCGCACGCAATACTCCGTGGGAACCGCTCGAGAGTGCGGGCGAGGGCAGTGTCACGTTGCCTGCGCAAGGGTTGCACGTGTTGCGCCGAGACGCCGGTCGCATTTATGTCGCGCTTGAAGGAGGGCATACCGGTGGCGGACACGGTCATCCCGATCGTCTGGCACTCACGATTCAGGATGGCTTCACACGTGTGCTGGAAGACCCTGGCACAGGCTCGTACGTGGAGCGCCGGCTGCACTGGTATCGCAGCACGCTGGCGCATAACGCACCACTGATTAATGGCCGTTCACAGCGTCCGGCTGCAGCACAGCTGGCAGCCTTTGAGGCCCGTGCTGGCGCCGCGTGGACGTGCGTGCACGCCAGCGACCTGGCGCCCGGCGTGTCGATGCAGCGCACTGCTGTGCTGCTCGATGAACATGTGATTGACCATCTCGAGTGGCGCTCCGCAACGGCGGCCACGATCGACCTGCCAATACACATGGATGGCAGTGTGGA
>JAABRT010000041.1 GCA_011390805.1 Gemmatimonas sp. | reverse complement strand
ACCCGGAAACCGCCAGTGTCATGGCGTACGGCAGCGCCATCCACACCATGCGGCCGTAGGAAAGTCTGTTGTGCGTGCTGTTCCTGTTGCCGTAGTCACCGTGGCTGCGGGCAGGGGCACATAGCCGCCTGCCCGCGATGGATTCCTGCGCGCGCTGCTCTGAGCAGACGCTGCTACCAGTCGGTGGGCCGATAGTCCTTGAGAAACTGTCCCCACACGTGCGTCCCCGACTGCGTACCGGAAATAATCGGATCAACAATGCGCGCTGCGCCATCGATGATATCCAGCGGCGGATGAAAGCGATGGTTCACCGCCTTGCGCGCGGCAAGTTCTGCGGCGTCCTCGTCGGTGACCCAGCCGGTATCCACGCTGTTCATGTGAATCCCGTCCTGCACATAGTCCGTGGCCGAGGTGCGCGTCATCATGTTGAGCGCCGCCTTGGCCATATTGGTGTGCGGATGGCGTGTGGTTTTGCTGTTGCGATAGAACTGACCTTCCATGGCCGACACGTTCACAATGTGCTTGTCACGGTTGTCGGTGCGCAGCATGAGCGGCTTGAGGCGCGCATTAATAAGAAACGGCGCGATGGCGTTCACCAGCTGCACTTCAAGCAGTTCAACGCTTGGCACTTCGTGCAACAGCAATCGCCAGGAGTTGCGTTCACGCAGGTCGATCTGTTGCAGGTCCTGATCGAGTTTGCCATCGGGGAACAAGGTGTGGCTCACGAGCAGATCGTCGGGCAGCAGCGGGACCTGGCTGAGAGCTGCTGCTTGCGTGAGGCCAACGTGCCCGGCGGCTGCGGATGACGCCGGGTTCGCAGGCTCGTGTGCGGCACCATCGGTGAGCTGCCGGTCATTGCGCCACGATTCGTACGTGCCCAGCAGTTTGCGCGCGTCGGGCGGCAGCTCGTGCACCGACGCCGCTTCCCGTTCCATCATGTGCGCGTAAAACGCGGGCGGTCGGCGCACCGTCTGACAGGCGTTGTTGATGATGTAGTCGAGTCGTGATTCCTGTTCGAGCAATGTATGACAGAACGCTTCCACGCTTGGCGTGTGACGCAGGTCAAGGCCAAACACTTCAAGTCGGTGCGACCAGTCTGCGAAGTCGGGTTCGGCCGCATAGCGCATGGCGGAGTCGCGCGGAAAGCGAGTGGTCACAAGCAGGCGTGCGCCACAGCGCAGCAGCTTGAGTCCCGCTTGATAGCCGATTTTCACACGTCCGCCGGTGAGCAGGGCAGTGCGTCCCGTCAGATCAACCAGTTCGGTGCGTTTGGCAAAGTTCAGATCTCCACAGGGCACGCACATCTGATCGTAGAAGTGATGCACGGTGGTGAACTTCTGTTTGCAGATGTAGCAGTGCTGCGGAACCGCGGCGGTGGGAGCGTCTGACTGGGCGCCTTCATGGCCGTCAGTTGCATTCTGCCCCGTTGCTTGCTCAGCGTCGCGCGGGTCGTTCATCCGATACACATTGGGCGTTGTAAACACCGCCCGGCGGCGGAGTGCCCGAATCCCGGTTTGGTGCAGCACTTCGTCATCGCGCTCGGCCGCCGCCTTCTTGCGCTCGCGAGCGGTGGCCTTCACCATCGCGCGCCGCGAACGGGCGTCGGGATTGAATACCTGTGCCACCGCCTCAAGAAAGCGGTGCCGATCGTCGGGCGGGACAGACACCAGCAGGCTGCGATCGCTGATAATGCGCGTGAGCAACGCCGTGGCGGCGCGCACTTCGTCGAGCAGCTGCTGCGGGTTTGCCGTTGCATCGGCGTTGGGGGCGTGCGGGGTCTCCTCGGGCGGTTGAGAGGACGCCGCGTCGTTGTGATTTGATGCGTTGGAATCGGTCACGTGACTGAAAGCCGGAAACAGCGCGCCCGGGTGATGCGTGAGGGGAGCCAGGGCGCTACAGCCTCGAAAGCTAGTCATGGCTTGCGGCGGGGCGTGATGTGGGGCAGGATCCGGAGCATCATCGACGTCACGCTCAGAGCGTTTGCCCCTGCGGCGCACGCGCCTTGTGCGATTTGCGTCAAGACCTCCCCCGCGCCCCATTCGGCCATGCGCCTGTTCTCCTGTTTCCCCGTCCGCCGGGCTGTTGCTCGTCTCTCCCTCTGCTCACTGATGCTGACTGCGCTTGCCGCGCCGTCGCTCTCGGCGCAGGCACCCGCGCTGCGTACGTGGCAGGAGCAGAACGACTTCAAATCCGGCCCCACGCCGTACGAGCCGCTCATGAAGTTCTGGTACGACCTTGATGCGGCGAGCGAGAACGTGAGCATTAAACCTCTCACCCGCACGCTGCTCGGCCGGCCGTTCACGTTGGTGACCGTGTCGCGCGACCCGATTACCAATCCGCAGGACGCGCTGCGCAGCGGCAAGACGATTGTGCTGATTGCGAACGCCGTGCATGGCAACGAGCCGGCGGGCAAGGAAGCGTCACAGCTGGTCGCACGCGATCTGGTGTTCGGCGACCTCCGGCCCATGCTCGACAGCGTGATTGTACTCTTCGTGCCGCTGATCAATCCCGACGGTGGTGAAGTGCGACGTCGCACCAACGAAGAGGGATTTGATATGAACCGCGACTACGTGAAGCTGGAGTCTCAGGAGATTCACGCGCTCGTCACGCAAGTGATGAATGAGTGGACGCCCGACATTCACATTGATACGCATCACGGTGGTTCCGCACCGTACACGCTCACGTGGCAGGCCACGCTCAACCCGGCCGTTGATGCGCAGCTGCGCGCGTATCCGTATCGCGAGATCATGCCAAAGATCCGCGCCGAGTTGCAGGCCGATGGTTATGATGGCTTTGACTACTCGGGTGCCCAAACGCGCGACGGCGTGCGCGGCTGGGGCTCAACGTCCGTTGAACCGCGCAAGCATCATGTCTACACGGGCATGTCAAACTCCATCGGCTTGTTGTTTGAAACGCCCAGTTCGTCGCATCGTGTGCGCAACGGTGTGGTGGAAGCGATCCCCCAGGCCGAACGCTATTTCCATCAGGTGCGCGGACAGGAGTTGGGAATGCGCGCCGTGATCCGTCACGCGTGGGAGAAGCGGGCTGATGTGCGCGCTGTTACCACCGGCGCACGCGCGCGGGCAATCGCTGCGGGGGCGTCACCCGGCGCCACCGATTCTGTCGTCGTTGACTACGAGCTTGTCTCGCGCGGCACCGAACCGGTGTGGATGCGCAGCGAAGAGGGGGCATCGTCACCCTTTGCCTTGCAGAATGTGCCAGTGTGGCTCAAGTACGAGCCCACGCGCCACATCGCCCGGGCGCGCGGCTACGTGTTACCGGCGTCGATCGCCAAGGTGGTGCCCTTGCTTATGGAGCACGGCATCCGTGTACACCGCTTTGTTGAAGACGACACGCTCGAGCTCGAGGTGTACGACGCGCTTGGTATTGAGCGCAACGAATATTTCCAGGGCCACTACCTCAAGTCTGTCATGGGCGTTGAGAAAACAACGCAGAAAGTGGCGGTGCCTGCCGGCTGGTATTACGTGAGCACGGCGCAGTCCAAAGGGAACCTGATTTCGTATCTGCTTGAGCCTGAGACCAACGACAACCTGATTACGTGGGGTTACACGGACAACGTGTTGCGCGTGGGTAATCAGAAGCAGCGTGTGCCGATGATGCGTGAAGTTCGTGAGCAGCCCAAGCGGATGCTTGAGGTCACGAGCTTCAATGAATCCAACCGGACGCAGTACTGGAGGCCGTAGGGCAGGTGCGTGAAATGATCACATAACGGATGCTCGTGTCCCGATCGGCCGGTTTTCTTCGAAGTCATACATCGTAAGACGTCGAAGCCGGTAGTACGCCACCCAGTATCCGCGCAGCGCCTGAAGATATGACTGCAGCGCTCCGTCCTTCTCCGTTTGGGCCTGATACAGATTGTCGATTCCAATGCGTCCGATCACGTAGCGATTTTTTGCGACGTCAAATCGTTTGGTACCCACGGTATCGGCTTTGGCGGCAACATCGAGCAGTCGTTCGGCGAGGGAAAGCTGCAGCACTGCGAAGTGCGCATCCTGCGCGGTTTGCTCGCGTGACTGTCGACTGGTCAGCTCCTGTCGCGACTGTTCGGCTTTGGCCGCCTCGATCTGTCCGCTGCGCACACCCCATTGCCATACCGGCAGCTGGACACCCAGTGAAAATCGTTGCGCCTGTCGCAAGTCCTGATAGACGGTACCGGCATCTGCGCCTGTCTGATTAAAACCCACCGACGCCTGGAGTGACGCGCCGGGCCCGGTACCGAATCGCGCTTCTGAGATGCGCCGGTCGGCCTGGACCTCAGAAAGTTCGAGCTCCTGCAGCGCGGCGCGATTGCGCAGCGCTTCGCGCACTGCCACTGCCGTATCGGCAATCACACGCGGTATGTCCACGGGCACGAGCAGACGGACGGGCGCACCGATCGGCAGGTCAAGCGTGAGGCGAAGCGCGGCCAGCGTGCGATCATGCTCAAGGCTCGCCGCATCAACTGCGTTGCGGGCGCGCAGCAGTGCCAGCTCACTTTGCAGCAGATCATTCTCGCCAATGCGACCCACTTCAAATCGTCCCTGATTGAGCGTGTACAGACTGTCGTTCACGGCAAGATTGGTTAGTGCATTGTCCAGCCCGACACGCGCGTTGTAATGATCAAAGAAGACATTGGTGGTAGTGATCGCGATTTCTTCGAGAGACTCCGCAAACGCGCGCTCCGCGATGTCCACACGCAAATCCTGTTCACGATTGTCCCAGCGCTGACGGTTTGGACGGAACAGGTCCTGCCTGATGCCGATGAGCAGCGGTGTGGACTGCCACGTGCGAATGTCACGCTCGCCCGACACGTCGAGTCGCGACAGCGAGGAGTTTACGAACAGGTCACCACCAATAATCGGCAAGCGTTGTGCAAGCTGCATGGTGAGCGCGGCTTCGTTCTGCTGTTGCGGACGAAACACCGTTGATCCGTCGGGCTGCAACACCGGAATGATGGACCGATTGTAGACAGGGAGATTGCCCACAAGTGAAAGCTGCGGCAGTAGCGCACCGGCAAACGCGCGATCCCGTTCGCGCGCGGCGCGTCTTGAAGCCAGTGAGGCTTTGGCGGTGAGCCCCTGACTCTGTGCACGCTCCACCGCATCGCGAAGCGTGAACTCCATGGGAGTTGGCTGCGCGTGCAGCGCCTTGAACGCGTGCACATGCAACGACAGTGCGCAAAGCGCAATGAGTAGACGGTTCATTCGTATCGGAGGCAAACGACGGGATCCTGTCGCGCAGCGCGCCATGCGGGAACGATGCCAAACACGAGTCCGACGGTGAGTGAAACGCCAAACGCCACGACGATGGAAAGCGGCGCAACGAGGGTGCGGATGCCGGCGAACTGTTCTATGCCGGCACTGATGCCGGCGCCAACGATGATGCCGGCCGTACCACCGACCACCGATATGAGCACGGCTTCAACGAGAAACTGGGCGAGGATGTTCTCCTGCGTGGCGCCCATCGCGCGTCGCACACCGATTTCGCGAATGCGTTCGAGGATTGACGCGAGCATGATGTTCATGATGCCAATGCCGCCAACAATGAGCGAGATAGAGGCAATCGCGCCGAGTACCACGTTGAAGATCGTTTTGGTACGCTGCTCCTGTTTGAGCAGCAACTCAGGCACCGTGATCTGGTAGTCCACAACATCGTTGTGCCTTCGCGCGAGCAGTCGTCGCAAGATGTCGGCAACCTGCGGTACCGCCGACGCTTCACTCACACGCACAATAATGCGATCAAGCTGATGGGGATTGGTGCGCTCTTCGCGCACCTCGGGGTTCTCTTCATCATCGCTCATCACCACCATGCCCTCACCACGCGCGGCGGCTTCCACCGAGCTGGCGGTGAGACGCGACCGGTCTCGAATGCGCAGCAGCATGGCGCGTACCGGCACGTACACGTCCATTGACGCATCGCGAATGCCAAGCTTGTCTGCGTTCTCACCAATCATCTGTTGATCAGCCAGCACGCCAATCACAGTGAACCAGTTTTCACCCACCTTGATGCGCTGACCGATTGGTGCCACGGTGGTAAAAAATCGGCTGCGCACACCATCTCCAATAATCGCTACTGGCAGTTCACCAGTCGCTTGAACCGCCGAGAACGACGAGCCCTGCGCGAGTTGCAGGTTAAGCAACCTGAAGTAGCTGGTGTCCACACCAACCACACGTCCGGAGCGACGCACACCTTCGCGCGTGATGGTGGTATTCACCACCACCTCGCCCGAGACCGCGTCCAGACCGGGAATCACTGTCTCGATTGCGCCAACGTCACCCACGCTCAGTCCCGGTGAATACTTTCGGGGCAGCTTGCTCGCCGCGCCATCATCTGCCTCGCCCTCTTCCTGCTCCACATACGGCGTGATAATCACGTTGTTGGTGCCCAACAGGCGCATCTGCTCAAGAATCTCCTGCTCGGCGCCTTTGCCAATCGCGAGCATGGCAATCACGGATGCCACGCCAAAGAGAATGCCGAGCGATGTGAGACCGGCGCGCAATCGATTGTGCGTCACGGCTTCCAGCGCCGTGCGCAGCGCGAATGCGGTTTGGGTGGTTATGCGCGCACTGAGGGCGCGCCAGCGATCAAGGCGTGTCACCGGCTAAACGCTGCGTCGTGAGATCGTCTGCGTTCGCGGGCGGCACCAACAGCACCTGCTCGTTTTCCTCCAAACCCGCACTCACCACCACATGCGTGTCGTTCATCGCGCCGACGGTGATCTCCTGCCGCACCACGCTTCCACCTCGCCGCACGAATGCATATGACATGCCTTCAGACGAGGATACCGCTTCCAGCGGAATTGACAGTACATCAGTGAGACGCGCCGTCTCAATGATGTTGCCGGTGGTCATACCAGGTCTGAGCGTTGTATCCGGCGCCGTGACGTTGATCTTCACTTCAAATACTTTCGCGTCGGAGTTGGGACGCTGCTCGCCCACATTCGCGACGGCGGCCACGGTGCCTTCAAGCTGCTTGTCGGGATCGGAATCGAGTGTAATGCGCACCGGCTGACCCACGGCGACTTTGCGCACATCGATTTCATTGATGTACGTCATCGATTCCATCTTGGAGAGGTCCGGCAGTGTGGCCACCGCGGGTTCCCACGGATTGACCTGCGCTCCCGCGCCTTTCTTCCGGCCATTCCATTCGCGCACGTAGATCACCATGCCCGATGACGGCGCCCTCACCGTGAAGCCCTGCATCACTTCCATCACAACAGTCTGCAAACTTTTCTGACGCTCAAGATCTGCGCCGACTTCGCGCATCTTGGCCTGCGCCTGCTCAGTACGCGTGATCAGATCCTTGCGTCCCTGCTCAAGCGCACGTTCGGCACGCTCGTAGTCAATCTCAGCCTGTCGCTGCACACTCGGTGCCTCGAACCTGGCCTGATCTTTCGCGATTCGCTTTTCTTCAAGGGCCAGCTCCATGTTGCGCAGCTCTTCACGCGCCTTTGAAAGGTTGAGCGTGGAGTCGAGCATGGCCTGCTCATATTGAGCTTCGGCCTTTTGCACGTTGAGCGCCGTTTCCTGCATCTTGCTGGCGAGAGTGGAACGGTCGAGCTCGGCCACAACGTCGCCTTCGTTCACCATGGTGCCTTCCGGAACGATGGTGGCGATTTTCATCTGGAAGGCGCCAGCCTGCTGAGCGTTGGCCGGTCCCTGGATCTGGACAAACGATGAAGATCGCAGTTCGCCCGCGGACGTCACCGGGACCACCAGGTCACCACGGGTCACTGTCGCAGTGAGAGCGCCGTCGTCGTCCGGTGAATCGGCCAGCACCCAGGCGGCAGACAACAGCACGAGCAGGAGCAGGACCGCAATCGCGCGACGGGATCGGAGAATCTGCATGGTTGGGGTGCCGCAGGAGGGAGGGACGGCGCTTCTAGAGCGATCGGTGACTTTTGACACCAAAACCCCGGCCAGGGTTCATCAGTCACCAATTTCTTTTTGTGGAGAGGCGCTGCGGAATCGCACTGGCCCCCAGCCCCCGGCCTGACTACCTTCCAAGGCTATGTTCGACGAGCTATCAGACAAACTCGGCAACGTCTTCGCCAAGCTTCGTGGCAAGGGCGTCCTCACCGAAAGCGACATCAAGGAAGGGCTGCGCGAAGTTCGGCGCGTCCTGCTTGAAGCCGACGTCAATTTCTCTCTCACGCGCGAGTTTCTTGAACGCGTAGAGAAGAAGGCCGTCGGCGTCTTGCAGCTCAAGCAGGTCCGGCCTGAGCAGCAGCTCGTCAAGATTGTGCACGACGAGCTCACCAGCATGCTCGGCGAGCGGCGCGAAGGGCTCAAGGTCAGCACCGTGCCGCCCACCATTGTAATGATGGTGGGTTTGCAGGGTTCGGGTAAAACGACCACCGCCGCAAAGCTGGCGCGCAGGCTCAAGCTCGACAACAAGAGCACGCGACTGGTGGCCGCTGACGTATATCGTCCTGCCGCTATCGATCAGCTCGAGACGCTGGGCAAGCAGCTTGATGTGCCCGTGTATTCCGATCGAAGCACGCAGGACGTGGTGAAAATCGCGAAGGCCGGCATTGAGCAGGGCGTGCGCAACCGCGATCGTGTGGTGATTGTCGATACCGCGGGCCGTTTGCAGATCGACGCCGACCTCATGGACGAGCTCAAGCGTCTCAAGGCCGCCATCAAGCCCGATGAAATCATGCTTGTGGTAGACGGCATGACCGGTCAGGAAGCGGTGAAGATTGCGCAGGGCTTTGACGAAGCGCTCAACATCACAGGTGTCACGCTTACCAAACTCGATGGCGACGCCCGTGGTGGTGCCGCGCTCTCGATTTATGGCGTGACCAAGAAGCCCATCAAGTACATTGGTGTTGGCGAAAAGGTAGACGCGCTCGAAGAGTTTCATCCGGAGCGCATGGCCGGACGCATCCTGCAGATGGGCGACATCGTGTCGCTCGTGGAAAAAGCGCAGGAGTCGTTCGACCACGTTGAAGCGAAGAAGCTCGAAAAGAAGGTGCGCAAGGAGGGGATGGATCTTGAAGACTTCCTCTCGGCGATGCGCCAGATGCAGAAGATGGGCCCGATGGAAAACCTGCTCAAACTCGTGCCCGGTGTGAACACCAAGGCGCTCAAGGATGCCAAGATGGATCCCAAGCGTCTCAAGCACGTGGAAGCAATCGTGTTGTCCATGACCAAGGCGGAACGCAAAAAGCCCGAGCTGCTCAATGGCTCGCGTCGTGCGCGCATTGCCAAGGGTTCGGGCCGGCCTGTGTCCGAGGTGAATCGCCTCATGGACCAGTTCAAGCAGATGCAGAAAATGATGAAGAAGATGGGCGGGGCCGCCGGCGGTGGAAAGCCGGGACGTATGGGCTTCCCGCAAATGCCAGGAATGTTCGGTCCGCGGTAGCCGAACGCGTCGCAAGAGCGACGAGTATTACCACCCGAGTGCGCATTGGAAATGCCAATGTTGCGAGGAGCTCGGTACCGCACTGTAGTTCACACTCCGTATCGAGGTTTGTACCATGGCCGTGAAAATTCGTCTCCGTCGTGAAGGACGGAAAAGGACCCCGATGTACCGCATTGTCGTTGCCGATTCGCGCGCGCCGCGTGACGGTCGTTTTGTGGAAATCATTGGACAGTACCAGCCGCGCATTGCGGAGAACGCGATCAATCTCAAGATCGATCGTGTGAACTACTGGTTGAACGTGGGCGCGCAGCCCACCGATACCGTGCGTTCATTGCTCCGTAAGGCGGGCGTGCTCAAGCAGCGTCATGAAGCGCGTCTGGCGGCCAAGCTTGGCGCCGCCGCAGTGCCGCTCAGCGAAACGGCGCCGGCCGAGGCCGAAGGCTGAACAAGACACTGTTGGTGGGTCGGGTACGTCGCGCACATGGCGTGCGCGGCGCCCTGCTCATTGAGTCGAAGTCCGACGTGCCGGGTGCAGTGTTTGCGCCCGGCCGCGTTGTTTATATCGGATCGGCCGACGGAGCGCGCATTGATGAAGCGCCGCGCACCATCACCGAGGCGCGCGAAGCGAACGCCGGTTGGATTGTCTCGATTGAAGGACTGAGCGATCGCACGGTGGCCGAGTCCATGAAGGCGCGTACCGTGTTCGCCGATGCAGACACGCTACCGCCGCCTGATGAAGACGAAGTGTACGTGCACGAGTTGGTTGGTCTCACGGTGTTGTCGCACGATGGTGCTACAGTCGGTCCAGTGTGCGATGTGTACGAAGCGCCGCAGGGGTTGCTGATTGAGGTGGACACCGCCAACGGCAAGCGACTGGTCCCCTGGCGCGACGAACTGATTGCGTCATCCAACTGGGAAGCGCGTCAGGTGACGCTGATCGATCTGCCGGGGTTGCTGGACTGACGGGTGGTCAGGCGCCTGCAGTTGCAGTACCGCGCGCGTCGAAGCGAATGCAAACAGGTCGTCAGCCGACTCAAGTGGAGATGCAGTGCTTACGATCAACGTTGTCACGATTTTCCCCTCCTTTTTTGAAGGCCCGCTCGGCCTGAGCATTCCGGCGCGCGCGGTTGCCGCCGGTGGCGTGCAGTTTCGCTTCATCGACCTGCGCGATTTTACACACGACAAACATCGCAGCGTTGACGACTACCCGTTTGGCGGTGGACCGGGAATGGTCATGCGCCCGGGTCCGTTTTTTGAAGCGGTCGAAAGCATTGGCGCCAAGGCACCGATCGCACTCATGTCAGCGCGTGGTAAACGATTCGCCCATTCAGATGCTGTGCGCTTTGCCGAGGGCAGTGAACTCACGTTGTTGTGCGGTCATTACAAGGACGTGGACGAACGCGTGGCACAGCACCTGGCTACTGAAGAACTATCGCTCGGTGATTTTGTGCTGAGCGGTGGTGAACCGGCCGCTCTTGCAATCATTGATGCAACCGTGCGACTGCTGCCCGGTGCGATGAGTGATCTCGAGAGTGCACGCACTGATTCGTTTTACGATCGCGGCATCAGCGCGCCGAGTTATACGCGGCCGGCGGAGTTTCGTGGCTTTCCTGTGCCTGAAGTGCTGATGAGTGGTGACCATGCAAAGATTGACGGATGGCGCGCCGAAGAATCGCTGCGTCGGTCGCGTGAAGCAGAGGAGCGCGATCGCGCCAACTGGCTGGCACGCGAGCAACTGATTGCGGCGCGTGAAGCGGAGATTGCGCAGCGAGAGGCTGACGCGCTTGCCAAAGCAGCGCGTCAAGCAGCGAAGAAGGCGAGAAAGAGGATTCATCCCGCATGAATCGGGAAGGTGGCGCGCTGCAAACCGCGCTCGCCGCGGCACTGCACGGCCTGATGCGATTTCCGTTGATGGTGGCATCCGGCTGGGTGGCCGCAACGGTCGGCGTGTGGTTGGTATCCGAGCCCGAGGTGAGCTGGTATCCCGAACGCGTGCTTGTCTCTGCGCTGCTGGGTGTGCCGCTGTTTTTTTCGCTGGCGCTGGTCGCTGAACGACGCGCTCAGAGTTCGGGCGCACTGGCCACGGAGCGTCTGCTCATTCAAGCGGCCGGGCTGCTGCCGTTGCTGTGGTTTGCGTGGCGTTTTCCGTCGCTGGCCGAAGACGCGCAGGCGCTGCGCATCGTGCAGCTCGCACTGATCTTCCATCTGGCAGCATCGGTATTGCCGTATCTCGGCGTGAGTGAGCCAAGGGGATTCTGGCAGTACAACAAGACGTTGCTGTTGCGCGCACTGACCACAGGCATCTGGGCTGCCGTATTGTTTGCCGCGCTGGCGCTGGCGCTGGGCGCGCTGGATGTGTTGTTCGGACTCGAAGTTGTGTCCGAACGTTACCTGCAGCTGTGGATTCTGATCACGCTTGGTTTCAGCGTCTGGTTTTTTGCGGCGGGTATCCCGCAGTCACTGGAATCGCTGAACAGCGAAACTGACTATCCGCGTTCGCTGCGGTATTTCGTGCAGTATCTGCTGGTGCCGATTGTCGCGGTGTACTTGTGCATTCTGACCGCGTATCTGGCCAAGGTACTGATCACGCGCGAATGGCCGAGCGGCTGGATCGGGTGGTTGGTCTCGTGCGTGAGTGTGGTGGGCACGCTGTGCTGGCTTCTGCTGCAGCCGCTCACGGGAGGCGATGAAGGTGATCGTGCCTTCAAATGGATCCGAACGTTTTCGCGCGGTTTCTTTTTCGCGATCTTGCCGGCCATTGGCATGCTGTTGGCGGCACTGTCGCAGCGCGTGTCGCAGTACGGACTTACCGAGCCTCGCGTCGCCCTGTTTGTTCTGTCAATCTGGTTTGCGGGCGTCGCGCTGTTCTACCTTGTGACGCGCTCACGCAATATTCTGATCGTGCCTTTATCGCTCGCGATCGTTACGCTGGTCACGTTCGCGGGTCCGCTGAGCATTTCACGCCTCTCCCGCGAAAGTCAGCTGGCGCGTCTCGAAATTGCGCTCCGGAATGCCGGCATGCTCCAGGGAGACTCTCTGGTTGCGCGTGCCGACAGCCTGCCGCGTGACAGCGTTGCGCCGGTGCGCAATGCGCTCAGCTACATGTATGCGCGACACGGCGCGTCATCGCTGCCGTGGCCTCTGCTATCGGGACTTGATTCCATCGCTGACGAGTCGACGCAAGCGACGAATCGCACCGCACGCTCATCAGTCTTCCGGCGACAAACCACTGAAGCGATGCGCCGTCTTGGTGCAGGGGAGCCCGTTCCAGCATTCCGCCCAGCAACGAAAACCAGACAGCCCCTGAATTTGCGACCAGGTCCGGTAACGATAGAGGGGTACTCGCTGCACATCCCGTTCTCGCTCACGTACAGCATGAGCCATGAACAGAATGCGAACGGTAGACGTGCCGGTACCGCCGTTCACTGGGACAGCGCGCGCACCGCAGCGGTGGTATTCGTAGACAGCGCAGCTGTCGCGACGCTTCGCGGCACTGACGTGATCGCGGCCTTTGATACAACCCCGAGAACGCCCGGTTCACCACTCGAGCTGACGCTGCGTGACGACTTCGGTCAGCCCTACCTGCTCGTGGTTCACTCTCTCGGAGTGGGCACGGTCGAAAGCGGTGATCGCCTCGAGTCCATGAGTGGCAGCGTCTACCTGAAGCGTCCGCGTTAGCGTGTTTCACATGATGTGCGAGGCATTAACGCACACCCTGAAACGTATTGCACTCAGCCACGCTTCCTGTAGACAGTCCTCGGCGAAACCATTCCATGCGCTGTGCGGAGGTACCATGCGTGAAGCCTTCAGGTGTCACGCGTCGTCCGGCTGCCTTCTGCAGCCGGTCATCACCAACGGCGGCCGCAGCGGCCAATCCCTCTTCTACATCGCCGTCTTCCAGCAGATTTCGCTGCGCGGCCGAGTGCGCCCAGACACCGGCGTAACAGTCGGCTTGCAGCTCAAGCCGTACTGAGAGCTGGTTGGCCTGGGAAGGATTGCGTTCCTGGCGCTGTCGCATGGCCTGCGATTGACCGGTGATGGTCTGAATGTGGTGGCCGATTTCGTGGGCCAGCACGTACGCCTGCGCAAAGTCTCCGGCAGCACCGAACCGCTCGTGCAACTCCGTAAAAAAGTCGAGGTCAATGTAGACCTTCTGATCGGCGGGGCAATAAAACGGTCCCGATGCCGACTGGCCCGTACCGCACGCGGTGGGTGTCGCGTCGCGGTACAACACCAGCGTGGACACCGGATAGCGTTGGCCGCCGGCCGCAAATATTTCGGTCCAGTGCTGTTGCGTGTCGTCGAGCACGGAGCCGATGAATTGCGTGAGGCTGTCTTCAGCGATGGAAACATTCGCTGGCGGTGCCTCCACAGCAGCACCGGAGGACATGCCCCCCGTGTCTGCCAGGCTCACAAAGTCGCGCTTGAACACAAAGCTCAGGATAACCAGAACGATCAAGCCGCCCAGGCCGACTTTCATGCCGCCACCGCCTCCCGCGCCACGGGCGCCACGGCGGTCTTCGATATTCTGACTGCGATGCCCGCGTGTCCAGCGCATGGTAGTGACCGGCAACAGGGAAAAGTGCAGCGTAGCTCGGGGTGATACAGGCGAGATATACGTCTGCATCGCCTCAGCGACAATCTCGCGGTAGCTTTGTCACCATGAGAGCCGGTCGGCCGATTGCGCTGCACCGTGCGCGTTTGGCCCGTCTTCTGTCCCGAGTAGTCATGAGCTCCGTTGCTCAGCCGGTGGCCCCCGCCGACAAGGCGGCACCGTCGTATGATCGATCAATTGTTGAAGGGCCACTGCTGCCCGCCGTCTGGCGGATCGCGTGGCCGACCATGCTGCAGAACGTCATTGGCGGTTTGCAGGGCGTCATCGATCATGCCATGGTGGGGCACTACGTCGGCTACACGGGCAATGCGGCCATTGGCGTGAGCCTGCAGCTGTTCATCGTGGTAGTGGTGTTTATCTCGTCGCTGTTTACCGGCATGAGCGTGCTGGTGGCGCGGTTCGCTGGAGCCGGTGACCGTCAGAAGGTCAATCGCACCGTGTATCAGGCGTTCCTCACCGCCGTCGTGCTGGCGGTAGGTGTGCTCGCACCAGCCGGCTACTTTCTCGCGCCTACGCTGCTGGATGTCGTGAACGCGGCACCTGAAGTGCAGGCCGAGGCGCTACCGTATTTGCGGATCATGTTCGGGTTCAGCTTTGGCATGCTGATCTTTTTCATGCTTGGCGGTGCGCTGCGTTCGGCCGGCGATGCGCGCACGCCGCTGCGCATTGGCGCTGTGGTGACGGCGCTCAACATTACGCTCAACGTGGTGTTCATTCGTGGGCTGGGACCGATTCCGGCCTTTGGTACAACGGGTGCGGCTATCGGAACGGTGATTGCCACTGGCAGCGTAGCCATTTACGCACTGTTCGCACTCTCGCGCGGCACGTGGGTGGTGCGCTTTCCCAAGGGCGGTCCGTGGGCCCCCGACTGGGATATCATCCGGGCACTCTTCCGCTTCGGATTGCCGGCGGGCATTCAGGGCATTGCCATGAACGTGGGCGGTGTGTTCATGCTCGCCTTCATTGGCTCACTGGCATTGAGTGCGCAGGCACAAGCTGCGTACGCAGTTGCATACACTGAGCTGTTCAGCCTTGTGACATGGACATCCATTGGTCTGATGGGAGCGGTGGCAACGGTTGCCGGACAGAATCTCGGCGCGGGATTCCCTGATCGCGCAAATGCCGCGGCGCACCTGGCGGCACGCATTGCCTTCGCTGGTGCGGCGTGTATCGGATTGCTGTATTTGTTCATTCCGCGTGTATTGCTGGGTGTGTTCGGTATGGATGATCCGGTAGTCGTAGAGCTGGGTGTGCAGCTGCTGCGCTTTTTGAGTGTGTCGGGCGTATTTATCGCGACTGCGCTCACCTACACCGGCGCGTTACAGGGTACCGGAGACACACGCAGCCCGCTCTACATCTCGATCATTTCCCAAGTGGTGCTGCCGCTGGGCATCTGCTTCACCATTCAGGCTTTCGCGACGCTGCAACCGGAACACATCTGGTCGGCGATTCTGGTGGGACACATCGCGCGCAGCCTGCTCAGCCAGTGGCGCTTTCGTCAGGGACAGTGGAGAGACATCGCGGTGGATATCGGAGACGCACGGGCGTCCTGATGCCACGCGTGGATGTGCGCTCGTTTCTGCGTGAGACAGGCGCAACGCTAACGCCGCACGTGGTCCTGAGCGAAAACACCCCGCCGGAACTCCGTCTGCGCACGCACGTTGAGTAGCGCATGAGCTCAGAATCTCCGGCAACCGGTACCAAGCCCTCAGCCATCGTCTGGCTGCGCAACGACCTGCGTCTGCATGACCACGAGCCGCTGCAGGCGGCGTTGGCCAATCACTCGCACGTACTGTTGTTGTACTGCGTTGATCCGCGGCAGTTCAGCACGTTGGGTATCGGCGCGCCCAAGACGGGACCGTTTCGCGCAAGGTTTTTGATTGAATCTCTCGAGGCGCTGCGCAGTGCGGCGCGTGCCCTCGGTGGTGAGCTGGCGGTGCGCGTGGGCGAGCCCGAGACCGTTGTGCCCGGGATCGCGCGCGAGATCAATGCCACGCATGTGTTTTTTCATCATGAGCCCGCTCCCGAAGAGCGCCGGATTGAAGACGCGCTGAGAGTTCAGCTGCAGGATGCAGGTGTGAAAACGCGCTTCTTTTTCGGGCACACCATGGTGCATCACGACGACCTGCCGTATCCGGTTGCTGCGTTGCCCGACACCTTCTCCAAGTACCGCAACGCGGTGGAACGTCGTGTCAGTGTGCGTGAACCGCTGCCGGCGCCTGCCACGATGCGATCACCACAGATCACCGCCGGCGACATACCAACGCTCGAAGCGCTCGGACTCACTGAACCGGCCGACGATGCGAGAACACTGCTTCGCTTCCGGGGCGGAGAGTCGGAAGGGTTGGAAAGATTGCGCGCGTGGATGTGGGACGCCGACCAGCTCAAGACATACAAGACCACGCGCAACGGACTGTTGGCCACGAACGACTCAAGCAAGTTTTCGCCCTGGCTGGCGCTGGGCTGTCTGTCGCCGCGCACCGTGTACGCCGAAGTACAGCGATATGAGCGCACACGTGTGCGCAATGAAGACACGGGATGGCTCGTGTTTGAACTGCATTGGCGCGACTACTTCCGCTGGGTCGCCGCCAAGTGGGGTGCGCGACTCTACTCGGCTGGTGGACTGCAAGGCCTGCGCTACCCGTGGCGCGATTTGCGCGATCATGATGCGCGCATGGACTTCAATCGCTGGGTGGAAGGCACCACCGGATTCCCCTTGGTTGATGCCGCGATGCGCGAGCTCGCGGCCACCGGCTACACGAGCAATCGCGCGCGACAGAATGTGGCAAGCTTTCTCACCCGTGTGCTCGGCATTGACTGGCGTGCCGGTGCACAGTGGTTTGAGTCAATGCTGGTGGACTACGATGTAGGGAGCAACTGGGGCAACTGGGCGTATGTGGCGGGCGTTGGCAACGACGCGCGTGGCTTCCGCTTTTTCAACGTGCACAAGCAAGCCGGCAACTACGACGCCGATGGCGCGTTTGCGCGGCACTGGCTGCCGGAGCTGGCACGCATTCCGGGCGGTCGCATTTATCGCCCGGACCAGCTGAGCACGGATGAGCAGAAGCGCTACGGCGTAGTGCTCGGCGATAACTATCCCGAGCCCATGGTGAACATGTTCGCAGCGGCCGACGCCAGTGCGGTGCGCTACGACCGCGCGGTGGCGGCAACGCCGCAATCGTAGCGCACCCCCTGACGGTTTTTCTATTCTACGATTGTGACACGCCGCTCACCGCGGGCGACTGTTCCATCGGGGCGTGCCATCTGTACCAGAAAGACGTAGGTGCCCGGTACAAGGTTGCGCAGGTCAATGGAAATGGCGCGTGTGACGGTTGGAATACGCGCCGGAATTTCCTGCGATGAGCGACCCGGATCCGGCTCACGCCATTTGATGCTGATGCTGTCGCGTCGCGCGTCGGCAACGCCGAGCGCCGCACCGAGAGCACGCAAGGCACTGTTTTCATCGCGTCGCGCAATGCGGATCTCAACGTCTACCGTGTCACCCGGTGCGAAGCCATAGCTCTCCCAATACAGTGCGAAGGGCACAGCGCGCGGCAGCGACAATGATCCGGCCATCTGTTCACGCATCACTGCCGGATCGGTTGGTGCCGTAGCACCGCGCTGCGGCAATACAACAAATACAGGGTCGGAAACAGCAACATCGCTTTCACTCATCTGCGCCAGCGATGGTGGCGGTGTGACACCGAAGCGACGGCGATGCGCGATTTCGCGCGGCACGCGCCCGGGCACTTCAATGCTGAGCACCTGTGGTTCCGGTGACAACTCGCCTCCCACACGCAGAGTGCGCCCGAAGGGCAACAACGTATCACTCACGGTGGTGATAGCGTCTGGCGCTGAACTGGCCAACAGCATCAAGCGTGGAAGTGATGGCACTCCCGGTTGCAACATGTGCACCGGATCATCGATGGCCACACCGTACAGAATGCTGCTGTCCCGGCGCAGCATGAATGATTGCCCCTCTTCCAGCGTGGCAATGCGAGACGGATATGCGAGATGTTCATAGGGCCACCAGAGATCCTGACTGATGCTGTCAGGTCGTTCCATGGGCCAATCAGACGCCTGCGCTTCGAACGGATTGTCGATGGCACTGTAGGCGGGAACAAGTGCCACGCGATCGGGCGCGTATTCTTTGGACGTATACGGCGGCTCAGGCTGCATCATGACGCTCTGTCGCGCCACATCCATGGCCGAGTCCATGCTCCAGCCGCCCCAGTACGTGTGGGTGGGCCACCCGTACCGCATGATGGCTTCCTGCAACGCTTCCCCTCCGGCAACCGGGCGCCACACATAGCGCTCGTCTTCATCGAACGCGGAACGCAACAACATGCTGGTACGTCGTGAGTAGTGAATGGCAAAGCGCTCATTGCCTTCTTCACCCCACATCGGATCGGCCAGCCACCACAGTTTTTCGGCGATGTCGCGTTGCTCGTTACACGCCTTGTCGTGTGCGCTCCGGCGGGGGCCGGGGGCCAGCAATACGAAAACCGTGGTATCGACGCACACGCCGGAAGCGGATGAGAACTCTGCCGCAACGCTACGCCTGAACGCGCTGTCCGCAGCAATGAAGTTACCGCTTTGTTCGTAGGCATAACCAAGCAGTGCGGAGCACCAGGCTTGAGAGGCCGTACATTCGCGCGCAGCGTCTATCGCCTGGTCGAGGTCGGCGTTGTCTACCAGAAAACGCACGCGTTGTCCCGACACCCAACCGTCGCCCGGATATTTCTGTGCGGCCTCGGCAAGCCGAGTGATCACGGTGTCGCGCGAGCGACGAATCCACGGCCGTTTGGCAATAGGCAGCGCAAAATCAATGCGTTCGCCCTCGTCGATCGGAATCACGTCTTCGTCGGCAATCCACAGAGGACACACCTGACCCTTGTTGCGGTCACCTCTGATACGCCGTGAGACCTCCAGCCCTTCGGCGTTGAGGAAACCGGTAGACAGCGGAGAACCCATCTCGCCATCTTCCGTGGCCGATGTGGCCATTGCCGCATCCACCATGCGCTGCGACGCGCCCGGCCGCTGAGCACTGAAGCCCCCGACAGGAGCGCGGATGTTCGTGCCGTCCAGATTACCGGCGGCGTTGGCCATGCCGGCTTCACCGATCCAACCGGCGTTGCACAACAACGCCTGATAACGCTTCACTTCCGGCGTGAAGTTACGGAAGCTGTAGTCGTTAAGCGTCATGGGCAGATTGATGTTTACCAATCCACGATCAATCAGTGACTGCTGCCACGCGTTACGCCACGTCTTGTGAAAACGTGTTATGCGCTTCTGCAGATCCTTGCGCATGTTCAGCGAATCCTTGTCCTGCGCGGGCTGCAACAGCGTCCGGTAAACACCACCAACAACAAATGCCGAGGGCGAATGTGCTGCCGTGGTGTCCCTTGTCTCCATCACAGCACGACCGAGGGTGCCGGTCAGGAGCGCACTGCCTGCGAGGGATACCAGAAGTCGGATAGTTCGTGGGTCGCGCATGCAGGAATCAAGGAAAACGAGAGAGAGAACAGGCAGGCTGGTGGTTCTACGAAGAAATACGACAAGCGGCCAATAACGTTAAGAACGCGCCTTCGGACCAGCACGCACGCGGTCAGTTCCGGAGTTGCACGAGACGCTCGCTGCGCGCTGTGCGTCCGTCGATGTGGCGGATCTGCACCCGGAGTGCGTACGATCCTTCAGCGACGTTCCGCAGGTCGAGTATTACGGTGCGCGCCACAGTGGGGACCGTGTTCTGTACCTGTAAAACACCGCGACCGGCGTCGGGTTCGCGCCATCGCACCGACACGCTGTCGCGCAAATCATCGGCCAGGCCGAGTGCTGCGCCCACCCGCCGAAGCACTCCTGCTGATTCATTGCGAACGATTTCCACCGACACGTCGAGCGTGTCGCCGACCGGCAGGCCATACGTCTCCCAATAGAGCGCCAACGGCTCGCCCGATTGCAACGTGAGTGAACCCAGCAGGCGGGACATCGCGTCGCTGGCCGTGAGCACGCTCCGCGTATCGAGTGCGCGCGCACGGACCAGCGCGAGATCGGAGAGAACAACGTCGCCCGTCCGTACGTGTTCCGGCGCCTGTACTCCTCGGCGCATGCGACGGATCGGCTCATGCGGCACACGGCTTTCCACTTCCACACTCAGGACAAACGGCAACGGCGGTACCGTTCCCGTGAGTCGCAAGGTCGAGTCAATCGGGACAGCTTCGCGCGTGACGATGCGCGTGTCGTTGGGAGAGAAGCCCGCGACCAGAGCAGCGAACGGTGAGGACAATGGATCGGGGGCGTGATCGGGTGTTGCGCTGTCCACGGCGAAACCCAGCAGTACCATGCTGTCCCGTTGCAGTCGCACCACCTGGCCGGCGGGCATGGGGCGCACGGGAATCGCGCGCGACATATGCTCTGTGGGCGTCCAGTCATCGAGTGCGTCATTCAAACTGCGGGACAGCGTCCATGACGAGGGATCGCTGCTGAACGGTTGCGATAACACGTCGCCAGCAGGAATGAACGTCATGCGGTCGAAGGCGCTGTACTCAAGCGCCGGATAGGGTGGATCGGGCAGCTTGCGCACTGCTTCGCGATTGATGGATACGGAGTCATCAAGAAATCGTCCGCCCCAGTAGACGTGCGAGGGCCAACCGTAGCGCACAATGGTTTCGCGCAGGGCCTGGCCGCCGGATTCGTTGCGCCAGCTGTGTCGTTCGTCCCGATCAACGGCAGCGCGCAAACGCGTCATCATATCGCGCGAATGATGCGCGACAAAGCGATCGTTGCCGGCATCAGACCAGAGCGGGTCGGCCAGCCACCACATGGTGTCGAGAGCGGCGGAGCGCCGGGTGCAGGGCAGGGCGGCGAGCCGCTGCCGTCCTGCGTCATCGAGCAGGCTCAATACATATGGATCACCGCAGGTGGTGGCCTCATCGGCGGGCACCTCGCGCGATTGCAATGCGATTGCGAAGGCACGTTCCGCTTCGCTGGTGCGTCCCAGTCGTTCGAGTGCGACGCCGCGCAGCGATTCGCACCACGACTGGTCAGCATCGCACCGATCGGCGACGGCCAGCGCACGCGCGGGCTGCTGTTGATCGAGATGAAACCGCACGCGCTGTCCGGCAATCCACTGGTCGCCGGGAAAACGGTCACCCGCTACCGACAGCCGGTCCAGCAAACTGTCCCGCTCGCGCCGGAGACGCGGCCGATAGGCAACGCGCAGCGCCAGGTCGAGATTGGTGCCCTCGTCCAGCGGCAGGTCATCGCCCTCGGGCAGCCAAATGGGGCAGATCGTCCCGGTGTCGCGTTCACCGCGGATGCGATTAATGAACTTGCCGCGCAGCCTGTCAAGCGATTGCGCGCGGGCCCGGAAGGCATCGAGATCTGCGATGGACATCATATCCGGACGGTCGCGCACGTCTCCCGTGAGTGGCATGGCCGCCCGGGGGCCTGCCGCCAGCGCGCCTTGCCAGCCGGCATAACAATAAATGGCCTGATAGCGCCGCACCTCGGGGCTGAAGTAGCCGTCATCGAGATCGGCGCGCAGGAAGTGAAAGGCCAGGGGACCGTGGCGTCCGACCTCGCTGAGCTTCCAGGCGTCCCGCCAGGCGTTTTGAAAGCGCGTGATGGCACGGACGAGCGCTTTGCGCACGGTAGCCGAGTCAGCGGTGGCGACGATGCGTGCGCCCGAGGCTTCAATGGCGGCCGGCGCCGGCTTGGGCAGCCCGCGGCGGCATCCGGCGACCGCGAGTCCGATGAGTAGCACCGCCAGCAATCGGGACGCGCCACGGGTGACTCGGGCAGGACGGCTGGTTACGTGACAGACCGGGGGCGGGCTAACTTGCATTGTGTAACAATGGGATCTGTACGCGATTTGCTCCAGTCGTGAAGCACTGGCGCTTGCACAGTCTTTCGTTTTATCTTTAGAGGCTTGGTGTTCGCACCGGGTAATCCTGTCGGCCGATTTCGGGGCTGCCGACAGAGGCGATGCCACGCATGTGGTGCCGGAGAAGTCCTCCAGGTACTCGGCGTGGCCTCTCGCACCTTGTTGTTTGGCGCTGGGCCGCAATGCAGCCCGCCAACGACGAGGCTTTCGATGTCCTCGCTGACGGACGCGTCGCGTCCGGGAGAGTTAGATGCATCCGTTTATGGAAACGCAGAAAGAGTGGCTGCGCGACGATATTCCGCCGTTTCGTCCAGGCGACACCGTGCGCGTGAATGTGCGAGTCAAGGAAGGCGAGAAGGAACGCCTGCAGGCTTTTGAAGGTGTATGTATCGCACGTCGCGGCGGCGGTGTGAGCGAGACGTTTACCGTGCGCAAGATTTCCAACGGTATTGGCGTGGAGCGCATCTTCCCGTTGCACAGCCCCATGATCGGCAGCCTGATTGTTGTGCGTCGCGGTGTTGTGCGTCGCGCCAAGCTGTACTATCTGCGTGACGTGGTCGGCAAGGCGGCGCGTATCAAAGAGCGCAAGACGGTGCGTCCGCCCAAGGGTCCGGCCACCAGCTGACCGTGCGGATTTTCCCCGCAACTGCGGAGCGCTGATGGCGCGCTGGAGTCGTCTCGAAACGACGCTCCGCACGCGACACGGCCCCGCGATTGCCGGAGTCGATGAAGTTGGACGGGGCCCCCTCGCGGGCCCCGTTGTCGCATGTGCGATTGTCATGCCCGAAGGCCGGCGCGCGATATCCGGGGTGAACGACTCCAAGCAGCTGGATGCAGCAACCCGTGAGCGGCTGTGCGTGCAGATACGACAGGCCGCAGTCGCGATTGGAGTGGGTGCCGCGTCGGTTCGCGAAGTGGAGCACATCAACGTCTTTCATGCTACGGTGCGCGCCATGCAGCGTGCGGTCGCGCAGTGCGAGCGCCGTCTTGGTCGCCGGGCTGACCATCTGTTGATTGACGGCAACCCGTTGCGATGGCTGGAGCGCGATCACACCGCCGTGGTGAAAGGTGATGCCACCTGCTATTCAATTGCCTGCGCATCAATTGTCGCGAAGGTTGTACGAGACGACCTCATGCAGCGTCTGGCGCGACGTTACGGCAACTATGGGTGGGAGCGTAACGTTGGATACGGAACGCCGGTGCACCGGGATGCGATCACGCGATTTGGTTTGACGCCGCATCATCGACGCACCTTTTGTCAGTCCGTGCAGATCTCGCTGGAGTTGTCATGACGGAACCGCCAACACTGTCGCACGATCCAGCGTCTTCTGAAGACTCGACGCTGTTGTCGGAGGTTGTGCCGCACATTGATGAAGCATCCGGTGCTCCTCACACTGCACACACGTCTGACGACGGTGCACCGCGCGCGCTCGCTACGCGTGTGCAAACACTCTGGCGCATCAGCTTTTTGCTGCAGGCGATTTTGCCATCGGCGTTGTTGGGGGGTGGCGCGTACGTTGTGTTTCACGAGGACAAACCATGGGTGGCGGTCGCGGTCGCGCTGGTGCCCTGGCTGATCGCGGGACTGGCTGCGTGGCGACTCCCGCGGCGGCGCTACGATGCCTGGCGCTACCGCGTGACCGACGACGCGTTGCGACTTGATCGCGGAGTGATGGTTCGAACTGAAAGTGTGGTGCCGTATACCCGTATTCAGCACGTTGATACCGAGCAGGGTCCGATTGAGCGGGCCCTCGGCCTCATGCGCGTGACCGTACATACCGCGTCGGGTAGCGGCGCGTCGCTGACCGTGCCCGGGCTGCGCCCGGACGATGCGGCCGCGCTCCGTGAACAGCTGGCGCAACTTGCGGGCGTTGTCGAGCCGCTGTGAGTACGGACCGCGAGCTGGTGGACGAAGGCGCAGTAGAGCTGCAGCGCCTGCACATTTTTTCCGTGCTGCTGGAATGGGTGAACGCGCTTACCCGCAGCGTGATTCCCATTGCGGTGTTGTACATGCAGAACCGCGATCGCGGCGGACGCATTGTCGCATTGCTTGGTGCAGCGGTTCTGGCACTCACCGCCGCGTGGTCGGTGGCGTCGTATTTCACCAAACGCTATGGTCTGTCGCGTGACGCGCTGATTGTGAAGAGCGGTGTGCTGCGCAAGCAGTCGCGCATCATCCCGTTTGGCCGGATCCAAAGCGTGAACGTGAGACAGTCGGCGTTGCAGCGCGTGTTTGGAATGGCGGAGCTGCGTGTGGAAACCGGCACATCGGGCGCGAGTGCCGAAGCCGACTTGAGTGTACTGCGTTGGGGCGATGCGCAGGCGTTGCGTGAAAAGCTGGTGTCGGAACGCCGGTTGGCCGTCGCATCCAGACCTGCCGCCCAGGCCCTTGCGGAGCAGGCCGCGACGGATATCGCCCCCACGGTCGTTGCACCAGAGCGCGAGCCGGAACCGGTGGTCATTGCCACGATCGATGTTGAAGAGCTGATGGTGGCCGGTGGGACGTCCAACAACATCGGCGTGCTGATCGCGTTGCTGATCAGTGGCTGTGAGCGCTTTGGTTCCTCGTTCTTTGAGCGTCTGCTGCTGCCGGGCGCATTGGGCAGTCCGCTGGAAGCGTTGGGCGCGGCGATGAGCAGTGTCTGGGTGTTTGGTTTGCTGCTCGTCGTGGTGGTGCTGCCGATTCTGTTTGCTTCATGGCTGGTGTCCGTGGCTGGTTCTGTGGTGCGGTATTACGGGTTCACGCTTGAGCGGGTGGGGCGCGACTTGCGTCGCAGGCACGGGCTGTTCAGCCGGGTGGAGGCCAGTGTGCCACTGGCGCGTGCGCAGGCGATCCGTTTTCGGCAGACGATGTTGCGCCGGCCGTTCAAGCGGGGAGAGCTGCTGCTGGTGTCAGCCGGCTCGGCCACCGGCTCAGACGGCGCGTCCGGGGGCGCGCAGCATCTGCTGCCCATTGTGCACCTGGACAACGTGGCGCGCATGGTGGCGGAAGTATTCCCGGATGCCAACATCGATGAGGCACTGGCTACGGCGCGCGGGGGGGGGATGTGGCGTCGCGCTGCACCGCTCTCGTGGCTTCGTCAGGCCGCGGGTTCATCGCTGCGTCTCGGGGTGCTGATTGGCGCCATCGTGTGGTGGCGTGGTGACGCGTGGCTCGCGCTCGGCTGGCTGCTGCCGGCATCATGGGCGTTGGCAGTGCTGCGCTGGCGCGTGCGCGGTTTGCATATGGCCAACGGCTATGTCATGGTGCGCGAGGGAGGCATTGCACGCACCACGGTGATTTTGCCGGAGCGCAAGCTGCAACTTGTGGAACTCCAGCAGGGGCCGCTGCAGCGATTGTTCGGTGTTGCCACGCTGCAACTCACAACGGCCGGAAGCGGCGGTGACGCCAGCATGATTGACCTGCCACTGGCGGAAGCGCGGTCCATACAGGAAGCTCTGGCATCGCGTTTACCCAAGGCGGTGCGTACCCGGCGCAACGTGCGGGCGTCAGGCACTCCCGAAACCAGACACACGATCCCTTCACCGGCGGAGCTGTCATACCATGGCATCTGAATCAGCGGAATCGGACAGCATTTTTCGTGCAGACCTGCTGCGCGGTCAGGTGGCGCTCATCACCGGTGGTGGCAGCGGTATCGGTTTGGGAGTGTCCGAACTGCTCGCTTCTCTGGGCGCGCATGTTGTGATTGCCAGCAGAAAGCCTGAGCATTTTGAAACGGCACGCGATGCACTGCTGGCCAAGGGGCTGTCGGTGAGCAGCGTGGCGTTGGATGTGCGTGATCAGGAACGCGTGCGAGCGGTGGTCGATGACGTTGCGCAAACGCACGGTCGGCTTGATCTGCTGGTGAACAATGCGGCTGGCAATTTTTATGCGCCCAGCGCCACACTGTCGCCGAATGCATGGAAGGCCGTGTTGGAGATCGATCTGTATGGCACCTTCCACTGCTCGCAGGCTGTGTATCAAACAATGAAGAGCCAAGGGGGGGGACGCATTATCAGTACCTCCATGACGCTGCACTACCGAGGGTGGCCGCAAATGGCGCACGCAACGGCGGCCAAGGCGGGAGTTGATGCCCTCACCCGCACCCTGGCCGTAGAGTGGGCGCCCGATCGTATCCGCGTGAACGCAATCGCACCGGGTCCCATTCCAACCGAAGGGGTGCGCAAGGCGTTCACGCCTCCGGCTGAGAGCGGTATACCTGATGTGTTCGCCGCTGCAACCGAGCGCATGGAAAGCTACGCCCGCGATCGCATCCCGCTTGGCCGTTGGGGCACACCACGTGACATCGCCAATATGGTGGCGTACCTCGCGTCGCCCGCCGGTGATTGGATTACCGGTGCGATTTTTGTTGTCGATGGTGGAGAGTGGTTGGCAAAGGGTTAGCGTGATCGTGTTCCACGTCACTGCGCACGATGTATCTGCATTGTTACTTCCATGATGCGTGCCGGTAAATGTGCCGAGCACTCACTTTCACTGGAGGCATCTATGCGTCAACTGCGATTGTTCGGAATGGCGGCACTGGCGGTTACATCGTTGAGTGCGTGCGCTACCAAGGGGTTCGTGCGGCAGGGTTTGGAAGATCAGCGCGTTGCGCTTTCAACTGAGCTGGCATCGGAGCGGTCGGCCCGCATCGCGGGTGACAGCACGGTGCGTGCCGATGTCACGCGTGACCTGGCTGCGTTGCGCGCCGATCTGACCACGCTGCGTGATGAGTTCGGTGCCAAGATCACGGCCATGGAAAATCAGGTGAAGTTTGCGTTCCCGGTGCACTTCGCATTCGACGATGCGACGGTGCGTGACGAAGATCGTCAGGCGCTCGAGCGCTTCGCAGCCGTGGTGCGTTCGTATTACAACGGCGCGGCCATTACGGTAGAAGGTTTTGCAGATCCCGCCGGCTCGCGTGCCTACAATCTCGACCTCTCACAGCGTCGCGCTGACGCCGTGCGCGAGTACCTGGCCAGCCAGGGTGTGCCACCTTCACTCGTCACGAGCGTGGGCTACGGCAGCGAGCGTCAGGTGCGTCCGGGTGCGATGGGCAATGACACCGGCGCCGAGCTGAATCGCCGTGTGTCGTTTGTGATTGAAACGCCGGCCGAAGCCACTGTTGCTGCCATCTCCATGCGCAACAACTAACCGGTTGTGTAACAGTCGTGTCATCGCTTGGTGGCACGTGTGTCTTATTGTGTGTGGTTCGGGCCGGTTGCGTTGAAGTGGTGGGGCGCAGCGGGATAGCTTCGCATCATGCCGCCAACCACTCCGCACATGCTCTCGCCCGTGCCCGTCCCTGAGACGAGCACGGGCGATGTTCGTTCAGGACACGCCGCAGGGCTGCGATTGGCGTTGTTCACCGATACGTGGACGCCGCAAGTGAATGGGGTATCGCGAACGCTTGAACGTTTGCGAGCTGCGGTGGAAGCGCGCGGTGGCGCGGTGCATGTGTTCACCGTTGACGATCCCGAAGCGACGCCGGCGCAGGGTGTCACCCGCGCGCGCAGCGTGCCGTTCTGGGCCTACCCGCAGTTGCAGCTCGCCTGGCCGAGTGGACGCGGCGTGCAGCGCGAACTCGCGGCTTTTGCACCAACACTGGTGCATGTGGCCACCGAGTTTGGCGTGGGGTTGGCTGGCCGGCGTGCGGCACGTGCCCTTGGTGTGCCGCTGGTGACGTCGTATCACACCAGCTTCACCGCCTACGCGCAGTACTATCGGCTGGGCTTGCTGGCCCGGCCGGGCTGGCAGTATCTGCGATGGTTTCACAGCGGCGGGTTGCGCACGTTTTGTCCGACGCAGGCCATTGTGAAGGAAGTTGAGGCGCAGGGGTTCCGCTCCTGCCGCGTCTGGTCGCGCGGTGTGGATGTGCAGCGCTTCTCGCCTGTTCACCGGTCACCTGAGCTGCGGAGCTCCATGGGTGCGTCCGATGAGACACTGGTGATTGGCTACGTGGGGCGCCTGGCCGCCGAAAAGGGGTTGGATACCGCATTGGCGGCCATGCAGCTGGTGAACGAGGTGCGACCGGGTCAGGCGGCCTTCATGCTTGTGGGAGACGGTCCATATGAGTCGCAGGTGCACGCGCGCACCCCGTCACCGCGATGGCTGCCGGGCAAGCTGTCGGGCGATAAGCTGAGCGCGGCCTATGCAAGCGCCGATGTGTTCGTGTTCCCCAGTACCACCGACACCTTTGGCAACGTGCTGCTGGAGGCAATGGCATCGGGGCTCCCGGTCGCCGCTGCAGATGTGGGGCCTACCCGGGAACTGGTGGGCGAATCGCGCGGCGTGTTGGTCGCCCCCGACAACCCCGAGGCGCTGGCCGCCGCTCTCATCGCCTACATCGACGATCGTGAAAAGCTCACGATGCAGGCCCGCGAGGCCCGGGGGTTTGCCGAGTCGTGCACGTGGGATCGCGTGTGGGACGCACTCATCGGTGAGTATCTCGCCTTGCATCGCACGTCGGCCGGCGGAGCTATTGCAGTATAGGGGGTGGGGGTATACCATTCGCTTTCAGCTGTGAGTGGGACGCGCCGGCACTGCGCACGGGCCCCGTCGCGGCGAATCTTCCACTTCCTGAGGACGATATGAGCACGCTTGATCTCAAGATTGATGGTATGACCTGCGGACACTGCGTGGCCGCTGTGAAGCGCGCGCTGGAGGCGGTGCCGGGTGTGACCGTGTCCGAGGTCGCAATTGGCAGCGCATCGGTGAATGTGGACGAGCAGATGTTGACCACGGACCGGGCGCTGGCCGCTGTCACCAACGCGGTGGTTGAAGAGGGCTACTCAGTTTCAACCTGATGGGCACCGCTGGTGGCGGATGCCATCGGTGCCTTGCCGCGCCGCCACCGCGGGGAAGGCAGCGCGAAGTTTGATGATCAGGGAACTGGACTATCTGTGAACTTCGCTATATTTGGAGGCTGGCCATCATGTGAGTGATGGCTACGACTCGGTAGCTCAGTTGGTAGAGCAGCGGACTTTTAATCCGTAGGTCGTGGGTTCGAGTCCCACCCGGGTCATTGCGTCATCGCGCGTTGTTGCGCGTGAGTGCGTTCAAGACTGTGCGATTGCCCAGTGCGATCGCGATCTACATGGCGCACCGGCCGACGATACGTCCGCTCCCCCCCGACATTTTCGGTTCCAATGATCAAGTCGCTCGTGGCGTTTGCTTGGCTGGCGTTCAGTGCGCTGCCCGCATCGCTGCTGCACGCACAGTTTGGATTGCCCGGGTCGGGACAGCGTGGCAACGCTGATTCCACGGCCGTCGTTGCCGCGCGCATGTCGCCGGAATCGCCACGCGCGTCAGTCACCGCCTTTCTCGAACTGGCGCAGCAGCACAAGTACGAACAAGCGGCTCAGTATCTCGATATTCCACGCGCCGAGCAGTCGCGCGCCGCCGAACTCGCACGTCGCCTGCGCGAAGTGCTGGACCAGCGGTTGTGGATCGAGATGGACAACGTCTCGCCGCTTGCAATCGGGGACACCAGTGACGGTGAGCCCGGGCGTGATCGGTTGGGCGTGGTGCCCGGTGCGACCGGATTGGCAGAGCCGGTGTACGTGCGCCGTTTTTCCGGCGGACGTGTCACGCGCTGGGTGTTTGACCGCGAGACCGTGGCGAGTATTGATGGCTGGTACGCCGCGTTGCCGGACGCCTGGTTGCGTGGTCGTGTGCCTACACCGTTACTCGGTGAAGGACCATTCGGTGTGTACTACTGGCAGTGGATCGGCATGGCAGTGGCCATTGCCGCCTGCCTCGCGCTGGCGGCAGTTATTGCGCTGGCCGCGCGCTTCCTTATAGCACTGGTCACGGCGCGCACTGCCACCACGTGGGATGAGTTGCTGGTCTCGCGCATTCGCGGACCCTTCCGTCTGTGGCTGGTAGGTGTGCTGGCCATGCCGATGTTTGCCGTACTCGGTCTCAACGCGCGGGTGGGTGGGTTTATTGGCGCCACGGCCAGTGGACTGGTGTTGCTCGCGCTGTTCTGGGCGGCACTGCGGGTGATCACGTTGGTACAGGATCAGCTGCTGCTCGGCTCGTGGGCTGATGGGCAGGCGCAAACACGCACCCTGGTACCGCTGCTTACGCGTTTTCTGCGAGTAGTGGTGACGATTGTCGCGCTGCTCGTGGTGCTGGCGCAGTTCGGGTATCCGGTGGGCACGCTGCTGGCCGGTATCGGTATCGGCGGTGTTGCCTTGGCGCTGGCCTCACAGAAAACCGTGGAGCATCTGTTCGGCTCGGTGTCGCTGGCGGCTGACAAGGTGTTCCGCGTGGGAGACTTTGTACGTATCGGCACCGTGGAAGGCACGGTGGAGCGAATCGGGTTGCGGTCTACCAGCGTGCGCACGCTTGAGCGCACCATTGTGCGCATTCCCAACGGGTCGCTGGCGGAAGATCGCATCGAAACATT
>JAABRT010000040.1 GCA_011390805.1 Gemmatimonas sp. | reverse complement strand
GGTATTCGGCACGCTGTTTATCGGTGCCGCTGCCGTAATACAGCTTGCGAACGGTGTACGGACCGGACTCGCCAGGGTGTGGCGCCGAGAAGGTGCGATGGGCCAGCACCTGCGGCGCGTCGGAGGGTGCCGCTGTGGGCGGTTGCAGCCGGCAGCCACTCACGGCACAGCAGCCGGCGAGCAACGCGAGAAGACGGGTGCGGAATTCAGGGCGCATAGTTGGGCAGAAGTGAGACCTCGCTCACGATATCCCGCGAGCACAGTCGGCGCCATGCGACTGGCATGGGTTGGCGACCACAGCGTAGTCTGTCCCTGTGGGGATATGCACCGGGAGATACTGGAAATGTCTCGTGAAACCTGCGCCCGGTCCCGCCGTTAGGCTGATACAACCGGAGGTCATGATGATTGGATTTTTATTGTCGCTCGCGATCGCACTCGTTCTGGCGATCACCGTTCACGGAGCAACACGCCGGTTCGTTCGGGATCGGTTGCGGTACGTGGAAGCAGTTCGGAAGGGAATCGCGCCCTGGCTCGCCGGCGGCGCGGCGTTGTTGGTGAGTGCGCCGGTGATGGCGTTACTGCCGATCGTGGGCATTGGTACAGCGCTTACGGTTGGTCTCGCGGTCGGCATGGGCGTGGCCAATGGTGCGCGTGATATCAAGGCTGGTACATCGCCGATTGTATACGGGCCGTGAGTGTTGGGGTGGTTGTTGCGAACGCCCAGGCGCCTGAACGGGCAGGGCAGGGCTGGCTGCGCCCGTTGCCAGCCGGTTTCCGCTACATCCAGTACTCGTAACGCCCGCTCCAGAGCACGTAGGCGCTCAAACACGCATTGGTCACCGCGTGGGTGAGTATCAGGTCGCCCAGTGACCGGGTGCGCCACATCCACCAGTTGAAGATCAAGCCGCACAACAGCCCCACTTCCCAGTAGGGGCCATGTTCCGCGGCGAAGAGCACGGCAGTGCCGGCAAACGCCAGCGTGTTATACGTACCAAGCCGCACCGACTGCCAGTCGGGGTTCACGATCCAGCGCGGCAGCCAGCCGCGCCAGAACAGCTCCTCAAGAACGGGTACCAGCAACGCGGCGCGTGCAAACCTGAGCACCACCACCAGAGGATTCGCAAACTCCCCAGGCGCGATCGTGTTTTTTACCGTGCCGGTCACGCTGTTCTGAAAGATCGGATGATCGCGCCATCCCACGATGAGCGTGTCGGGCGCAATCCACAGGGCAAACACCGCCACGCCCAGCGCGATTGACGGCAGCGCCTGTTCCACGCGCAGCGTGGACAATACGCGGCGCGAAAAGAACCACAGGCTGGCGACGATCACTGACACGCGCACTATCGATTCCCACGGCTGCGCGATCGGTAACGCTGGCATCACCACCAACAACAGCATGAACACCGCGAAAGGCATGATCCAGGGCGCGGCAGGGAAGCGCTGCGGCCATGCACCGTCGCTTTCTGTCATTCAGCGTATCCCGGCTTCGCGCACATGGATTGTGGCTTCAGCGAACTCGCCGGATGCCACAGTCGCACGCACTGTATGCGTGCCGGTGGTGAGTTGCCAACGGTCTGACGTCACTGGTATCCGGTTAATCGTCCACTTCATGTCGCCGGTGCTCCCTGCGCCAGACGCACGCAGTGCAATGGTGGCAACCTCACGCTCCGGTCCGCGCGGCAGCACGTACACATCACCGTCGCCCGGGGAGAGCAAGGTGACAGCGGCGTTTGAGTTGGTTGGTGCAACCACCGCGGCCGATGCGCCCAGTGCCAACGAACGCTGCATCTGCGCTGCCTGCCACGCCGCGAATCGCGCCGGCAGCACGATCGCGCCGTCACGATGCCAATCGTCGGCGGGTACCGGCTCACGCCCTGCGAGCTGCCATTCGTCTACCGATTCACATCCGGAATGGGCGAGCAGCCCTGAGACGCGACACACGCGGATACGCGTGGCTGCAAACTGCGCGGGGGACGGCAAGACTCCCGGCGCCTGCTGTGCCGCAGTGGCGAGCACAGCACGTCTGAGCAACGGACCAGCACCGGCGATCCCCGAGACGGCGGCCATCGGCGTGCCGTCGAAGTTTCCCACCCAGACGGCAACGGTGAACGAACCGGCAACTGCAACGGCCCAGTTATCAGTGAAGTGGCGACTGGTGCCGGTCTTTACCGCCACCGGAAACGGAAAATCGAACACGGTGGCGTCTCCGAAACCGGCCAGGCGTGCGTCGCGATCGGCCAGAATGTCGAGCGTCAGAGCCGCCACATCGGGCGCCACTCCCACGTCGGACGCCACGCCCGGTACCCGCGTGCGCTTCGCGGCATTACGCAGCACCGAAACCGGTGTGTACTCACCAGCATTGGCCAGCATGCGATATGCATTGGCCAGTTCGAGCAGCGTGACTTCTCCGTTGCCGAGTGAGAGTCCGAGTCCGTAGTAGTCGGCTGAGCGGGTGAGTGACGCAAAGCCCGCGCGATGCAGCATATCGAGCAGCGACGCGGCTCCGATCATGTCCGTGAGCTGAACCGCCGGTACGTTCAGCGAGCTGGCAAGCGCAACACGCGCACGCACCGGACCGCGGAACTGTCTGTCGTAGTTGCGCGGACGGTACGGTCCGGTGGATGTCATCCATGTGCGTGGGATATCATCGAGAATGCTTGAGGCATGCATGCCGCTTTCGAAGGCGCGCGCGTAGAGGAAGGGTTTAAGTGCTGATCCGGGTTGACGTCGGGACACGACCATGTCCACCTGTCCGCGTTCACCGAAGAAATCCGGACTGCCTACCCACGCCAGCACGTCGCCCGATGCGTTGTCGAGTACAACAGCGGCGCCATGCTGCACACGTTGTGCCGCCAGCGATTGCACGACTTCGTGCACGTCGCGCTCAAGCGCGAGTTGCAGCGGCAGGCTGAGTGTGGTGCGCAGCGTATGCGATGAAGCGTCTCCCGCTCTCTCCCCCTGTGCGCTCCAGCTGCCGGTACCGGAGCTGGCAGCGGCAATGCTGTCACGCCACGCGAGCACACGTGTGGTGAAATGCGGCGCGCGAAACAACAGGCGTTGCAGCGACGCAGACTCGTGAGCGGGTTCGCGCTCGGCGCGCTCCCGATCCGCGGTGGTGAGATATCCTCGCGCTTCAAGGGTGCGCAGCACCGCGTTCCGTCGTGTGGCCGCGCGTTCGGGCGACGAGAGCGGATTGTCGCGTGCCGGGGAGCGTGCAATTCCCGCCAATACTGCGGCTCTTCCAGCACCGAGTTGCGACGCCGACGCGGCGAAGTAGAGTCGTGACGCAGCTTCTACGCCAATGGTGCCCTGACCGAGTGGTACCCGGTTGAGATACTGCTCCAGAATCTCGTCCTTGCTCAGATGGTGCTCCAGTCGCAGCGCCCACGCAATCTGTTGCGCTTTGCCAAGCACGCCGCGTCCGTGTCCGCGCAGCAGCCGTGCCGTCTGCATGGTGATGGTGCTGGCGCCGGACACTACGCGTCCGGCCACCAGATTGTCGCGAGCCGCGCGTGCCACGGAACGCCACGCAATGCCGCCGTGATCGGCAAACTGACGGTCTTCAGCAGCAATGAAGGCAGCCGCAACGGCCGGATCCATTTCTGCAATATGCATCCAGCGCCAGCGCTGGCCACCGGGTGCTCGCGTATCGCGCAGTACGACACCGTCACGATCGGTAATGGTGAGTGCGAGATCCGCAGGCTCGGAGAGCATCGCACTGTTGGGCGGGGTGAAGAGCCACGCGGTGAATGTGACTGCGGAGAGCAGCATTGCGGTTGCAACCGTCGCAACCGACCGCAAAAGAGTGGCTCGACGCACGCGTTCCGGTGGCGCACCTTCAGGCGACTCACGCATTACGGACGCGGCGCGGTAATCGTGAACACGCTGCCTTCCGTGCGTCCGAACACCGACGGGTCGTACATCTCTTCGGCAAACGCCGGTGGTCGCACAAAACGTCCCGGTGTGGTGGCACGCGCCAGGTATGACAGTGTGAACTGCCCCGGATACACGGTGGTTGCCGACCAGATCACGCGATCATCGCGCAGCTCACGATGCTCAAACGGCGTCCAGAATCCAGCGTCCCACCGCCCGCTGCTCCACGACGTCATCGGATCGTCTTCTTCGCCGTAGAAGTACGCGCCTCGCGTCCCCACCGGTGTATTGCCGGCATTGGGTGCACTGGCTGCGAGCACCGAGGTGCGCAACGACAAGTCCACCGGCTCGAGTCCGGCGGGCAACGGATCTTCGATTGCAACAAACGAGCGTTCGGCGGGAACCGTTACGCGAACCTTCACACGTACCAGCGCGCCAGCCGGTGCACTCAAAATAGTCGCGCCGCTTTCCGCGTTTTCGGTCCAACGTTCTACCGTGATGCCTCGCTCAAGTGGTCGCGTGGGCGGTGCGTTGGCCACCGTGATGAGCGTAGCGCTCGCAAAGAGCGCCGCGCCATCAGTGAGCGGCGTGATCGTGAGTGATACGGAGTCGCCACGCGGCGCACTGTTGCCACCGAGCAACTCACGCAGAGCAAGTGAGGTGTCACGCAGCACTGTGCCCGGCGCGATGGTGAACACCGTGCGGCCATCGAGCATCACCCGTGCACCTCGTTGTGTGGCCTGCTGCTGCCGCTGCTCCACTACACGCAATGCGCGCACGGCCGTGGCCATGTCCGGCGTGACGCCAAACCATCCGCTGCCACCTCGCGCCTGTGCCACCACCGTTTCTATCAACGGCGCAATGAGCGCATGGTCGGCATCAACAAGTAACGTGGCGCGCAGCAGCTCGCCGCTCACCCGCAGCGGACTGGCGAAGTAGAAACCGTTGCGATCAAGGGTGTCAGTGAGCAGCGCGCGCCTGCCATCCTGCCGTACCCGCGCCCACAGTCCTTCGAGCAGTGTTCGCGCCGTTGGCACATCTCCCCGTTCGGCGATAATACGCGCCAGTCGCGCGCGGTCGGCCAACGACAAACGGGCCGCCTGTCGTACCAGATTGTTTTCAACGGCTACATTCGGCTGGCCAAGTGCTCGCAGCGCTTCCGCTGCTGCGACATACTCACCGAGTATCACGTGCGGCAGCGCAAAGCGACGCGACACCGGCGTTAACCCACGTGAAGGCGCATAGGCGGCCTCCGGCTCTCCAACCGCCTGGCGCAGGTAGTCCGCGACGCGCTGCAATGTTGATGAATCAACCGGCACGCCCACCGCACGTGCTTCCACCAACACCAACGCCGCGTGTGCAGTGAGCCACGGTGTGGTCCAGTCGCCACTGCTCCAGTACCCGATTCCACCATCGCTGCGCTGACGTTGCTCAAGTGTGCGCACCACACGCGCCACATCAGACAACGCCGATGGCGGCGCCTGATCGGACGCCATCAGTGCGATAAGTGGCAACGCGGTGCTGGCGATCTGTTCCGTGCACGCCCACAAGTATACGCGCGCCCGTTCGGCCGCGGCGCGCACCAGCGCCAGTGGCGATGCGCCAAGTGAGAGCGACAAGCGCGAACGTTGGAGGTCGGCGTTGTCGAGCCACGGCAGGGTGAGCGTGCCCTGGGTGGCAATCATTGCCGACGCGCTCGCCTGCACCGGTCTTGAGTTTTCGCGAACAGGAATACTGACCTGTACAGCGTCGCGGTCACCACCGCCGCTTACATCAAAGCGGAAGTTGACACTGTTGCCCGCCGGAACACGAAACGGGAAGCGCACATCAACCGCACGATCCAGCTCTACACGCACATTCTGTCTGGCGCTGCCCACGAGCGTAGCGCCCGTCGCCTTCGCGTCTACGCGCACCGTGCCCGATGCGCCCTCCCGGCGATTGATTGTCGTGCCCGCATCCACCACATCGCCAACGCGCACAAAGCGCGGCAACGCAGCACGCGCGATCAGTGGTCGCGTGACAAGCAACGTGGTGTCACCACTACCGAATCGATCGCCCGTGGTGAGCGCGACCGCCATCACGCGGAACGTTGTCAGATTATCCGGCAGCGTTGCAGTTGCCGTAGCGTTGCCATTGGCATCTGTCACAACACTGCCGAGAAAAAACGCGGTGGTGCGGAAACGGGAACGCAGCACATCATCATCAGAACCACCGCCGCCACCGCCTGGCTCTCGCGTGGCCTTCTCACCTTCCGGCAGCTGCGGCGCAACGTTGGCGTGTGTGCTCGCCAGTGTCAGTCCCAACCCACGCGGCGAGTACAGCAGATCGACAGGATCGGGTGTGGCAAATCCGGTGAGTGACAACACACCTTGATCCACCGCCCACAGTGTGACTTCACTGCGCTGGCCGTTCCCCGCCGCATCGCGCACCGCGACTTGCACACGCGCGGAATCGCCCGGAGCATATTGCGCACGGTCGGGTGCCACGGTCACCCGCAATCGCTTGACTTCGGGTGTAACACGCAGCTCGGCAAAGCCTACACGAATCGTGGGTCGGCCGGGATCACCGGTTGCATCGGGTGCTTGAACGCGTCCGCGTGCCACCAGCATGGACACAAAGATGTTGGGTGCGTGCGCTTCAGTGATTGGCAATCGCAGCGTGGTGGTGCCCGACGTCAAACGCTGACGGCGATGTTCAAGCACTCCCTCCCGCTCAACCGTGATCAACGCTTCTGCATTGGTGAACGGTGAGGCAAACATCAGCGTGGCGGTGTCGCCGGGTGCGTAGCGCTCCTTGTCGGCAATGACATCGAGTTTGAGCTGATTGTCATCACTCCACGGTACCCATTCCGGCCCCGCTACCCAACGTGTAAATGCGGTAACCGTTGTGCGGCCATCATTGTCACGGGCCGTGAAAATGAGTGAATGCACACCTCCCTTCGTAGGCGTCACATTGCACGTTCCGTCAATCGCACCAACGGTCACGGTACACCGCGACACCGTGTCGGCCACCCATTCACCAACCTGTTCAGCGATACCGTTCCGGATACGCTGTACGCGATGCCATTCCCGCCGGACCAGAAGACCGTCAATGCGCACGCCCGAAACGCGCTCACCTGTTGCACGACGCGCCGCGAGGCTGATTGCGCGCGCGCGGTTCGCCGTCCAGAACCATTGATCACCCTCCGGTCTGGCTGCAATGTAGAAAGCCGCGGGATGCACCACGCTGCTCGTACGCGAGCCAACCTGTTGCCGGTTTACGTCAATCACGTTGGTGGTGAGGGTAACGCGCCGAGGTTGACCGGTTTGATTGTCCGGGGTGCGTACTGCGAGCGCAATCACACCGTCGGCGTTGAGTGAGTCAGTGCCGCTGGTGACAAACCGGGTGCCGAGGTACGGTTCGCGCGGTTGCCACCCGTAGTCGCTATCTCCAACCATCCAACCGTCGGTACCCGGAATAGCGAGCTCGCCTGCAGCCACGGGCTGCTCGGTGAGTGACCAGCGCACGACGGCACCGGCCAGTGGTCCACCAAACAGATATCGCGCAGCCACGCGTACGCCGAGTGAATCACCGGGGCGCGCCGGCTCACGCTCGTTGGTCATATCGACCAGAAACTCAGGCGGTCGATACTCGGCGATGCGATACGACACGTAGGCAATTGGTTCCCAGCGCTGACGGTGTCGCCACTCCAGAGCCATTTGATAAAAACCGGTTTTTGCATCGGCCGGAATCGGCAGTGCGATGTTGCTGGTGCCAAACTCGGACAGCTGTGCCTGCGCGGAATCGATAATGCGATAGTCCGTATCACGTCGAATCCACCGGACCGTATCAGCCGGCGCGGGCGCACGCAGCGCACCCAGTGGTCCGCCGCGCACAATGGCTTTGGCGTACACGTTTTCGCCGGGCCGATAGATGTCCCGTTCGGTGAACAGTGCCGCCGCAATCGTGGCGCGATCGGTGCCGTACGCACTGCGTATTCCAAAACGCCATGGTGCCAGGTCAGGGTCATGATCGCGCACCGGCAGCAGTACGCGATCATTCCCTAACGCAACCGTCACGAAACCTTCCTCGAGGCGCGTCTCGAAGCCGTTTGTGCTGTCGGCTGGCTGCGGCCGCTGCCAACTGAAGTCGGACAACAGCGCGATGCCATCGGCATTCGTAGCGCTACTCGCCAGTACCTTGCCGCTCTGGTCGTGCAACGTTACGCGCGCGCCTGATTGCACGCGTCCGTCGCGTCCATCTGTCACCCACACCAGGCCGCTATTGTCGCCGATTTTTGCATGCACACCCAGATCGGTGACCTGCACGAGTGCGAGCCTGAACCATTCGTCAGCATCGTTTGCCTGTTCAGCGCCACGGGCGTCGCGCACCCGCACGAGTTGCAGCGCCGGTGCGGGTTGTGCAGCGGTTCCCGCTGGCATCGCTACCGATACAATGCGTCCACGATCCGGCGTGCGGGTAATCGCGATGCGTTGACGCGTGATGCCGCGTGGTTGCGCGAGCCAGAACTCCCGCCAGGTCCACTCGCCACCGGCCAGTAAACGGGCCGTCGCTGAATCGGGCACCGACAACCGTTCAACCAGCAGGGTGTCAATGTTCATGGTGCGTACCGCGAGCGTGCGAAAGCCGGTTCGTTCAACTGTGAGGCGTCCAGACGGTGCCTGCACGTCCGGTGCATAGCCTGTCGTGCGAATGCCAACGCTGGGATTACCGCCCAGCGACTGTCCGAACACGTCGCGCAATCCACGCGCGAGAATGAGTGCGTACGCAGTGCGTGGCACCAGTGTGCCCGATAGCTGCCACGTTGCGGCGGTACGCGCGGTGTCAAGAAACAGTGAGGTTCGGGGTGCAATGTTCAGTACACGTGCCAGCTCTGCACCGCGCACCGGCGTGCTGAAGTGCAGCAGCACCGGCCCCTGCGGGCACCACGGCGCACCGGCGCAGCGCGCGCTGTCAATCTGAAACGCCCCGTGTGTGCGAAAATGCCAGTTGGCATCAGCGAGTACAGGTGTGCGCTCAACCTTACCGGTTCCCAGCTCGGTGGGCGCAACAAGTGTTGCGTCGCAGTTGGCGGGCAGCTGGCGCTCCGCAACAAGCCGCACGGCGTAGGGGAGTGAGCCCTGCGTGTCGTCTGTGGGGCGCGCACGTGCGCCCGAACGCCCGGGTGTGTTGGCGGAGTCAGCGGTGTCTGCAGCGCGCTCCGCGTCGGACAGCGGACGAAGCAACACAGCCTGTGCACGACGGCCCGCGCTGTCTCTGCATGTTGCCGCGGGCAACAATCGCGCGCGCGCCGCGATATCGGCGTCAGCCACCGGTGCATCATAAAAAAGCGTAAGGCGTGGAGTTCGCGCAATCAGTCGCGCCGTGTCTTCGCCAGACACCGGTGAGCCGCCGAGCAGCGTAGGGCCGCGTACGCGAAACACGAACCGGTACGGCTGTTCCAGACTGCTGCCGTCCATGGCGCGAAACTCGCGCGACACAACCACCTGATACGTGCGGCCACGTGGCAACGGTGCATCGGGTACAACGCGCAGCGTCACAGGATCGCGCCATTCCACACGCCCGCTGATCGCGGGATCAATGCGTACAATGCTCGACGCCGGCACCGTGTTGTCGACGGAACCGGCCACCGGACGGTCAAAGGTGATGAGCACCGTATCCGTTGGGGCGGCCGGGTTCGAAGGGCCGGCGCGAATCACCCTGAGTGGATCAGGGGCAGCGGAAACTGTGAGCGCGACAGCCAGTGCGGTGAGCGGAAGGACAGGGAGTCGCATGTGATGCAGTTACCGTTTCCGTTGCGGGAAGGCGTCGAGCAGCAGGAGCACCAACAGCATCACAAAGATCGCAGCACCAACGATGAGCAGCGCACGGATGCGCCACACTCGCGTAGGCATTGCGAAGACGATCACCAGCGCTGCCATGGTACCCACGAACAGGCGAAACACCTGACGGTCCAGCGCTGTGGGTTGCAGTCGGACGTTGGCCGGTAACGCCCGCACTTTGCGTTCGGCTTTCAGCATGACGTTGAAGGCGCGATCCTCAAAGGCTTTCCAGGCACCACGCACGGTGCGCCGAGATTGCGGGCTCACACAATATCCCCGGGCGCGACCGACTCGCTTTCGCGTACCAGCCAGGCCTGCGCGCCCGCGAAGTCCAACTTGAGCACATCGCCAACGCCGTGCTCGAAACGCACGGACATGGTGTGTGCCGATGCACTGTTTTCCGTGTGCAGCGTATTGCCTTCCACTCGGTAACGCAGCGCGATGACCTGGTCGCGACCGCCAACGTCAATGTGATACAGGAGTTCGCCCGCCTCCATGAACTCCATGCGGACGCCCGGTGCGAAATCGAGTGAAGCGTCGGCGCGCATGAGGCGCCAGCTGCCAAGTAACCAGTCCTGCATGCGCAAAAACCCCTCGCAGAGCGCGTGATACGGCGTGCACGCCGCTGAACTACGCAACCTCGGCTGCGCTCCTGTCGGGGGCAAGGGGCGAGCAGGAGAATCGTCGGCCTCGTGGAACGGCCCGCGCACGTTGCGACTTGTCTCCGGAAGGCGCCCCGTTCGCGCGTGAGAGATCCAAGTCAGCGCACCATTGCGTACAGCGGGCATGACTTCCGGAACTCTCACTCCACAAGGTTCGGCCACGGCCGGTTGGGCGCGAAAAACCCACCCTCACCCCGATCCCATGCCTCTCTCTTCAGCGACCGTCAGCGCACTCGTGAAGCGCGCGTTGTGCGTACAGCTTGCGCTGGCCGCGTCAGCCACCGGTCTGTCGGCGCAGGTCGTCGACCATTCCGCGTTTGACGCCCTGCTGCGCGCCCACGTGGTTGGCGGGGCTGTGAACTATGACGCGTTCAGGGCCAACGCACAGTTCGCGGCCTATCTCGCATCCCTTGATCGCGTGCAACCCACCACGCTCAGTGAGTCCGAACGGCTGGCGTTCTGGATCAACGTGTATAACGCGTACACGATTCAGCTCATCGTGCAAAAAAACGAGCGCGAGTCCATTCGCAACGTCAACAAGTCGTTTGGCCTGCTCAGACTCAAGGGCCCCTGGGCCGAGCCGATTGTCAAAGCGGCCGGCCGCACGCTCACGCTCGATCAGGTGGAGCATGACATCATTCGCAAGGAGTTCACTGAGCCCCGCATTCATTTCGCGCTGGTGTGCGCAGCGATCGGGTGTCCGCCCCTGCGCAGCGAAGCGTATACGGGCGAAAAACTCGAAGCACAGCTGGCAGCGCAGGGACGAATCTTCATCCGGCAGTCACCGGAAAAGAACAGGGTCGATGTCGCCTCGCGCACGGTGTTTGTGAGCTTGATCTTTACCTGGTACAAAGAAGACTTCGGTGGGAGCGACAAACGTCTGGGTCAGTATCTTGCCCGGTGGTATCCGGCGGGCCCTGAACGCGCGCTGCTGGAAAGCGGCGACTTCAAGGTGGTACGCACCGACTATGACTGGACGCTCAACTCGCAGGAAAAAATGCGGGCTCAGCTGTCCCGAACGTCCGCTGGCCCCGTAACCGCGACTTCCGCAGCCAACGTCGTCGTGCCTTGAGCTCCTGCCGCGGCACTGCTTTTTGCACCAAATCCTTCGGTGGCAATGTTGTCGAAAGCGTCTGGAGGCACATCGGGCAGCCAGCCACGGAATGCCTGCCCGTAGATGTGCCAGACGGTTACGAATAGTGCGGCAATGATGGGTCCCACGATGAATCCCAATGCACCGAACACCGAAATACCACCCAGCGTACTGATCAGGATCATCAGGTCTGACATGCGTGCGTCACGACCGATGAGGCGGGGGCGCAGGAAGTTGTCTACGGTACTCACCACGATGGCACACCACGCCAGCAATCCGATGGCCGGCGTGGTCTGGCCAATCGCAAACAGGTAGATGACGGCAGGAACCCACACCACCGCCGCACCAACCGCTGGAATAATGGACAGCACGACCATCACCGTCCCCCAGAACGCGGGGGCCGGAACGCCTGTAATCCAGAGGGCGATGCCGCCCAGCCCACCCTGAATGACGCCGATCAGCAGCGAGCCCTTGAGCGTGGCCCGGGTCACTGAAACGAAACGCTCCAGCAACTGTGCTTCTTCACTATCGCCAAGTGGGATGTAGTAGAGCGTCACGCGAAGGATCGCGGGGCCGTCTACCAGAAAGAAAAACATCGCGTATCCGCACACGAACAGCTGCAGCATGAAGGACAGCGTGCCCCGCCCGATCGCCGCCAGCTGCCCGGCCAATATCGGACCCGCCCGGCCAGCCAGCTCGCCCAACTTCGTGACAAGCGCCTCGCCCTCCGGAATCAGTCGGTCGGCGAACGGAATACGTGACGCGTACGCTCGCAGCTGCGACAGCAGGTCAGGCTCGCTGCGCACCCATTCGGCAATCGACTGACTGAGCGCAACGGATTCGGACACCACCACCGCAAGAAAGGCGACCAATGGTACAACCACGCCGACAAACAACATCAGAATGGTGACGACGGACGCCAGATTCTCACGTCCACCCATGCGTTTGCGCAGGCGTGAGAACAGTGGATACGACATGCCGGCAAAGATCGCGGCGAGCAGGACCGCCACCAGAAATCCACGCACGATCTGCAAAAACAGTACTGAAATGCCGGCCAGCAACAGCAGCAGTGCGGCACGCTGAAAGCGCTGCGCGCCTCCGCCATTCGGCGAAGTGAGCGAGACCATGTGCGGATCGTCGGACATGTGGGGCGAGTGCGGGAGACCGGAAGTCAGTGGCTGACGGTTGAAGATAGCGCCGCTTCACATTCGAGCGTGAGCAACTGTTGCTTGCGCTCAATCCCGCCGCCGTAGCCGGTGAGCGCGCCGTTGGCCCCGATTACGCGGTGACAGGGCACCACGATACTGAGCGGATTGCGACCATTGGCCAGGCCAACCGCACGCATGGACTTCGGACTTCCGATGCGCGCTGCCACATCACCATAGCTCCACGTGTCACCATACGGAATCTCTGTGAGTGCTCGCCACACGGTGCGCTGAAACTCTGTGCCCGACGCAGCGAGCGGGACGGTGAACGTCTGTCTTGTTCCGTCGAAATATTGCTCGAGTTGTTCACGGGCAAGCTGCAAATACCTGATTGCTTGCGGTGTATCGCGCGCGTCTTCCACGACGCCATTCACTGTTCTGTCCACAGCCAACCACGACTGTGAGAGATCCGGTTTCGCGAGCGGTAAAAAGAGCACATGAGTGAGTCCCTCGTTGCTGGCAGCCAACAACAGCGCGCCCACCGGACTAGGCATTGTGTCACAATAGATCGGCGTCATGGTCTCACCCCTCGTTGGCGAAGTATGATCATGCTCATGTACCAGAATATCAGCCACCAGAGAATCGGCCGGGATGGCAAAGTGTTGTGCAACACCCAAAGGAATGGAATCAATGGGCGCTGAACAATCGCCGCAACGCAGGCAAACCGAGCAGTGTCCGGTATCGGCACGAAGCCGGTTCGCAAACCCAGTTCTGCTGCTGGCTGCTTCAGCATATCTCTCGGCGTGCGTTGGTGCGTTGCCGCCGGGGCGAGCGCACCAGTCGGCTAATGCAACTGACGGGGGGCGCGACACTGCTGTGGGCTGGCCGTGGACGGTGGCCGTGCCGTTGGTGGATAGTGTGCGAACCGACGTGCTGGCACCGGCTATCCGGCTGCACCGGCTGTACCGCACCAACTCGCCGCTGCGTGCCGTCGCGCTCGACATTGATCTCGACGGCTGTGTGTCGCTGCGTGCGCTGAAGGGCGCGCCTACCGCAGTGGGGCGCACAACAACGTCATCGTTGCTGCAGCAGCTGTCGGCGGCCGATGGACCGGTGGCCGCAGTGAACGCCGATTTTTTCTCCTTTGATCCGGTCGGCGTCCCGACCGGCGCCCATGTGCAGCAGGGCAGGGTGCTCGCCGGTCCGGGAACGCGTCATGTGTTTGGTGTAGACAGTCTCGCCGCGCCATTTATTGCGACGCTGCGCGCCGAGGGCACCATCACCACGCCACGCGCGCGGCTGACCATCAGCGGATGGAATCGCACCGTTGCTGACGGGATCAGCGTGCTCGACCAATACTGGGGGCAACCGGCCGACTCCAGCGTGGCCGGCGCGCGATGGCTGTTGGCTCCGATTGCGGGGGCGATTCCCCGTGAATACCTCGTCAGCGCAGCCGCGCGTGATCGGGTGGCACGTGGTGATACGCTGGTCGTCGTGGCCTCCTCCGCCTTAATGGCGGGCGACACCGTGCAAGTGAGTCTGCAGCTCGCGCCGGTCATGCCAGTTGAAGCGGTTGGGGGATTTCCGCTGCTTGTGCGTGACAGCAACATTGTGGCTGACTCCACCAACTCCGGGCCAACGGCGTTCCGTGCGCTGAATCCGCGCACGGCGGTGGGCATCGGGGCCAATGGCCGGCGACTGCTGCTGGTGGTAGCTGACGGACGGCAGCCGGGTAAGAGTGTCGGGCTGACCATAAACGAGACAGCGCAACTGTTGCGGCAGTTGGGTGCCACCGAAGCACTCAACCTCGACGGCGGCGGATCGTCGGCCATGGCGCTGGCGGCTGGCGTGGGACGGCGTGATACGCCGAATAGCATGCAGCCACCAGCTACAGCAGCAGCGGGACCGTGGCTGGTGAACCAACCATCGGACGCGACCGGGGAACGCGCGGTTGCCAACGCACTCGCGGTGCTGAGCGCGTGTAGGCGCTGAATACACCGGTCCGCGCGGGCGCTGCTTTGTCGGCGTTCCGCCAGACGCGAATCCTTCAGCGGGTTTTTGCGTACATTCCAGTAATGAATCACTCGGTTTTCCGTAACGCGTTGTTTTCGCTGCGACCGCAAAAACTGGTTGTGTTCGCCGCCCTCGCATTAACCGTGCTGTTGGCTGGTGTATCCAGTTCCAGCGCGCTGCATGCGCAACCGCCCGCGCTGCCGGCGCCGCGCGGATTCGTAAACGACTTTGCGAACGTGATCGCCCCGGCGGCCGAGGGCCAGCTGGAGAGTATCGCGCGCATCGTGCAAAGCCGTTCCGGGGGCGAGATCGCCATTGTGACGCTGCCCAGCCTTGAGGGGCGGCCGGTTGAAGAGACCTCGCTGCGACTGGGGCGCGAGTGGGGCGTTGGAAGTCAGGGAGAGGTAGGGGACGCGCGCCGCAACGCCGGCACCGTCATTCTGCTGGTTCCCAAGGAAAGCAGCGACGACGGGCGTGGCTATTGCCGCATCGAGACCGGGCAGGGCGCCGAAGGTTTCATTACGGACGCCACCAGTGGCAGCATTTGCCGCGCGGCGACCAACCGCTTTCGAGTTGCCGACTACAGCGGTGGCTTGCTCATCGTGGCTTCCGCCGTCGCGGAGGAGTACGCGCGCGAGTTCGGCTTTTCGCTCGCCGAAGGCGAGTTGCCGGTACAGCGGGTACGCTCACGCGAACAGGGTACCGGATCAGCGATCGCGACAATCCTCATGCTGGTGTTCTTCATGTGGATTGCCAGCAAAGGACGGGGCAGCGGCTGCTTGCCGCTGGCTGCGGTGGCCAGCACGATGGCCAGTCCACACGGAGGCCGGCATCACGGCGGCTACGGTGGCGGATTCGGCGGTGGTTTTGGAGGGGGCGGTTTTGGCGGTGGCGGGGGCTTTGGAGGTTTTGGCGGCGGTGGCGGATTCAGCGGCGGTGGCGGCGGCTCCAGTTGGTAGTGTGCAGCCCCGTTAGCCACAGTCATCTCCCGGGGCGCTCGGCCCGGTTTTGCATCGCGCCGCTCCGGCCAACTCCGTACTTACATATTCAGGAAGTGCACGCATGGCAAAAATGACGCTCGAAGATCTGGTCGGTCAGCTGCAGCACATGCACGGCGGAAAGCTGCGTTGCGTGTTGCTCTATGGCTCGGCGGCTGCGAACGAACAGCTTGAGAAGCTCTCAGACCTGAACGTGCTGGTGTTGGTAGACACCATTGAGCCGCTCCAGCTCGAAGCGCTCGGTCAGACAGCGCGTGCGTGGGGAGAGGCGGGCAATCCTCCGCCTCTGGAGCTGACGGTGGCTGAGTGGGAGCGATCGGCAGACATTTTTCCCATGGAGTACGCCGACATTCTGGAGCGACACAAGGTGTTGTTTGGCGCACTGCCGGAACTGGTGACCACGGTTGCCCGTAGTGATCTGCGCCGGCAAACGGAATACGAATCCATGAGCAAGGTGCTGCGTCTGCGACAGGGCATCATGCGGGCCGGTCAGGATGTGGTGCAGCAGCTAGAGCTGTTGCGCGCGAGTCACAGCACCTTGATGGTGATTTTCCGCGCAGCGATCCGTACCGCCGGAGAAACTGCGCCGGCCGACAAAGCGCAGTTGATCAATCGGGTGGCGCAGTTGGCCGGGTTGGACGCGACGCCGTTCTTGCGAGTGGCGAAGCTGGTGAAAGGGCAGGGCGATGTCTCAAGCAAGGAAGCCGAACAACTGCTGTTTGCGACATTGGCGGGTATGGAGCAGTTGACGGCGTGGCTCGATGCGCACGCGCACGATCCTGATTGATTTGATGCGTTGTCTTTGATGTGAAGTGATCCAGTTGGCCTTCATGTGGTTTTGACTTTCTCGAGGAGTTTTTCATGACTGATCCCCGCTCTCGTACCATGCCGCTCCACCGTGCGCGCCGGATGCGCGGGGTACTGGCATTGCTCTCTTTACCGGTGTTGCTTGGCGCCTGCGGTTACAACCAGATCCAGTCGATGGACGAAAATGTGACGCGTGCATCGGCAAACATCGAGACGCAGTTGCAGCGTCGTGCCGACCTCATCCCGAACCTCGTGAACGTGGTCAAGGGATTTGCGGCGCAGGAGAGTGAGGTGCTGACCCAGGTCACCGAAGCTCGTGCCGGACTGACCGGTGCGCTGAGCCGTACCGGTGGCACCGACATGGCGGAGCTGGCAGCGGCCAACTCCAACCTGACATCGGCACTGGGTCGACTCAATGTGGTGGTGGAAGCGTACCCTGAACTCAGGTCCAATGAGAACTTCCTGCGATTGCAGGACGAACTCACCGGCACGGAAAATCGCATCGCGGTTGCCCGTACCGATTACAACGAAGTCGTGGCGAGCTACAACGCGTACATCCGCCGCTTCCCCGCAGTGGTGACGGCCAAGGTGACAGGCGCGAAGGAGCGCGAATACTTTGAAGCCGACGCCGGCTCACGAACAGCGCCGACGGTTGACTTCAGCAAATAATGTGAACGAGTGATCGCGTTGGCATCACGCACGATACGAGAACTGCACGTCGCTACAAACGGTTTTTCTCGTACATGAGGTTGCGTGGTGCCACGCGCCATTCGTACCAGCGGTACACCGGATTCCCTTCATTCACTGCCGGATCCTGCCGCTGCGCCATCACCTTGGCGCGCACCTTCACCGCCACAACCTTGTGCGCGTCGTTGGTGGTATCGGAATCAAAGCCGCTGTATTGTGCGTGCTCAAGGCCGCCCACGAAGAGCAGACTGGATTCCCACGACTCCACGCCATCGGCCAATACTTCTCCGATCGGTTGCGCACTGGCAGCCGAGAGCCGTTCACTGCGCATGACCGATTTGGTACTTGCATCGTACCAATACACCACCGCTTTGAGCTTCTGAATGGCCGTGCCAAAGCGATCAATGCGCAGCGAATCGCTCAAGCTGGCATCACGTCCCAGGATTTTGCTCACCGGCAGGAACTCCACCGAGAAGTGCGTGCCCAGGTCGCTGGTCTGCGTGATCATGAGTAATCGGCGTTCACCTCCTACCTGCAGTCGCGCGAGATCGCCGGCGTCCAGATCGAAGGTGCCGTTCTCCTTGAGAAACGAAAGACAATAGGTGCCACAGTTGCCGCCCGGTGGCAGCGGATTGATAGTGTCGTTGTCCATCGCGTCAAACCGATAGGTGGGCGCGACATCCGGATCAAAGGGCACCGAAAGAATCGACAGCGTATCGCCCCAGGTGCCGAGCGTGCCGAACACCGGTGTGCTTTCGATATCAACGCCGGCTTCCGATGCGTCGCGGCCTACGGCCATGCCGATAAAGCGTGCGCTGCGGTCAACACCCTCGCGCAGAGTCCAGCTGCGTCGGCTCTGCCATGAACTCATGGCAAATGCCGCCGCGCTGCTCAGGATCACCAGTGACATGACCAGTGAAATGAGCAGTTCCACAATCGTAAAGCCGCGGCGTCTGCGCGCTGATACACGTGTTGCCGCCCGCGGCATGGTGCGAACCGTCATGGTGCCCCCGCGAGGCTGCTGCCCCGATACTGGTAAGTAGTCATTTTCACTGGCTGCTCGGCGCGCGGAAAATCCACCGTGAGTTCCAGCAGCAACAGATTCTTTCTTTCCTCCGTGACCTCCATGCTGCGTTCGAACATGCCGGCACCATCGGGCATGCCGTCTGCGCCCACGCGCACCACCGCTTCCGATTCCAGCGACCACGGATCACGCGAGCGCACCTCTTCGAGATACGCGCGGGCAATGGCCACCGCATTGGTTCGGTTCTGCGCCATGGCCTGATACTTGATCGTGTTCGTATTGGCGTTGCCGAGCGCCAGAATGCCCACCGTGAGCAAAACGATTGCCACGATCATGCTGACGAGAGTGAAGCCTCGTCGCTCCGTGCGTACAACGGACCGCACAACGGGAACCCGCTCTTGTGATTTCATTGCCACTGCCCGTCCCTCCACACCCAAAGGCGAATTGCACCGCTGCCCGATACTGCGACTGCTGTGGCCTGTGCCGGGTCTTCAGTGCTGGTCAGATACACAACCCCCGATGTGCCCAGCGGCTCCGTGATCCCTCGGGTATTGAACCACAGACGATCGTCGGCCAGGGTGATCGCGCTACCATTTGCATCGGTTGGCAACGGTTGCGCGCTGCCTCGTCCAAACTCCACTCTGGCAGGTAGTTCACGTCGGCCGAAGCCTCTCAGCGCAACGCGTTCCTCCTGAGTCTCTCCAAAAACGCCATCACGATTCTCGTCCAGATAACCCGAGTACGCTCCAACGGAACCGTCGGTCTCGAACACAAATCGGACTTGTGATCGTGTTGCCAGCGCACGCGTACGCGAGATCTCAAGGTCCTGCATGAGCTGCATGCCGGCAATCTGTACCTCGGTGGCTTCGCTCATTCGAAACTTTGGCGCCACAATCGCGAGGCTGATGCCAATGACCACCATGACGATCAGCAGCTCCACCACGGTAAAGCCTTGGCGATTACGGTGCGGCACGCGTACTGGAACGGAATGAATCATGCCAGGCTCAGTAGATGGGTCGGAACGCCGTCTGAATCACCGTACCGACACGCGGTGTACCTGGCGGCAGCAGACGAGGATCGCGAAAGCGGATGTCAAAGCTCCAATCGCGTCGAGGTGCTGCGTAGTAGGCGCCGTTTCCGAAACCCGGATTGATCGAGTTACCCCAGTCCCCCTGTGACTGACGACTTTCGAACAGTGAAACAAGTGAGCCGACGTACCGGAAGGTGCGACCGCCCCAGTCTTCCAGGAAGCGGGGAAAGTTTTCGAGCCCGCCGCCATACACAGGGATCGCGCAACCGGCGCGCTGCCAATCGCAGGTCGTCGCAGAGTGACCTGCGGCGATCGCCGCCTCCACCGTGGTCAGATTAGCGGAGGGCCGACGCGCGTAGTTCGCCTGGTTTCCATCGCTCCAACTGTTGGAGAGAAAGGTGATGGCGTCGGCAAAAAACGCGGCCGGCTTCCAGGCCGTGGTGTTGTAGTCCCCCTGCACGTAGAGCGGTGCAGACGTCGCTACCGACAGGCCACCGGCTTCCACAGGCGACCACGAGTTGGGCAACTGTGCGCCATTGACAAGGCGAACTGCCGGATAGTCGCGGCTGGTGGAGGCGGGATTGGCGCCGCGCAGGTGCACATACAGAATGTCAACACGGTTGTTGACAGGATCGCCATTCACCCAAGCGCGCAGCGCACCGATGTCGATATCCAGCAAGTCCGGGCGGAGGTCTTCGCGTCCGTCGTAGAAGCCGTTGGGACGGCCGCGAAAAATCGCTTCACAGTTCGCTTGCGGAGGAAGCGCCCGTCCAGCGGCGCGCACCTGTACCATGTCGTCGCAGGGATCCCCCAGGTCTCCAACGTCGAGCTCAATGTACCAGTCGGCTTTCCACGCCATCTTCACATCGCGCACCATTTCCGGATCTCCCGCTGCGCGTGGTTCAATGAGCGTGTAGGCGTCAGTTCCCGTGGGAAGCGGCAGATTGAGTGGACGAACGCCGCTCGCACCCGTCATAAGGCGGTTGTTGAACTTGAGCGTACTCCGGTTTACAAACGATGCGCCCAGGTGCGTGCGGGAGTCGAAGTCGAGTCTGACTGCGGAACCCGCGGCGTTGTTGATGCGCACGCCGGGTAGCTGGTCGTTACGGTCTTTTCGCTGCCAAAACACGCTGTCAGGAGTTGTCAGCTGGCTCTGGAACCGAACGTCGTTCGAGCTCAGATAAATATTGGAGTTCGAATGCACCCATCCCACGAAATTCATGGGCGCGCCGGGAAGAATCTCAAGATCCTCCTCATAGAACACGCCGAACTGAAAGAGCGGGATCGATTGCGCGTTCACAGACAATACGACAGCTGCGCTGTTGTTGATCACATCCGTTGCCGTGACCCGGACATCAATCGGCTGATTGAGTGAGATGAGGCCGGCGAATGGTCCGGACGTGATTGTCTTTGCAATCGGAAGCGCCGTGGTCTCGGTGTTGGTGTTGAAGGTAAAGCCTGGCAGCGTCGGATTGGTCAGCCCGAGTATGTCCTCGTTGCTGATGACACCATCCTGCATGGCGGCGTCGAGCTGCGACATGATGTCATCGGCTCCGCCCTCGGCAGCGTACGATGTCTGGCTGCTCCGGTAGTCCACGACAGACGTACGGGAGAGCGTATTGACGGCTGTAAGACCGGCGGTGATGATGATGCCGAACAACAGCATCAGCAGCAGCACCGCTTCGAGCGCGAAGCCGCGCCGGCCACGGAGCGGGCTACGGCGGTGAGGATGAAAACGAACGGACGTGGAAGGCATGCGGTTCTCCGGTGTGATGGCACTGCAAGTACACACTGGTCAAGGAACGCATGATGGGAGGGATCGTCACATCCGCTACAGGCACGCAGCTGCACAACAAAACAGACCGTGCCACTGGTGTGATGTCTCGCATTCAGATCGTGAGGGGGCTACGCGTCAGCGGGTGGAATCGGTCGCGGGAAGAGCGGCTCGCCCTTTTTCACTTTCCAGCCGGCCGCATCAAGCGATGCGAGATCTGCAAACGCCACGTCGCTCACTGCTCCCGGCGCACCAAGTGACTCCCACAGCACCTGGCTGCGTTCCGGCATGTACGGGGCCAGCTGCACCGCGTGACGCGCCAGACGTCGAATGAGGGACGCCAGAACCTGATCGAGCGCAACGTGGGCCGATTCGTCTTTTGCGAGCTTCCAGGGAGCCGTTGCCTGCGTGAATTCATTGGCGCGCGCCACCTGCTTCGCGACAGCGAACAAACCGTCATGCAACAACCATCCTCGCGAGCCATCAAGCGCACTGTGGTACTGCACGATGTCCGAGAGGTCGAGTGCTTCGTCTTCGGCGGCGGGTGCATGCGGCACAACGCCGCCCCGGTATTTCTCCACCATCGCGACCGCGCGACTGCCCAGATTACCCAGTGCGTTGGCGAGGTCAGATGTGTAGCGCTCCTCAAAGCGTTCCCAGCTGAAGTTGCCATCACCATCAAAGGGGACTTCGCGCAGCAACACATAGCGGAAGGCGTCTGCACCATAGCGGTCAATCGCTTCATGCAGGTCGAGTTTGACGCCCGCGCTTTTTGAAAACCGCTCACCGCCAAGCTGCACAAACCCGTGCGCCCACACCTGCTCCGGCAACGGCAGTCCGGCTGCCTGCAGCATGGCCGGCCAGATTACCGCGTGAAACCGTGTAATGTCCTTGCCGATCACGTGCAGCTGTGCAGGCCAGCGTTCGGCCCAGTCACCGTCGGGGAAGCCGGTGCCCGTGAGATAGTTGGGCAGCGCATCAAACCACACGTACGTGCCCTGCGTTTCTCCGGTGGACAATGGCAGCGGAAACGGCACCGCCCACGACAGGCGGGCACGACTGGCTGACACGTCTTCGAGTCCCTGATCGAGCAATCCCAGTATTTCGTTGCGGCGACTCGACGGCTGGATGAACTGCGGTTGTTCAGTAATGAGCGTGCGCAAAAAATCCGCGTAGCGGGACAAGCGGAAAAACCAGTTGCGTTCTTCAACGTCTTCGAGCGCGCGCGTGGGATGCAGCTGACAATGCCCGTCCACAACGTCGGCGGGTTGCTTGAACGCTTCGCAGCCAACGCAGTACAGGCCACGATAGCTCTGCTCGTAAAAGTCGTCGGGATTGCGTTCGGCAATGCGCTTGATCAGCGCCTGCACGCCATGCTTGTGATGCGGCGTTGTGGTGCGGATGAACTGATCATGACTGATGCGCAGCTTGTGCCACGTGTCAGTAAAGCGTTTCGCGATTCCGTCGGTGAACGCTTGCGCGTCGGCACCCTCAGCCGCCGCTGTTTGCGCCACTTTTTGTCCGTGCTCGTCCATGCCGATCATGAAATGCACGTCGTGGCCAGCCATGCGCTTGTAACGGGCAATGACATCGGCACCAATCTTTTCGAGTGCATGTCCGATGTGCGGGTCGCCATTGGCGTAGTCAATGGCGGTCGTGATGTAGAAGCGCGGCACGTTCAGCTATCGGAAGAAGATGGATTGGGCGGGGTATCACGATCGCCACGCAAACGTCGTCCGCCGCGACGACCGCGACGGCGTTTGCGCTTGGTGGTGTCAGCGTCTGATGCGCTGGCAGACTGCGTGGCCGGTGTGTCAGAAGCAGAGGTGGCGTCATCGCTGGCTTGATCCGATAACGCCTCGTCATCAGGATCGTGCAGCGACTGTTCCTCGTGTGCTAACTCCTCCGACAGCTCCGACTCCTCATCGGCTGCGGTGCCGATTTCGTTGTATTCATCGGCCGGGCTATCGGTGATCCCGTTGATCGTGACGTCGGGCTCCACGGAAACGGCAACGGTACCTGCCTCTGCCGACGCGGCGGCGCTCACCTCTTCCCGCAGCTGCAGCAACGGTACGATGCGTGTATCGCCCTCAGGGGTGCGCAGTGTGACGGTGTCGCGGAAAATGTCGAACGCGATCACTTTCACTTCACCCGTGGGTGTTCGCAGAATCTTCCCTTCCTTGGGAAAACGTCGGCGGCTCTGCACGTAAAACTCGTGCTCGTATCTCAGACAGCACATCAGGCGACCACACGCACCGGATATTTGCGTAGGGTTGAGCGACAGGCGCTGATCCTTGGCGACGCCCAGATTCACAGGACGCAAATCGGGCAGCCAACTGGCCGAGCAATACTCCCGCCCGCAGCGCCCCACGCCCGACAGCCGCTTGGCTTCGTCGCGCACGCCAATCTGCTTGAGTTCAATGCGCGTGCGGAACACGCTCGCCAGTTCGCGCACCAGCGCACGGAAATCAATGCGCTTTTCGGCGGTGAAGTAGAGCGTGAGTTTGCGACGATCCCATTGCCATTCTGCGTCGGAGATTTTCATCACCAGCTCAGCCGCGCGCGCACGTTCGTGCGCCGTCTTTCTGGCGGTTTGATTCTCCTCTGGCAGCGTGGCAGCAGATGCGATGTCTTCTTCTGATGCCAGGCGAAGCGCGCGATCGGACGGCGGCGGCGCCGAGCCGCAGCCGTGACTGCAGCCACGGCATCGTGTTTCCGCCAACTCGCCGGTCGCGTGCACATGCCCGAGATCTTCACCGCGGTCTGCTTCAACGATTACCGCGGCCCGGAGAGGCGGTGGCGTGTCGCCTTCCCACTGGAAAAATCCTTTCCGGTTTCCGCTGAATGCGACCTCAATGAGGTGCGTCATGCGCACGTCACTCGTTGAACTGCCCCATACGCAGGAACTTCTCGCGGCGCTTCCGGATGAGTCGCTCCGGCTTGAGTTTGCGCAGCTCATCGAGATGGCGCACGAGCGTTTCCTTGAGTGTCGCGGCGGTGGCGTCGTGATCCGAATGCGCACCGCCAATCGGCTCCGCAATGATTTCGTCAATCACACGCAGCTCAAACAGATCCTGCGCCGTGATGCGCAGCGCCGACGCAGCCTTCTCGCGCATTTCCGGACTCTTGCCGTCCTTCCAGAGAATCGCCGCGCACCCTTCTACGGTGATCACCGAATACACCGCGTTTTCAAACATGAACACACGGTCGGCAACACCCAGCGCGAGCGCTCCGCCCGATCCGCCTTCACCAATGATGGTGGCCAGAATCGGAACCTGAAGCTGGCTCATCTCGAACAGATTGCGTGCAATAGCCTCACTCTGACCACGCTCCTCAGCGCCCAGGCCAGCCCATGCACCCGGCGTATCAATGAGCGTGATCACCGGCACCTGAAACTTCTCTGCCAGCTTCATGAGACGCAGCGCTTTGCGGTAGCCCTCGGGGTGTGGCATGCCGAAGTTGCGCTTGAGATTCTCCTTCGTGTCGCGGCCTCGCTGATGCCCGATCACCATAACCGTCTCGCCATCGAGTCGGGCCCAGCCGCCGACAATGGCCGCATCGTCACGGAACGCGCGGTCGCCGTGCAGCTCGATAAAGTCCGTGAAGGCAAGCTTGATGTAATCGAGCGTGAACGGTCGCTTGGGAATGCGTGCCACCTGCACGCGCTGCAACGGCGTGAGACCACGGTAAATCGCGACGCGCAGTTCGTTGAGCTTGCGCTCAAGCGGCTCAAGCTCGGCCGCCACGTTCAGCTCGCGATCACCGGCCAGCCGGCGCAGTTCATCAATCTGACGTTCGAGGTCGGCAATCGGCCGTTCAAATTCAAGCGTTGGCGTAGCCATGAGAATCCCGGAGGTCGCAGCGCCACAACTGGCGCGCGAACGTATGCAATCTGAAAGTCAGGCGCGAACGAGTCGCACCCGATCGTGGCCGAGCAGCGCGCGCAAATCGGACAGCGCGAGCGGCGTGGCCGCGAGGGTGAGTGTTCTGGAGCGAAAACGAACGTTGGTGCCCTGCGCATCGCGCCACCGCAACTCCAATGGCGCATTGCCAATGTGCCCGTCGAGCGCCCGACGCACATCGTCCATAACCGCCGGCAGCAAATCCGCGCCACCTTCCAGATCAATAGTGATGGCCACGTTGCCCGCCGCGCGAATCTCGGCAAACTTCGTAACGGTATCTACGATGAACGTGGGATCTTCGACATCCTGATCCCGACGAGAGTAGCTCCCTTTGATGAGCAGCGGAATATCAGCGCGTACCCGATCGCCAATTGCCGCCCACGCTTCAGGAAACACCAGAATCTCGGAAGATCCGGAAAAATCTTCTACTGTCAACCGGGCGAACTCCTGTCCCGATCGTTTGCTGACCTGCCGTTTGATCGCTGTCACCACCACACCGATCGTGACGGCCTGATCCGTCCACGTGCCCAGTTCCGCAACCGTATGTGAGGTAAACAGTTCACACTCAGTACGGAACGGATCGAGCGGATGACCTGAAATATAGAAGCCGAGCAGGTCCTTCTCCTTCTGGAGCCGTTCCGTTTCGGTCCATTCGGCCACATTGGGCAGCGTAGCGGGAGCGGGCGACCCCACATCGCCGGCCGCACCCGAAGGATCGCCGAACATGTCGCCAAAGAGCGACACCTGACCGGCGGCGGCTTCGTCCTGCCGCAGCGACGCCTCGTTGAGTGCGGCGTCGAGGCCGGCCAGCAGCTGCGCACGATGGCCGCCCAGTGCGTCGCAGGCGCCTGCCGAAATGAGTGCTTCAAAGAACCGCCGGTTGCACAGGCGCAGGTCAACGCGGGCGCACAGATCGTGCAGCGAGGTGAACGGGCCGTCTACGCGTGCGGTGAGCAGCGAATCGATGGCGCCCTGGCCCACATTGCGGATTGCACCGAGTCCAAAACGAACGCGCTTGTTTTCTACAACGGTAAAGCGCCAGTTCGATTCGTTTACATCGGGTGCCAACACCTCAAGCCCCATCTCCCGGGCTTCGGCGATGTACTTGATGACTTCTTCAGTCTTGCCAATCTGCGCCGACAGCAACGCCGCCATGAACTCGGCGGGGTAGTGCGTTTTGAGCCACGCCGTGTGGTATGAGAGGACGGAGTACGCGACAGAGTGGCTGTTGTGTACGATGATGTCGTTGGCGACGAAGTTGTGCGTGTCGGCAATCTCAAGATCGAACGTTCGTGCTTCGCCCGCTGGAGTAATGGACACGATGCGATCCCACAGCACATCGTTGTCAGCCAGGCGATGTAGCTCCGCATCGTCGAAGTGCGACGCGAGACGCGCCACCGTCGACCGCGCAAATCCGATCTTGGCGACATTTGTCCCCGTCGGATACAGATCACGTGTTGAAACCTGCGCCCATTGCTCAACTTCACGCCATGACGCTCCCGTGCGTGCCTTGGCAGCGCGCGCGAGGGCCCGGACAGGAGCAACCGGCACCACATCCTTTGACGGGCTGTGCAACCCGGTGGTGGGCATCGACATGGCCGCGACACGTTTCGCACGTGCAACCAGATGCGGTCCGATCTGCAACACAAACGAGCGCAAGTTCTCGGCGCCGGTCACGAACACCTGAAAGCCTGTCTTCTCCTGGCCGCGATACGGAAATGCAACGTCACGTATGCGTCCGGTGATGCCGAGACGAAGCAGCAGATGTTGAACTTGCGACGCCAAACGCTTGGATGAAGTTGCGTAGAAGGCGGAACGGTCACGAGGATTGATGTGTCCATCGCCGTCCCACATGCGTCCGAGCAGGATGCGAAGGTGGGCGTTGGTGAGCTCAAATGCGGCGGCTGGAATCTCTTTGTGCGTGGCCGTCTTGCCCAACAGGTCGAGGCTGCGAGCCCACTCGAAAATTCCATTTGGCCGAGTGCGGTCTGCACGACCCGTATAAACTGATTGGGTTCCGCGATGCGTAGCCTGTGTGCACTTCACATTGCTGAAGTTCTCCGCTGCCGCCCGAAAGTCAGCGACCGCCAACGGATCCTGACTATAGAAATACAACCCGTTGGGATGACAGAGATTGCCCTCCGCCAGCAGGTGACCAAGCGCGACCACCTCATGCTCGGGCCACTCGGCCTCGCCCGCGGCGGGAAGGTGACGCGGTACGGCAATGTGTTCGCCCGGGGCGAGAGATTCGAGGTTGCGCCATCCGTTGTGCACAAGAAACGGATGGTTGGCCGTTGCGGTAATCTCACGTCCGCTTTCCGTCTTCAGCAGGAATACCGGGCGCACACCGTTGTCTACAACGTCTACGACCTGACCCTGATGCAGCGAAAGTGTGTCGGTATCGCATGTCGATACCGACGTGAGCGCTTCGCGTTTCTCGTAGACATCCTGAATGCGAACGAGGCGACCGGTTGACGCATCAAAAATTTCCGTGTCGCCAACCAGACACTTATTGAAACCGTAACGTCCAAACGTCTCAATCTGCCCCGCAAGCTCCTTGATGATCGCGGGATCATGACCTTTGGCCACCGCCTTGGTTTCAAACTTGCCGAGCTCCTTCTTGATCAGCTCCGCGTCCTTTTTGCCCACCGCCTTACGCAGTACGTCGGCTTCGGCCAGTGAAATGCCGGCCAACACCTGCGCAATACGCATCACCTGTTCCTGATAGGTGATGACGCCGTACGTCGTGCTCAGAATCTGTTCGAGCTCCGGCAGCGCGTACGACACTTCTTCTTCACCGCGCTTGCGCCTGATGTACACGTTGTGCATGCCCGCATCGAGCGGACCGGGGCGCAGCAGGGCGTTTGACGCGACCAGGTCGTCAAAGCGGTCGCAGCGCATGCGCTTGAGCACGTCGGTGGCCAGCGCCGATTCAAACTGAAACACACCGCCCGTGCGACCGGCACGCAATACGCGATACGTGTCGTCGTCAGTGAAGCCACGCGTCTCGAGTACCACATCAATGCCGCGCGTTTCCTTCACGAGTTTGATCGTGTCGGTAATGACGGTGAGCGTGGTGAGACCGAGAAAGTCCATCTTGAGCATGCCGGCGCGCTCAAGACAGTTCATATCGTACTGCGTGACGATCACCCGTTCTTCATCACCGGCGCCCGCACCTTTGGATGCCTGCGTGCACACCGGTACAAAATCGGTGATCGGACCGGGTGCAATTACTACGCCTGCCGCATGCACACCCGTGTGACGCGACAATCCTTCAAGCTTGATCGCGTAGTCGAGCAGTTGACGATAACGCGGGTCGTCGTTGTAAAACTTCTTGACTTCCGGCACCTGCACCACGGCTTCTTTGACCGTGAGCGAGTTGTTGGGTGCGTTGGGTACAAGTTTCGCCAGCGCGTCAGTTTCGGCAGGTGTAAAGCCAAGTGTGCGACCCACATCCTTGATCGCTGCGCGAGACTTCATGGTACCAAACGTGACGATCTGTCCGACTGAATCCTTGCCGTACTTCTGCCGCACGTACTCAATCACTTCGCCGCGGCGTTCAAAACAGAAGTCCACGTCCACGTCGGGCATGGACACGCGCTCAGGATTCAGAAAGCGCTCGAAGAGCAGGTCAAACTCCAGCGGACACACATCGGTAATGCCGAGTGAGTACGCCACGAGTGAACCGGCGGCAGAACCTCGACCCGGACCAACCGGAATACCGCGATCACGCGCTGCCTGAATGAAGTCGGCGGTGATCAGGAAGTAGCCGGCGTATCCGGTGCGCGTGATGACATCAAGCTCGTAGTCGAGCCGCTCCTGGACTTCGGCGCGCAGCGGATCGCCGTAGCGCACCTTGGCACCAGCCGTGGACAGCTGCACCAGATAATCGTTTTCCGTGGCCACGTTCTCAGGCAGCGGAAACGCGGGCACGTGATACTTCTTGGCAAACTGCACATCCACCGAATCGGCGATGGCCAGCGTGTTTTCCAGTACATCAGGACGACCGGGAAACGCCTGCGCGATCTCGGGTGCACTCTTGAAGTACAAGCCATCGTCATAACGCATGCGATCGCGGTCGCTGCGATCCTTGCCCAGTCCGATGCACAACAGCACGTCGTGCGCATCGTGATCGTCGTGCGTGAGAAAGTGCGCGTCGTTGGTGGCAACCACCGGCAGGCCTAGCTTGTCGGCCAGCGCAAAGACTTTCTCATTCAATCGACTCTGTCCATCGCTGCCGTGCGCCTGCACTTCCAGGTAGTAGCGGCCCTTGAACAGCTCCGCGTACCAGGCGGCCACTTCGGCGGCTTCGTCATCACGGTTTTCGAGCAGGTGTGACGCTACTTCGCCGGCCATGCACGCCGAACTGACGATGAGCCCCTCGCTGTATTGCACCAGCGTTTCGCGATCCACGCGTGGCTTCCCGTAGAAGCCTTCGGTGTATGCGAGTGAGGACAACTTCACCAGATTGCGGTAGCCCACCATATCGCGGGCCAGCAGTACCAGATGATAGTTGGATTTTTGACCGGGGGCTGCCTTGGCGCGATGGCGGCGGTCACCGGGCGCGACGTAGGCTTCCATGCCCAGAATGGGCTTGACGCCTGCCTTGCGTGCCTGCTCCTGGAACTCCCAGGCGGCGTGCATGTTACCGTGATCGGTGATGGCCAGCGCAGGCTGTTCAAAGCCTTGTGCGCGCTTGATCAGATCCCCGATCCTGTTCGCCCCGTCGAGGAGCGAGAATTCCGAATGACAGTGCAGATGGACGAAGGACATGGGAAGAGAAGCTTAGTCGGCGAACGGCCTGCAAGCCACAGTCGCGCGCACACGATCTGGCGTCGCGTGCGCCGATTGAGCGCGTGGGGGGTGCTGGCGTTTGCGATTCTGTTTGTCGCATCGCCCATGGGTTGCTATTTGTCGCGCGCCGCGTACGAAGAAGCAAAGATTCTGGCCGGCCGCAAACCGATCGCGCGACTGGTGGCCGACAGTACCACGCCGGCCGCCGAACGCGAAAAGCTGAGACTTGTGCTGGCGGCGCGCTCCTTCGCGCGCGATTCACTCGGCCTCACCCCCAAGGAAACATTTACCCGCTACACACGGCTCGACCGCGATACGCTGGTGCTGGTGGTATCGGCGGCCTATCCCGACCGCCTGGCGCGCAAGACGTGGTGGTTTCCCATCGTGGGGCGCTTTCCGTATAAAGGATACTTTGATTTCAACGACGCGCTTCGCTCGGCCAACGGCTTGCGCGACGAAGGTTTCGATGTCTCCGTGGGTGCATCGAGTGCGTTCAGCACACTGGGGTGGTTTAACGACCCGGTGGTAAGCACCACGCTGCGCCTCGATTCACTGTCGCTGGCCAATACGGTGATCCACGAAATCGCACACACCACCTTTTTTGCCAAAGGGCAGGTGGTGTTCAATGAATCATTTGCGACGTTTGTTGGCGGACGTGGTGCAATCGAGTTCTATCGCACCTACGGCGATTCGCTCATGTTGGCGCGCGCCGAACGTGATTGGGCCGATGACAGGATACTCGGTGCCTTCTGGGCTTCATTGTACGCCGAACTCGATTCGGCCTTTGCGGCCCACCCCGATTCGGTTAACCGCGGAGACGCGAAGCCGGCGCGCCTGGCGGCACGGGAGGCGGTCTATACAGCGGCGCGCCAGCGACTGATTGATTCGATTGTGCCGCAGCTCAGCTCATACAGCCCGGCGTGGGCGCGGGCGGTCGCGCTCGACAACGCGGTGCTGATGGCGCGGCGTGTGTACGCCACGGGGCTGGACGACTTCGAAATGGTGTACCGCAGAG
>JAABRT010000003.1 GCA_011390805.1 Gemmatimonas sp. | reverse complement strand
GATGTACTGGCCGGCTTTGGCTCCGTCTGCTTCAGCGGCGTTCTGTGAGAGCACGATGTTGCTGGTGGCAACGCTGATTTCGCCCGAGGCACGATCGGTCAGCGCATCGCGCGCGTTGATCACCAGATTGGTGATCACCTGCGTGAGCTGATCACCGTCGGCGTGCACCACATCGGCGGTGGCGTGAAGTGAGGTATTGATGACAATTGAGCGCCCCAGTACGGGGCGCAGCAGCCGCGTTGCGTCGAGTACAGCCTGATTCACCGGCACGTGCTTGCGATCACTTGTCCGTCTTCCGCTGAACACGAGCAACTGTCCTACCAGCTCGACAGCGCGTCGGGTCGCGTCCTGTACTGTGTGCAAATCACCGGCAATATCGGTGCGTTCGGGCAGGGCCTCCTGCACATCGCTGCTCATGAGTTCGAGATTGCCCTGAATCACGGCCAGTACGTTGTTGAACTCATGGGCAATGCCGGCCACCATCTGGCCGAGCGCCTGCATCTTCATGCCATGACGTTGCTGCGTCTCGATTTCACGTTCACTCGTGACATCGCGAGCGTGCATGATGACACGGTCCGGGGACAACGGGCCCATGGTAAGCAGCAGCGTGCGGGCACCTCCGATTGTGCGTGGCGCCGGTGCAATCTCAATCTCAAACGGTCGACCTTCGCGCAACGCTTTATGCATCACATCAATGGCGTCCGTACTGTCGCCCAACGCCTCCGTGGCCAGCAGCGGAACGTGTTCCGACACGAGTCCCGCCCACTCCTGCGCCGAAGCGTTGCAGTCTTCGAGCCTGAACTCTCCGCGACTGTTGCGTCGCCAGACAAAAGTGGGAAAGGGCAGGGCCGAGAACTGCAGCCGCACCAGCGCTTCGCTTTCGCGCAGTGCGTGTGCCGCATCGGCCAGCGCGGCGCGCGCCGCCTCTGTTTCGGCGTGGGCGCGTCGCAATGACTTCTCGTAGGCCTCGCGCTCCCGCACGCTGACGAGCGCGATGTCGAGCACGCCGTCGGGTTGCTGCGCGGCGTTGATGACCGTGGGGATGAGCGCGCCATTTGCATCCTGCAACGTGAGAAACGCGCCCTCAATGCGCTGTCCCAGCGCCAGGCGCGGTTTCAGCTGCATTTCAAACAGCATGGCACTGGCCGGTGCCAGAATGCGTGTGAACGTCACGCTCTGCAATGACGATGGATCACAGTTCAGCCAGCGTCCCATCTGCTGATTGGCAAACTGGATAGTGCCGTTGGGATCGCAGACCGCGACCGCACACACGGCGGCATCGGCCGACGGCGAGAAACGACGCTCCTGTGCGATCATGGATCTCCCAGCGTAATCGGTTGTCCGACCGGCGTCTTGAGATACGCGCGAATAGCGGCAATTGTCTCGTGCGGATGCGTCAGGTGTGGCGTGTGCCCTGTTGCGCGCATGTGGTAAAACGTACTCTGCGGCAAACGTTCGGCCAGATACCGTCCCACGGCTTCAGGGGCGATTGCGTCATCTGTGCACTGCAGAATGAGCGCGGGGGTAGTGACATGCTGCACCACATCCCGATGATCCGACAAAAAGGTGACCGAGGCAAACTGGTGGGCAATGTCAGGATCAACCGCGCAAAAACTTGTCTCAAGCTCCCGCGCGAACTGCGGCTGCTCGCTGTTGGCCACGATTACGGGCGCCAGTGCGCCAGCCCAGCCGGTGTAGTTCTTCTGCATGAGTTCGAGCATACCATCAATATCAGCACGTTCGAACCCACCATAATAGTGCGGTGGCTCATTCACGTAGCAGGGCGACGGGCCCACCAGTACGAGCCGATCAAATCGCTCGGGCTGCTGTGATGCGGCCAGCAGCGCCACCGTCGCGCTCACCGAGTGCCCCACCAGCGTCACACGCTCCAGTCGCAACGCATCCATGACAGCCAGTACATCCTGGACGTAACCGTGCAGTGTGCTGTGACGCTCCGGGTCATGGGCCGCCGGGTCGCCCCCGCCGTGTCCTGCATAGTCAAACAGCACCACACGATGGCTCGCTTCAAACGCCGGTGCCACGAACCGCCACATGGCCTGATCGCAGCCAAAGCCGTGAGCGAACAGCAACGCATGACTGCCATGACCACCAACACGCACGTTAAATCGATCAAGAACCGGCTTTACACTCATCTGCAACAGTAGTCCTTACGGATCAGGTGTGACAACCTTCAAACCAACAATGCCGATCACAATGAGTGATATGCACAGTAGACGCATCACTGTTGCAGGTTCACGAAACAACAGCATTCCAAGTAACGCGGTGCCGATCGTGCCGATGCCGGTCCACACCGCGTAGGCGGTGCCCAGCGGGAGATCGCGCAACGCGATTCCGAGCAGCGCCATGCTGGCAAACAACGCCGCAGCGGTACCCACGGTAGGCCACAAACGTGTGAATCCCTCGGTGTACTTGAGTCCTACGGCCCATCCGACCTCGAAGATTCCGGCAATCACCAGCACGTACCACGCCATGTAAACCCCACGTCTCGGGAAGTCAGACTCAATAAATGTCACTCAGCGGGCACGTCGTTACGCTCAATCGGTACATGAAACGCGACAGCAGGCCGGGCACGTGTGTCGATCTGCAGTGCAAACACATCGGGTCTGGCGTAGTGGCCGGTGACATCGAAATCAAATCGCGCGCGCGTGATATCGTGCATGTCGAGATCGGCCAGCAGCAGCGCCGGTTGATCGTACACCGGACCGACGATTACCTCACCAAGCGGATGCACGATGCAGCTGCCGCCGCGTGTGATGATGCTGTCCGAGGGCACGTCGGATTCGAGCGGATAGTCCGGTGGATAGTCTGACCGGCGTGCAAACTGATTGGCCGACAGCACAAAACAGCGCCCTTCCATGGCGATGTGCCGCATGCTGGCAATCCACGATTCGCGGCTGTCGGCGGTAGGCGCGAGATAGAGCTCAACTCCCTGCGCGTACAGGCTCATGCGAAACATGGGCATGAAGTTTTCCCAGCAGACGCCGGCGCCGATGACGCCCAGCGGCGTCGCGTGTGCGCCCAGTGTGCTGCCGTCACCCTGTCCCCAGACCAGTCGTTCGGCGGCGGTTGGCATGAGCTTGCGGTGCTTGCCGAGCAGCTGTCCGTCGGGCGCGAAATAGAGTACCGTGCAGTAGAGCGTGCCGCCCTCGTGCTCAATGACACCGATAACCAGATACACGCGCTGTGCGCGGGCGATTGCGCCGAGTGCATCGCAGTGTGTGCCGGGAATGGTCACACTCGATGCGGCGTAACGGCGAAACCATTCCCTTCCTTCAGGCGAGCGACTCCCGATCAGCGTGCCAAAGCTGAGGCCGCGTGGATACGCGCTCACAAATGCTTCGGGAAAGAGCACCAGTTGGGCGCCCTGCGATGCAGCCTCTGCCGTAAGCGTTCGCACGTGTTCAATGGTGGCATCCGCATCAAAGGCCACCGGCGCATCCTGCACAACGGCAACGCGCGCAATACGCGGAATCAGTGTGTCGCTCATGAATGCCCGCTCACGGAGCGTGCTCAGTTTCGGAGAGTACCGTGCGCATGAGTGTGAGCAGTGTTTGTGCAGTGTACGGCTTGGGCAGGAAGTGGCGCACACCTGCACCTGAGGCACGCGCCACGCTGCTGTTGGCGACCAGACCGCTGGCGGCAATGATGCGAAGCTGCGGATTCATGCGACGCAAAACGTGAATCATCGTGACGCCGTCCATCACCGGCATCATCATGTCAGTGAGCACCAGCGCCACCTCTGTTGTATGCGTGGCGTAGACGGCCACGGCTTCAGCGCCATCCGACGCTACCAGCACGCGATAGCCAAAGGCTTCGAGCGTCTGTCTGGTGATTTCCCGTACCGACGCTTCGTCGTCCACCACCAGCACGAGCTCTCCGGCGCCACGCGGTAACTCCACGGCCTCTGTATCGCGTGCTGCGACATGGCTGGCGTTGGCGGCCGGCAGGTAGATGCGGAATGTGGTGCCCTTACCCGGCTCACTGTACGCACGCAGTGCACCTCCGTGACTTCTTACAATCGCCAGCGATGTGGAGAGGCCAAGGCCGGTTCCCTTCCCAAGTTCCTTGGTCGTAAAAAACGGATCAAACACGCGCTCGAGTTGATCGGCTGGAATCCCAATGCCCGAGTCTTCAACGGTGAGCAGCACATACTCACCGGGGCCCAACTCCTGCGTCACCGCCTCGGCCAGTTCGTCTACCATGAAACGTTCGGCATGAAAGTGAAGGCTGCCGCCATCGGGCATGGCATCGCGTGCGTTGACTGCCAGATTCAACAACACCTGATGCAGCTGAGTAGGATCACCCGCAATCGGCGGCAGATCCGGTTGTACGGTGGTACGGATCGCGATGCTGCGCGGGAACGTTTCGCCCGCCAGTTTTTGCAAATCGGCGAGCAACCGGTGTGCCGGGACCTGCAAGCGTCGTCCTTCCACCCCCCGCGCAAACGACAGCACCTGGCCAACCATCTCGGCGCCGCGGCTTGCACTGGTTTCGAGCATGTCGAGTGTGGAATGTTTTTCCTGCGCGCTCAGCGGTTCCCGCAGCAACTCGATGGACATGAGAATCGGTGTGAGCACGTTGTTCAGATCGTGCGCAATACCGCCGGCGAGTGTGCCGATGCTTTCCATGCGCTGCGCGCGAAGAAACTGCTGCTCGAGTTTGCGACGCTCGCCAATGTCCTGCACGCCGCCGCCTACTTGGCTGATGTTGCCCTGCGCGTCCCGTTCTGCCTCTCCCGTGATACGCGTCCAGCACCGGCTGCCGGGGTGCGTAACGAGTTCTACTTCCAGATCAAAGGACTCTCCATGTTGCACGCACTGTTCAAACGCCCGCGCTATTTCGCGTCTGGATTCGGCCACCACCAGTCCGACGAAGTCTTCAAGTGTTACTGACGCATCAGCCTCGAACTCCAGCAGCGCTCGTGCGTCGTCACTCAGCCAGAGCGTGCGGGCCGGCAAATCAAGCATCCATCCACCCAGTCGTGCCGTCTTCGCGGCCACCCGGCGCAGCGTGTCAGCGCGCCGCACTTCGATCTCCGCGCGCCGCTGTGCGGTGACATCGTACGCCACCACCATGCGTGCCGGCGTGGACTCAAAGAGCAGACGGTTCGACGACACCTCCACCCACAGTTCGTCACCGCTTTTGGTGAGATGACGCCAGTACCCGCTGCTGCGCGGACCGGGCGTGTAGTCGGCAATCTGGGTGCGCAAGAGTGCCATGTCTTCATCGGGGCGGATGTCGGCAATCGTCATGCGCAGGAACTCGTCACGCGTCCAGCCATAGCGCTTGATCGCCGCATCATTGACGGCAAGAAACGCCAGCGTGGCTTCGTCGTACACCCACATGGGTTCCGGATGCGCATCGAACAGCAACCGGTATTGTGCTGCCTGCTGCTGCAGCAGCTCCTGCGCGTGCACGCTCACGGTTCACCTTTCTTCACCGGGGGCGTTCTCATGCGCTCATTCCTGTGGCTGGCCAGAGTACCTGAAGATTGCTTCAGCGGGACTTTTGGACGGATACTCGCTGCACACCGGAATGCCGTCAATAGGCTCACGCCGTCAGCGGCTGCTCCTCGTCAAGCTCCGCAGGCGACAGTTTCTGAATCGTGAAACCGGTGAAGCCGTAAATGAGCGATATCACCGGATTAATGAGATTAAAAAACGCAAACGGCGCATACGTGAGTGTGGCCACCCCCAGCGTGCCGGCCATGAACGCTCCGCATGTATTCCACGGCACAAGCGCCGATGTGAGCGTGCCGCCATCCTCCAGCGCACGCGAAAGATTTTTGGGGCTGAGGCCGCGACGGCGGAACTCAGCGCGGAACATGCGACCCGGCAGCACAATCGCGATGTACTGGTCCGATGCAATGATGTTCATGCCGATTGCCGTGCAGAGCGTGGCGGCAATGAGACTGCCCGTGCCACGTACGGAGCTCAGAATGGACGCGGCAATGCGCTGCAACATGCCTGTAGTCTCCATCACGGCACCAAATGTCATCGCCATGAGAATGAGCCAGACGGTGTTGAGCATGCTTGACATGCCGCCGCGGGAGAGCAGTTCGTCGAGCGCCGTATTCCCCGATTGCAGAGCGTAACCGTCAAACAATGAGGTCCATGCGCCCTTGAGCAGTGCAAGCGATGTTGGTAAATCGGTCTCACCAACAAAGCGCAACACCGCTTCACGCTGAAAGCCCACGGCAAATACACAGCCGGTAAGCGCACCGATGAGCAATGCTGGAAACGCGGGCACCTTGCGTACCACTAGCGCGATGACAACAACAGCGGGTAGCAGATTCACCCAGCTGATGTTGAACTGGGTGGCCAGCTGCTGCTGAATGACCAGTACATCGGAGGTGTCGGTGGCTCCGCCCAACCACAGGCCAAGACCGGCGTAGAGCGCAATCGCAATAAGAATGCTGGGCGTGGTGGTCCACACCATGTGACGGATGTGAGTGAACAGATCTGTACCGGCCATGGCCGGCGCCAGATTGGTGGTGTCGGAAAGCGGCGACATTTTGTCACCGAAATACGCACCGGAAATCACCGCGCCAGCTGCCATTCCCAGATTCAGCCCTTGCACGGTCGCAATTCCGATTAACGCCACGCCAATCGTGCCCGCAGTGGTCCACGAGCTGCCGGTGGCCAAGGCGACGATTGCACAAATCACCACCGCGGCGGCGTAGAACCAGGTGGGACTGAGCACCGAGAGTCCCATGTGAATCATCGTGGGCACGGTACCCGACAGAATCCAGCTGCCGATAAGCGAGCCCACCATGAGCAGAATGAGAATGGCACCAGTGGCGAGCGAGATGCCGTGCACGATACCGGCCTGCAGATCTTTCCAGCTGTGCCCGTTGCGCCAGCCAAGCGCCGCGGCGGCCATCGCCGAGAGCAGGAGCGCCAACTGGTTGGGCCCGGACGACGCGCCGTCGCCATACAGGTAGACGGACACGGCCAGCAGCGCGACGAGCACGATGACCGGGATGAGGGCCTGGCCAAGCGCAGGTGCGGTGTGTTGGGAGGGATTATTCACGCGCGAAAGGTGCGCGTAGGGGGCGTAAATCGGCAAGCGGATACAAGAGAGATGTGCGGGAGAGACGCGCTTGCGGCGTGAGACGGCAGCGCCGGAGCGGCCCGCGCTCTTGTCTCGTCATGGCAGTCCCGTGATATTCCCGCCACGCATTCCTGCTGAACGCACGCACATGTGCGTCCCACCGCGGCGACTGCCGCCTTCCCACGCATACATGACTGCCACTCCGACGAAAACGTCGAAGTCTGTTCCTTTGCACACCAAAATCCTGAGCGGCCTGCTGATCGGCGCACTGGTTGGTATCGCGGCAAACCTGACGCTCGGTGGCACGCACCCGCTGGTGGTGAACGTCAACAAGTATCTGGCCGGCCCGATTGGCGCGATCTTCCTGAACCTGCTGTTCATGATCGTGATTCCGTTGGTGTTTGCGTCCATTTCGCTGGGCGTGGCGGGGCTGGGTGATCTCAAGCGCGTGGGACGCATTGGCGCGAAGACGCTGGGCTTTTTTCTCTTCAGCACAGCGCTCTCTGTCACGGTTGGCCTGCTGCTCGTGCAGACGCTGCGTCCCGGTACCCGCATAACCCCGGAGGTGCGCACGCAGCTCATGGAGACGTACGGTGGCGATGCCGCGGTGCGCATGCAGGCCGCCGAAACATCAACGTTTGGTATTCAGACGCTGGTGAACGTTGTGACGCGCAATCCGGTCAAATCGGCCGTTGATCTCGATTTGCTCGGCATCATCTTTTTTGGCATCGTGTTTGGCGCCGCCATCACAATGATCACCGCCGAGCGCGGCAAGATGATGATCACGTTTCTTGAGGCACTGAACGAGATTGTGCTCAAGATCGTGGATATGGCCATGAAGATTGCCCCGTATGGTGTGGCCGGCCTGATTTTCGGCGTGACGTCACGCTTCGGGCTGTCGCTGTTGCAGCCGCTCGCGGTGTATGTCACCGTAGTGTTGCTGGCCCTCACGTTGCATATCGTGGTGAACTACAGCTGGATTCTCCGGCTGTTCGTGGGCATCTCTCCGCTCACGTTTTTCGCGCGCGTTCGTGCGCCGATGATCACGGCGTTCTCCACGAGCTCAAGCAGCGGCACGTTGCCCACCTCCATTGCAACGGCCGAACAGCGACTCGGTATTCCGCCGCAGATTGCCGGCTTTGTGCTGCCACTCGGCGCTACGATGAACATGAATGGCACATCGCTCTTTGAGGGTGTAACCGTGATTTTCCTGGCGCAGGTGTTTGGTGTGTCGCTGTCGCTGGGTGATCAGGCGATCATCATGGTGATGTGCGTGATAACCGCGATTGGCGCGGCGGGTGTGCCCGGCGGCTCCCTGCCGTTGCTGATCGGTATTCTGGCGATGTTCGGTGTGCCGGGTGAGGGCATTGCGCTGATCCTGGGTGTGGACCGTATTCTCGACATGGCGCGCACAACAACTAACGTCACAGGCGACCTGGTTGCGACCACCTTCATTGCGAAGGCTGAGGGCTCGTGGAACGCGTCAATGGTACCCGATGAATCAGACGACCCGCCGGCACGGGCGGCGTAGCTGCAACTGCATTTACCGCGGAGCCGCAGCGACGCAGAGAACAGCGTGCTCTGCGCCGCGTGCTGGTGCGATGCGGGAATGATTTTGGAGGTGGAACTGCAACAGACCCACTAAAAAATCTGTTGCGGTTTCTCTGTGCCTCTGCGGCTCTGCGGTAAAGCCGTTCAACCGGCGACTGCCGCGCCCCAGGCATTCATGCCGCCGGCGAGTGAGTGTACGCTCGGCGCTCCGGCTTCAGTGAGTTGACGCGCGGCCACGGCGCTGCGCTTGCCGCTTTGACACACGGTGATGATATGCTGCGCAAGCGCCAGCGATTCCAGATGCGCCGGGAGCGTCGCAAGCGGAATGAGCAGTGCGCCGGCAATCGTGCCGCTGGCGGTTTCGTGCGGTTCGCGCACATCAACAATGCACAGTGCCGGATTGGACGCGATCATGGCACGCACCTCCTCCGATGTGACCTCGGGGACGTTGATTGCGCCTGGTGACGCGGCACCAATAGCTGGCGTTCCGCAAAACTGATCGTAGTCAATCAGTGCCGTGATCTCGTGCGTTCCGCAGGCCGGACAGTCAGGGTCGCGCTCCACGCTCACCTGCCGGAACTGCATCGAGAGCGTATCGATCATGAGCAGACGACCCGCGAGGGAATCGCCGGTGTTGAGAATCAGCTTGATCGTTTCAACGGCCTGAATCGTACCCACAAGTCCGGGCAGTACCCCGAATACGCCCCCGGTTGCACAATCGGGCACTGAGCCGGGAGGGGGAGGCTCCGGGTACAGGCAGCGGTAGCAGGGACCATCGGCGGTTGCGAACACCGACGCCTGTCCATCGAACTGAAAAATTGCGCCGTGCACATTGGGTTTTCCCAGCAGCACGCAGGCATCGTTGATGAGATAACGGGTGGCAAAGTTATCGGTGCCATCGAGCACAATGTCATAGTCGGCAATGATACCAAGGGCATTCTGCGAGGTGAGCCACGCCGCGTGTGTGATCACCTGCACGTGCGGGTTGACATCGTGCAGCCGATCGCGCGCCGAGTGAAGTTTGGAGCGTCCGATGTCTTTGGTGCCGTGCAGCAGCTGGCGCTGCAGGTTGCTCTCGTCCACGACATCATTGTCTACGAGCCCGATCGTGCCCACGCCGGCAGCGGCAAGGTAGAGTGCTGTAGGCGAGCCCAATCCACCGGCCCCGACAATGAGCACGCGCGCCTCGCGCAGGCGCTGTTGGCCGGCGAGCCCGACTTGTGGCAGGCTCAGGTGGCGCTGGTAGCGACGAAGTTCATCAGGCTGAAAGGGCGATGTCATACCGAAGGCTGCGCGAGGCTCGCGGAAATCGCAATATCATCGCATTGTACGACTGTCGCGTTGCTGTCATTTGCCTTAAACGCAACCCGAACGCTTTGCACGTGCACATGAGCATGCATCCGGCATGCGTGTTGAACGCGGTTGAACATATCCGATAGCCACGGGAGCATGCCCATGACGGGGGTTCGAGTGCTGGTCGGAACGCGCAAGGGCGCGTTCGTGCTGACGTCAGATGGTGATCGTGAGCAGTGGTCGGTTGAGGGCCCGCACTTTCCGGGCTGGGAGATCTATCACATGAAAGCCTCACCGGTAGATCCCGATCGCATTTATGCATCGCAATCCAGCGGCTGGTTTGGTCAGATCATTCAGCGTTCAGATGACGGGGGCACGACGTGGACGCCCGTCGGAAACGAATTCACGTACGATGGTGAAACGGGCACCCATATGTGGTACGACGGCACGCCGCATCCATGGGAATTCAAGCGCGTGTGGCACCTGGAGCCATCGTTGACCGAGCGTGATGTGGTGTACGCTGGTGTCGAGGACGCCGCGTTGTTCAAGTCAACGGACGGCGGCATGACGTGGCGTGAGCTGTCTGGTTTACGCAAGCATGGCACCGGCTCGCAGTGGCAGCCGGGAGCGGGAGGGCTGTGTCTGCATACTATTGTGCTCGATCCGGCCAATGATCAGCGGATCTACATTGCGATCTCAGCCGCAGGCGCGTTTCGCACCGATGACGGTGGTGAGTCGTGGATTCCGATCAACAAGGGGCTGCGCTCCGCTGAAATTCCCGATCAGGACTCAGAGGTTGGGCACTGTGTGCATCGCATTGCCATGCATCCGTCGCATCCGGAGCGGTTGTTCATGCAAAAACACTGGGACGTGATGCGGAGCGACAACGCCGGTGATCAATGGCACGAAGTAAGTGGCAACCTGCCCACCGACTTCGGCTTCCCGATTGCGGTTCACGCGCACGAGCCGGAAACGGTGTATGTGGTTCCGATCACGAGCGACTCACATCACTTCCCGCCGGAAGGCAAGTTGCGCGTCTATCGCAGCCGTACCGGGGGCCATGAGTGGGAAGCGTTGACTGATGGTTTGCCTCAGTCTGATTGTTATGTGAATGTATTGCGCGATGCGATGGCGGTTGATCAGATGCCATCGTGCGGCGTGTACTTTGGGACCAGTGGTGGTCAGGTCTATATGTCGGGCGATAGTGGAGATCACTGGACGGCGATCGTTCGGGATTTGCCACCCGTGATGTCGGTGGAAGTGCAAACCCTGACGAACACTCCTGCACGTGTGTGAGGCTCGTTGATGTCGCGAGCGATTCGTGTTGTCTTGCCTACGCATTTGCGCGCGCTGGCCCACGTGGGGTCGGAGATTGACGTGCATGCGCATGCTCGCCTGGTCGGGAATGCAAACAGCGACGCCGGCAAAGCTGTGACATTGCGCGATGTGCTGGATGCGATCGAGGCAGAGTATCCGATGCTGCGCGGCACAATCCGGGATCACGTCACGCAGAAGCGACGCGCGTTTGTGCGGTTCTATGCGTGCGAGCGGGATTTGTCGCACGACTCCCCCGATAATGCATTGCCGGAGCGTGTTCGCTCGGGAGATGAGCCACTGCTCGTTGTAGGAGCAATGGCCGGCGGGTAGCGAGCTCTCCCCGGAAACGGTTTATGGCAGAGCCACACGCCATGCCACAGGGTGTGCAAGGAACGGCAGTCCGCTCGCGCAGGAAGCCGACGACGCGAAACAGTTAGCCCGGCGACAACCGTGCGCGAAGTGCAGCAACACGGTTCTGTACTTCGCGCACGATTTCCGCCTGTTCAGGCTCCGGTTGCGTCCACTCGGCGAGAAACGCTTCGTAGTACTCAATCGCACCGCGCACATCACCATTCGCATCGAGCAACTCGGCGATGCGTCGCTTCGCGGCTGGCAGATACAGGCCATCCAATCGTCCGATTGATGGTGTCGTGAGCGTACGTTTGAGCCAGACAACTGCAGAATCCGGCCGACCGGCTCGCTCGTGCGACATGGCCATCAAAAACGCTTCTTCGTTGTCCGGTGACGCCCGTTCGGCGATCGCCAGGCGAAGCTGTCTGATCGCTTCTTCGTGCTCCGCGTTGGCGATCGCCAGAAAGGCGTTGGCGCGTGCGTCAGTCCATTCACGCATGGGAGAGGTTGCGGCCAGGTCGCGAACGTAACCCGCATGGGCAATACGGGCGGTCGCTGCATCGCCCGAGAAGGCCGCTGCAGCCAGCACGGCTTCCCATGCTCTGTCCTGCGGTGCAAGACTGTCCACCAGGTTGGGTTCCATGGCGCGTCGCGCAAGCACTGCAGCTTCGGATGGATTCCCGTACAGGAACACCTGAGCAAACGCAGAGTCAACACGTAGCTGCATTGTTGTCGCACCGCTGGTGGTACCGCCTGCCATCGCTTTGCGCATTGCTGCCAGTTGTCGCAGCGCTTCGCCGGGCCGGCCGCGCCGCACTGACCAGTCAGAGAGAATACCATACGTGACGAATGCCTGACGTCCAGGCTGCGGCGAACGCGCGATAGCACGTGCTTCCACCACGCTGCTGTCAATCAGTCCGCGAATATACGCCTGTACGGAACGCGCTTCCCACAAACTGCTGTTATCAGGCAGTGCCTGAGCAAACAATGTGGCAACGCTGTCCGCCGCTGTGCTGTCACGCAAAGCTGTCGCCACCAGCAGACTGTTGGTGAAGTTCGAACCCGTGGCTGTCCCGCTGGACAGTGATCGATACAAAAGCTTTGCCGCTTCGTCGTACCGGCGCAGATCAGTGTAGATCACCGACAGATTGTTGAGCGCCGTGGAGTTCATGGAATCACGACGCAACACCTCCTCATACGCCGCCGCTGCTTTTTCATAATCAGGCTCTGCACCGCGCGTGTAATAGTACCCCTCGGTGAACGCACGCTCTTCGTCACTCAGTCGATCACGGAAGCGCATCGCGGTCTCGATCGCGGTCCGGGCACGCTCGCCACCGCCTGCGTTGTTGATGATGACCGCAATGCGTCGCCACGCCATGGCAAAGGTGCTGTCGAGCGCCACCGCCTCTTCCAGCAGCTGCAGCGCGCGGTCGGTTTCACCTGTTGCGCCTTGCAGACGCGTTGCCTCCACATACTTGCGCAACGCCGGCAGCGATGAGGTGGTCACGCGTTCGAGTGGCGCGGTGCGGCGAATGCCTTTGAGCGACTCACCAACCCTTTCGCGGATACTGCGCGACAGCGCGCCAACTGACGGAACGAGCGCCGCTTCATCCGACGCGGTTTCCCGGAACGTTGCCAGTTCACTGCCGTCGAGTGATGAGACCTGTCGCGCTGAGATCACATAGCTTGTGCCAAGCCGCACGATTTCGCCGTCAACAACAGCGCGTGCGCCTTCACGCGTCGCGATTTCGCGGGCGAGCGGAAAGTACACCACACTTTCGCGCGGACGCTGCATGCGATCGAGAATGTCGCGCACGGTAGCGCGCGTGAGCACCGCGAGATTGGGTGACTGCGCGAGGTCCGTACGAAGTGCCTCCGCCACCGTACTTCCGATAAGCGAGTCATCAGCCGGCGGACGGAAGTCAGCCACCACCACCGTCTCGCGTTCGCCAAACGAACCTTTCCCCATCAACGATGCAGCCGGTCCGACGCCGAGTGCGCGCGTGGTGACAAACGCGGTCACCAACAAGGCCAGCATGCCAGCTGCCGCTGCGCCGGCACGCCAGGTGCGAGTCCACGACACATGCGGACTCACCTTGAGTGCCATGGTTGCCATCGTGCCCACCGGCCGCATGGTGCCACCCGGCGTGAGCGTCGGTGCAGAGCGGGCCACACGCCGCGCTGTACGCTGCACCCACCACGTGCCCAGCACTGCTGGAAGCCCGGCAAGTGTAAGGCCCACCGCACCGGAGAACGCCCACGTGGGCAGCCCCACAAACTCGGTGGCCGCCCAGACTGCACCCAGCAGCACAGCCGAACTGCCAGCCCACACGGCGAGCGCGCGGCCGAGCCTGATGCGCGTTACGCCGGAAGACGCTGTTCCGCTGGCGGCGCCGCTGCTGAACACCGCATCAAGCTGACGCACAATCGCTACCGCATCGTGCGGGCGTGCTTCGGGCTCCTTGGCCAGGCACTGATTCACCAGCGAGGCCAGTTCGGCCGGCAAATCCGGCTTCAGTTCACGGATGTCCCGCGGCTGTTCACCCAGATGGGCGGCCAGTACGCGCGCGGGCGTTCTATTGCTGAACAGCTGCTCGCCCGTGAGCAGTTCAAACGCCATCGCACCAAACGCGTACAGATCGGCGCGATGATCAAGATCAGGATCGGCCGCCGCCTGTTCGGGCGCCATGTAGGCAGGAGTGCCAATGGCCATGCCCGCCTGCGTGAGCGCCGTGCTGTTGGCGTCTGCCCGCGACGCCGAGATGGCTTTGGCGATACCGAAATCGGTGACCGTCGCGCTCTCACCCGAAAGCAGCACGTTGTCGGGCTTGATGTCCCGATGCACAATGCCGTGCCCATGCGCGTAGGCCAGCGCACGCGCCACATCGCGCAAAATGCCCATCGCCTGATCAAGCGACAGCTGTCCGCGCAACATGCGCTGCCGCAGTGACTCGCCTTCCACGTAAGGCATGGAGAACCACGGCAGTCCGTCGGCATCGCCCGACGCCAGTACGGGCACCACGTGCGGATGCTGCAGCTTGGCCGCCATCAGCACTTCACGCTTGAATCGCTCGATGCTCAACCCTTCCAGCAACTCCGGCGACAACACCTTTACCACCACGCGACGGTCGAGCGACTGCTCATGCGCGAGATAGGTGCGCGACATGCCGCCGCCACCCAGCTCGGATTCAAACGTGTAGATGTCGGAGAGCGCGGCTTCGAGGCGAGCGCGGAAGCGATCGGTCATTCAGGCGGGAAGAGGGAAAAGCACTCCCCAATCTGTGACGGCGCACCGCTCCAGCGCCAGATAACGGCCTTGCCGAACGGCGCGCCCACAGGCTTTGCACGGCTGATCAGGAATGTCCTTGGGGCACCGACGGGTGTTTGCGAGGCGACCGGCCCCAAAGTCGGGGTTTCCCTGATGAAGTGCGCGGATCCTGATGACGAGATCTGTGGACATTCGCACTTCTCACACCCGCTGAGACTCCAATGTCCATTGCCCGGCCACGCGTCGCACCCACGGGTCATGAACGGTTTTTTGCCGACGATGAAATCATCGTGAGCAAAACCGATGTGACCGGAAAAATCCTGTACGCCAATCACGTTTTTCTGCGCGTCTCCGGTTACGCCGAAGCCGACGTGCTCGGCGCGCCACATAGCCTCATCCGTCACCCGGATATGCCACGCGCGGTTTTCAAGTTGGCGTGGGACCGGTTGCTCGCCGGCCACGAAATCTTTGCGTATGTGAACAACATGGCGTGCAACGGCGACAACTACTGGGTGCTGGCGCACATGACGCCCACGCGCGGACCTGACGGCACTACAATTGGCTTTCACTCCAATCGTCGCGTTCCCGACCGCAGTGCGATCAATCAGGTGCTGCCGATTTACAACGCACTGCTTGCAGTTGAACGGGCCCACACTGATCGCGCGTTCGGACTGCGCACTTCCTCAGAGCTGCTCGCTACGACGTTGAGCGACGCAGGAAAATCCTACGACGAATGGGTCTGGACGCTCAAATGACCACCGCGACGCGCAATCCCAAAATCACCGGCACCATCACGTTGTCAGATTCGTGGCTCGCGGAGCGTGAAGCGCTCACCGCCGAACGCAATACGCTTACCGCCGAGCGTGATGCGCTGCGCAGCGAACTCGCACTGTACCGGACAGGTGTGGCCAACGTCTGCAACGTGGCACGGGAGGCTGCCGCCGGCAATCTTGAGCCACGCGTGCTCGGCGTGCCGCACGACGGGCCATTGGCTGAGCTGGTGCAGGCCGTCAACCATCTGCTCGATCTGTCGGATGCATTCGTGCGTGAGTCGAGTGCCGCCTTGCAGCACGCCTCAGAGGGGAAGTTTTATCGGCGTGTCCTGTTGCGCGGACTGCTCGGCACGTATCGAACGGCCGCAACACTTATCAACAATGCATCGGAACAGATGCATTCCGGCGCTGTGCAGCTCGACGAAGCGGCACGCAGCCGACTGCGCCTGGCCGATGACTTCGAGGCTGCAATCAAAGTGGTGGTTGAAAACGTAGCCGCCGCAGCGACCGAGGCCCGGGCGACTGCCGAGGGGCTTTCAGCCACTGCCGATCGTACCTCTGAACAGAGCGTGACAGTGGCCAAGGCCGCGTCCACGGCCAGCCACAGCATGGATTCCGTGGCCGCTGCGGCCGAGGAAATATCATCCACGGTGAGCGAAATCGAACGCCAGGCGTTGGAGACACGTGCGATATCCGACGACGCTGTATCCGCAGCCCAGCGTACGAGCAAGTCGGCCGCAAGTCTCACGGTAGCCACCGATCAGATTTCGCGTGTTGTGAAGCTGATCAACGACATCTCAACGCAAACCAAGTTGCTCGCACTCAACGCGGCGATTGAGGCTGCTCGCGTGGGGGAAGTAGGACGCGGCTTTGGTGTGGTAGCAGCTGAGGTAAAAAATCTGGCCACCCAGGCTGGGCGCGCTACCAGCGAGATTGAGCAGCAGGTCATGGCCATTCAGGGTGCGACAGGACTTGTTGTTACGTCGATTGACGATATCAGCGGAACCGTGCGTCATGTCAACGATCTGTCGCGGTCGGTGTGTGTAGCCGTGTCAGAACAGCGTGACGCAACAACGGAAATCAATCGCAACATTCACGACGCCGCGTTCGGTACGCGGGATGTGACAAGTGGCATCACTACCGTCTCCGAAGCCGTTCGCGAAACCAGTGATGCAGCGGGACAAATGCTCGGCGCGGCCGACGATCTGTCCCGCATGGCCGAAGTGCTGCGTGCTGAAGTTGATCGGTTTCTCCAGGTAATTCGTACTCAGCGAAGCTGATATGGCGGCGGGTTATTCGAAGCTGCGTGCTTTTCAGGAGTGCCATCACCGCTGAGTCCCAGTCGTATCTGTTTTTCAATTTCCACCAGGGCGAAGAAGATCACGCCAACAACAACAATGAGCAGCCCGTCGAACAACGCGACGGACTGTGTGCCGAGTATGGACTGCAGTGTAGGCACATAGGTGACGGCGAACTGCGCCACAGTAACGACAACCACAACAATCCACACCACTTTTGTGCCCCGCACCGTGTCCCAGCCCAGTGAGGTGCTGTAAATGTTGCGGATATAGAACAGATGAAAAATTTCGAGTACCACCAGCGTGTTCATGGCCATCGTTTGCGCCAGCGCCAGTGAATATCCGCGGTCCATGGCGTAGGTGAAGATTCCGAAGACCGCAGCCAGAAAGAGCAGTCCAACAAACAGTACGTGCCACACCAGCGCACCCGAAAGAATCGGTGCGTCGCGGTGTCGCGGAGGACGCGCCATAGTACCGGCCTCCGTTGGTTCAAACGCCAGCGCCAGGCCGAGTGTGCTGGCAGTGATCAGGTTGATCCACAGGATCTGTACGGCCGTTACGGGCAACGAGAGTCCGGCGAGCAGCGCTACAATGATCGTGAGCGATTCGCCGGCGTTGGTGGGCAGTGTCCAGCTGATCACTTTCGTGAGATTGTCGTACACGGTGCGTCCTTCGCGTACTGCCGACGCGATGGTCGCAAAGTTGTCATCGGCCAGCACAAGATCAGCTGCTTCCTTGGCCGCCTCGGAGCCTTTGAGCCCCATGGCAATTCCTGCGTCGGCCCGCTTGAGTGCCGGCGCATCGTTCACGCCGTCGCCCGTCATGGCAACAGACAGTCCGTTGGCTTGCAGTGCGGTTACCAGACGCAACTTGTGCTCGGGGCTGGTGCGGGCAAAGACGTCAACGTTCGACACTTCCATGGCAAGCGTGGCGTCGTCGATACGATCGAGATCAGCGCCGGTGAGTACACGCGTGGAGTTTTCCAGACCAATTTGTTTTGCAATCGCAGCGGCCGTGCCCGCGTGATCACCGGTGATCATCTTCACACGGATGCCGGCGCCACGACACGCAGCGACTGCAGCGATGGCTTCAGGGCGGGGCGGGTCTATTAAACCCAAGAGGCCGAGCAACGTGAGCGTGCCGTCAAGTGTCGACGCGTCGATCTTCTCGCCCGCCTCCTGTCGTTCAGCGAGCGCCAGCACGCGCAATCCTTTTCGCGCCATCGCTTCGGCCTGAGCATGCCAGTGTTTCAGGTCGATATCCCGGCACATGCGCAGTACGCGCTCCGGCGCACCCTTTACGTATGTCACCCGGCCCTGTTCACCCGATGACAGCACCGCCATGAATCGATGACGACTGTCAAACGGAATCGCGTCGAGGCGCTGTGCGGCGTGCGTGCGTCCCACCTTGCCGGAGAAGGCGAGCAACGCGCCTTCCATGGGGTCGCCCTCCACCATCCATGTGCCGTCCCTGTGATGCAACGCAGCGTCGTTGCAGAGTGCCGCCGCTCGAGCTAACGCGGTGAGGTCGCTCGCTGAAGGCGTACTGCCCAGCGTTATGCGCTCGCCCGTCGCTGAACCTGTCGCTGTGGCTTCATGCTGCACCGCGAACTCTTGCTCGCGCACCCGATCGATATCCCCACCGGGTTCGTAGCCGTTACCATGTACCGCGTACATTGCATTGGGCGTGAGCGCAGTGGTGACGACCATTTGATTGCGCGTCAGTGTTCCGGTTTTGTCGCTGCAGATAACCGACACAGAACCGATGGATTCGATCGCGGGCAACCGGCGGACGATGGCATTGCGAGTGGCCATCGCTTGCACTCCGATGGCCAGTGTGATCGTCATGACCGCTGGCAACCCTTCCGGAATCGCCGCCACGGCAATGCCAACCACCACCATGAACATGTCACCGAATTCATAGTGATCTACGAAATATCCGTACACGAGCAACAGCGCTGACACCAGCAGAATCAGAAACGTCAACCAGCGCGCGAAGTGGTCCATCTTCTGCACGAGCGGCGTCGTGAGCTGTTGCACGCCCGCGAGCAGACCACCGATGCGTCCGATTTCGGTGCCCTGACCGGTTTCCACCACGACGCCAAGCGCGGTGCCCTGTGTGACGAGTGTGCCCGACCAGAGCATGGACCGCCGGTCGCCCAGCGGCGCATCGGCCGCTACCGGCTGTTCCGATTTTTCAACCGGTACAGACTCGCCGGTGAGTATTGCTTCCTGTGCACCCAGTCCACGCGCTTCAAGAATGCGCAGGTCGGCGGGCACTTTGTCACCCGCTTCGAGCAAAACAATGTCGCCCGGCACGAGCTCTGCACCGTCAACGGTGGTGCGTTGTCCATCGCGTCGCACTGCGGCCCGTGGGGCAAGCATGTCGCGAATGGCGGTCATTGCTGACTCGGCTTTGCCCTCCTGCACAAAGCCGATAATCGCGTTGGCCAGCACAACGGCCAGAATCACGCCGGTGTCGATGAAATGCTGCAGCGCTGCCGTGACAACCGCCGCGCCGAGCAGCACGTAAATCAACACGTTGTTGAACTGCGCAAGAAAGCGGCGCAGCGGTCCACGTACCCGAACTTCCGGCAGGCGATTAGGGCCGTGTTCTGCAAGTCGTCTGGCGGCTTCGGCCCCCGTCAGCCCATTGACGCTGGCCTCGAGCGCGGCCAGGCAGTCATTGGCGTGCAGCGCGTGTGGATTACCGACGCGCATTCATCGCGCCGTGTAGCCACCGTCGACCACCAGCTCAGTACCCGTAACAAACTTCGCTTCGTCGGACGCCAGATACACCACAGCCCACGCGATATCATCGGGCTCACCCATGTGACCAACCGGGTGCACTTCCCCCGCCGCTTTTTTGGCGGCCTCAAGATCAGGTGCGGTGGCACGCAAATGATTTTCAACCATTGGCGTCCAGATGTACGCGGGATGAATGGAGTTTACGCGTATTCCCTCAGCGGCGTACGTGATCGCGTCGTTCTTGCTCATTAACCGCACCGCACCCTTTGACGCGTGATACGGACCGAGATTGCCTACGCCAATGAGACCGGCAATGGACGACAGGTTAATGATCGATCCACCCTTGGCCGCGCGCAGATGCGGGATAGCGTGCTTGGTGCCAAAAAACACACCCTTCACATTCACCGCCTGCACATGATCCCAGTCGGCTTCGCTCACCTGATCGGTGGGACTTGGCGTTCCCGAAATGCCGGCGTTGTTCACCATGATGTGCAAGCCGCCAAACCGCGACGCAACTTCGTCGATGGCCGTTTTCATGGCCGCTTCGTCAGTCACGTTGACGTTCAGGAACGCGACCTCGTGACCCAGCGCTGAGAGCTCGTGCGCGAGACTGTGTCCTTCTGCTTCGAGCACGTCAAAAATCGCGACCTTCGCGCCTTCCTGCGCCATTCGCAGCACGCACGCGCGACCAATGCCTACGGCGCCGCCGGTCACGATGGCGGCCTTGGATGCAAGACGGTTCATGATGCATTCCCATTGTCGTGTTTGTAGCCATCACACTCCAGAGGACGCCACGTCGCGTGCACTTCATGTTCATGATGCAAAAGGTGCTGCGCGCAGGGAAGCGCGGCGGCAAGGTCGTGACCTTGCGCGCCGTTTCCCGTGACTTCGGAAGTCTCTGTCATGTTGTGGCCCCGAGAATCGCGCGCCGCCGCAAAACAAGGACACCCCTTGACGCCGGATGAGGGAAGCGCGAATATTTTCGCCATAAGCGAAAAATTTCGCGCCCACCTCTTTTCCTCCGCTCATGCCCAAGCCCGGCAGTGCCGCCCTCACCCGGCGCGAGAGTCAGATCATGGAGATCCTGTACCGGCGCAAGCGCGCCACTGTCGAGGAAATCCGGCGCGAGCTGCCCACCCCGCCCAGCGCGTCGAGCGTGAGAAAACTGCTCGAGATTCTGATGGAGCGTGGACACGTTACGCGTGAGTACGACGGCCCCAGTTTCGTGTACGCCCCCAAGGCCGATGTGCAGTCCGCCAGTCGGTCGGCCCTCCGTCAGCTGGTGCGTACGTTCTTTGACGGGTCACCGGCCGCCACCTTTGCCGCACTGCTCGACATCTCCGACGTCGAACTCTCGGACGCCGAGTATCGCCGCCTGTCGCGGCTGCTCGAGCAGCCTCGCGACGAGAGCTCCGACACATGACGCTCCCCGATCTCAGCATCAGCAACGCCGTACTGCTTCTGGTGGCCAAGACCACCATCGTGCTCGGTGTCGCCGCATGCGCACATATGCTGCTCGCCAGACGACTTTCCGCAGCCATGCGCCATATGGCGTGGGCCGCGATCCTGACGAGCCTTGTGCTGCTGCCCATCGCCATGGTCACGCTCCCCACGTGGACGCTTCCCGTGAAACAAGCGCCGGTGTGGCAGCCCACGGCAGCAGCCATCGAACTCTCCGTCGCCCCGGCGCCACCGTTATCACCGGCCTCGTCACTCGAGTCGCCGGCAGAGCAGGCGCGCGCGGAATCCTCACGCGTCACTCCGCCGCGAAAGCCGGGCTTGTTCACCAGCGATTCCGTCACTGCTGCACTCGCGCTGATCTATCTCGCGGGCGTGCTCTTCCTGCTTGCACGACTCGCGAGGGAGCGAATCGTGATCACGCGCCTTGTGCGCAGCACCCGCCCTGACACGAGCCCCGACTGGCAGTGGCTGCTCGAGGAATCACGGCGCACGCTACGTATCAAGCGACGTGTGCGGCTGCTGCGCAGCGCCCTGCCGGTGAGTCCGATGACGTGGGGCATAATCACACCCACCATCCTCATTCCCGACGCCGCAAATGCGTGGAGCGAAGAGCGACGACGCGCCGTCATGCTGCACGAACTGGCGCATGTGATGCGCTGGGACTGCCTCACTCAGGTCGTGGCGGTGATGGCACGGACTGTGTACTGGATGCATCCCGGCGTGTGGTGGGCCGCACGCCGACTCGGCGTGGAGCGCGAGCTGGCGTGCGATGACCGCGTTCTCGCCGCAGGCATACCGCCGCGTCACTACGCCTCGCATCTGCTAGAAATCGCCCGCACCTCCACGCGCACACCCGCTGCTGCGCTTGCCCTGTCGCTTCACACACCTTCACAGCTCGAGGGAAGAATGCGCGCTATTCTCGATTCATCACGTCGTCGCGCTGCGCCGCGGCTTCGCACCGTGCTGGCAAGCGCCGGCATAGTGGCTGCACTTGTTGCACTCGCTGCCGCCGTGCGCCCCGTGCCGCTTACCCCGCCGTCTGCGCTCACTCAAGCATCGCGCAATCTCAACGGATCATCAGACTACGACGCTGCAAACGCTGTGGTGGTGCAGTCGAGCGATGCGTCGCGCGCGCTTGAGATCGTGGAGGAGTTGCGTATCGGCAGCGCTGCGCCCGACTACTCTTTCGGTACAGTCGAAGCCATTGCCGTTGGACTCGACGGAGCGATCTTCGTTGCCGACGAAGCTGATCGTCGGCGACAGGTACGCATGTACAACGCGGACGGGACGTTCGTGAAGGCGGTGGGAGGCGTGGGTACCGGTCCCGGTGAGTTCAAACACATCACCGGCATGCTCGTGACGCCTACGGGTGAGCTGGCAATCTACGACGTGTTCAACAAGCGCATCTCACTGTACGATGCAAACGGCACCTTCCTTCGCAGCATACCGTCTCGCGTGGGAGGCAACTGGACCGGCAACGACTTCCACGTCGACACCGATGGAAACCTCTACGTGTTCGGTGTGCGCAAACAAACGGAGACACCGCCGCCACCGGTGGGTACACCGGTGACCGTCGATTCCGTCGCACGCCCGAGCAATCGCTTCTATCTCAAACTTTCGGCGCGCGGTGATGTGCTTGATACGGTCGACATTCCGGCATCCCGTGTGTCTCCGCAGCGCGGCTTCGTGATCATGACACCCGAAGCCTACCTTATTCCCTTTCACAACGAGCTCGTGTACGACCTCGCGCCGACCGGCTGCATGGTGTGGGGCTATTCGGCGGAGTATGCGTTTACCATCAATGGCGACGCCGAACAGCCACGGCGTATTGAGCGCGACTTCACGCCTGTCACATTGCACCCGGATGAGTGGGCCGAGTGGGACGCGCGGGCCCGGTTCTATGACAAGGATGGACCGAGAAGCGCGTCATACGGAGTGATCATCCCCAGAGTGAAGCCCGCGTATCGCGACATCATGGTGGCGGAGGACGGACGTATCTGGATTCACCGCTACGCCGAAGCCAGCGAGCGCACGCTCACGCAACCGAGACGCGCCGATGCGCCGCCGCCACTCTCGTGGCGCGACATCCCGACGTTTGACGTGTTTGAGGCCGACGGGCAGTACGTGGGCACGGTGATCGTTCCGAACAACTCGAGCATGTACGTGCGCCGCGGCAGTGGTCTCTGGGGCACGAACGTGGTTGCTCCGGGACAGACGCATGTGGTGCGATACCGCCTCGAGTGACGTTCTCTGCCTCCCTTTCTTCCGGGATCGTTAGTTGCAGGCAATGACGGCGCGTTGCTGAAATCACGTCACGCGGTGCAAACGCCGGCTCGCGCACCTCACTTGCGAATGAGATGTTTCACGTGCACACCTTCGGTATGATGTGTCAGTACCGTGGTATCAAGATTGCGCTGGCGACCGGGTCGCTGCCCCTCGGAGAGGCAATGACTTCGGCCGCAGCCGCCGCGGACGGAGACTGAGGACTACCGTCCTTCGCAGCTTGGCGTTTGTGTGGCGGTTGACAAGGGGACGCGAATGTTCAAGATTCATGAAGTGTGAACAGCCTTCGTGTCAACTCCCTGCACTCATGTCACCACTGAAGCCACAAGACATTGCGGTCGCGCTGCAACTCATTCTGACGCCTGCCGCGACGTATGCGGCGCTCTCCGCGGCGACGGGACTAAGTCAGGGCGAGGTGCACAATGCCGTGCGACGGCTGCGTGGCGCACGGTTGGTCCTCGCCAACGCGCAACTGGTGCACTCAGCAGCATTGCTGGACTTTCTCGGATCCGGCGTTGCATATGCCTTTCCGGCTGAGGCCGGAGCCGAATCGCGCGGTGTCCCCACGGCGCATTCGGCCGGCGAGCTCGCAGGAGAGTTCGGCGTGTCGGATCCTCTGGTTTGGCCCAGTGTTGCCGGGAGCGTCCGCGGCGCGAGTGTACTCCCGTTGTATGCTGCGGCGCCGATGACAGCGCAACACAATCCCGCGCTCTACGAACTGCTCGCGCTCGTGGATGCCGTGCGCCTTGGACGCGCACGCGAGCGCACTCGCGCCAAGCAACTGTTGCAACAGCGCATTATGTCGGCAACGTCCTTGGCAACGGCGGAATGATCAGCGCTACGGTCAGCCCCAATCGAGACCGTCTGGTTCGGACGGCTCGTCTACTGCAACCGCTGCTTGGAGAGTTCGTGTTCGTCGGCGGTCAGGTAGCAGAGCTCCTCGTCACCGACGCATCTGTGGTCCGCATGCGACCCACCGATGATGTCGACGTGGTGGTGCCGTTGACGACGCGCCGGGCATACCACAACCATCCAGATGCGACTGATGGCGCTGGGATTCGCGCCAGATCAGCGCGCTGGTGCTCCAATCTGCCGCGTTCGAGCTCGCGACGATCTGGTTCTGGACGTGATGCCGCTTGACGAGGAGATTCTCGGCTTCAGCAACCGTTGGTACGCGTACGCAGTGGAGAGCGCCACTGAGTTCGTACTTGAGCCAGGGCTGGCCGTGCGCATCGCAGCACCGAGCGCGTATCTGGCGACGAAGTGGGTCGCGTTTGCATCGCGTGGAGCGGCGGATCCAATGAGCAGTCACGATCTTGAGGATTTGGTCGCGGTAGTTGCGGGTCGCGCCGAAATAGTCGGGGAAGTACAGGCTTCGCCGCCGGAGGTTCGCGAGTTCATTTGCAGGGAGACGGCCGCATTCCTCACTGCACCGTGGGCCGCCGGGATTCTCGAGGGAAATCTGCCCGACGCGCGCCGCGTGCCCGGGCTTGTCGAAGGTGTCACACGTCGGTTTCGCCAACTGGCATCGCTGGACTGAACGCGCTGGTGGATGGCTGGCGATCGCGCGCGTGCAGCCGTATCGCGTCGATTGTTCGCGCGACCGAAAAAGCGAAGTCCGCCTACATACAGCGTTCGGCCGAGTGGAGTGGGACTGCTCCACGATCACCATCGGTTTATCCGACGTGGCGAAAACAGCTGCGGCTCGATCCTGATCAGCGCATTTTCGCCGTTGCACGCGACACCAGGGGAAACGCAGATGGGGTATAGATGGACGCAACTGACAGATCAGCGTCCAGCAGCGGCCAGTATACCTCCGGTTCTATTGTCGGCGAGCGTTGTCCAGCACCACCCGCGCATTCCGCTGCAAGCCAGCCAGCTTCGCGCGTTTCATGGCGCTGCCTTTAAATGCAGCGCGAAATCTGTCATCGTCCATCGCGAGAATATCATGCGCCAACGTGCACAGGTCTTTATCCGCAATCACCTCACGCGCCGCAAACGCTGGCTCCCGCACCTCGGCCGCAAACGAGATGTTCCACGGACACACCTCCTGGGAGATGTGTCGGTATAACCATTTTGAAATCCCTTTGTCGACCGGTGCCCGAACTCTCAGGCAGGTAAAGAGTTAGCTCGCCGAAGATGTGCGGACTGCCGACCTTCTTTCCCTCGTCTTCGTTGAGCAGCTAAAAGAGGTGGGCCCCATAAAGGTCGAGGAGAAGACGGGGGGCGCCATCGTGGGCAGGTCGCTACTCACTGGGATTCAAGACGTCGCTCGCCGAGCGACTGTTCTTGCGGGCCTTCTCATCGCGCCGACTCCGTCGGACCGGGCATGCGAGCACAAGCTTGCCCAAGCGACCGGCACACTGATTATATGCAATGGCCGCGTATTTCGTGAAACTCGCGAACTGCATACACCAACTGACCAAACTGATATCGGGCTTCAGCCGATGCGTCGTGTAGCCGCGGGGGAAGTCGGGAGAGACTCTGATGAGACTTCCTCGCGTAGTAAGCCGGGCGTTGCTGCCCTTCGCAGGCCGATTGCCGGTGCCTATACTTTCGGGAGAAAATCGCGGCCGGCTGTGGAGCGTGGCCAGTGCCGGGAGCGGTTACGCGACCGGACTCCGGAGTAGCGAGCAAATGCGCGTATTCGCCTCGCTTGTGCAGCCAGGCGACAGCGTCTGGGACGTCGGTGCGCACCATGGCTACATGACGTTGTGCGCGGCGCAGCGCGCAGGAGCGAGCGGTCGCGTCTTTGCGTTTGAGCCTTCGGTTGAAAACCGCGCGCTGCTCAATCGGCACCTCGCCTGGAATGGAGTCGGTAACGCACAGGTGTCGCCGCTCGCACTTAGCGATTTTGAAGGGCAGACCACGTTCGGCGGAGACGGCACATCCAAAATGCTCGCGCTCGGCGGCGGCGATGAAGTCGTAAGCGTCACCCGGGGCGCGTCGCTGATTCAGGCGGGAGCATGCGAGCCACCCACCGTCATGAAGATCGACGTCGAAGGTGCCGAGGGCGGGGTTTTGCGAGGCATGGGCAAAACGATTCCGACGCACGCCCGAATCCTTGCGGCCATTCACTCATACGCGGCGTTTGTCGAGTGCTGTGCGGCACTTCGTGGCGTCGGTTTCCGCCTGTTGACATCCGTCGGTCTACAGGACTGCCTCTCAAGCGGGCGCTGGAACGGCGATCCTGACTTGCTGGCCCTCGGGCAGTCCTGTTCCCTTGACGAGCTCGATCCGTGTGTGCGCTCGTACGTAGTAATGGGATAACGGCTCGTTGCGGGGACCTGCCAACGGTCCTTGAGTGAGGGGGGGGCGGGGGAGAGCGCCGTGCGCACCAGAACTAAGGACGCCTTCGCGATGCATCTCCCCGCCATTTGTTGTCCGCTCGTCTGTGCTACCGAAGCAAAAGCGTTGGGACCTTCGCCGCACGAAGCAAGTCGGAGGTGCGACTGCCCTTGATCAAATTCCGCCACCATGAGTGGCTGTAGGCGCCCATGATCAGCAGATCGGCGGCGCGAGATTTTATGGCCGAGACAATCGCGCGCTCCGGATCGCCCGAAACTGTAAGTGGCTCTGTCTCAAGCCCGGCCTCCTGCAGCTCGCGAGTGGCCGCCTCGAGAGTGGCCGCGCCGCGCCGGCCCAGGTCACCAGCCATCACAATGTCGCACGATAAGCCGCGGAACAGGGGACTCGAGGCGACCAGCGCCACGCCACGCCGTGTGATCGCGCTTCCGTCGAACGCAATCATCACACGCTTCGGGGTCACAAATGGCTCTGACACGGCAAGAATGGGACGCTGCAGCCCACGGACCACCGTTTCCAGGTTACGGCCCAGATCTCGCCCCGTGCTTTCGGCCGATTCGCCACGACGACCGAGGACAAAGAGCTCGACTCCTGGTTCCTGCTCCGCGAGCGTGGGTGCGAGATCGCCGTATCGCTGGCGAATGCTGGTATTCGAGACGCCAGCCTTCGAGGCGCGCGCGCTCAACCCTGTAAGGAAGAGACGGCCTCGCTCACGGGCATCCCGGTTTGCTGCGCCCTCGCCGACAACCAGCGTCTCCATCAGCGCATCTTGCGCCTCAAATCCGATGGCGCCGCTGTGGTCAGCCGGTTGCCCCCAGTCCGGATGCTGCTCCAGCACATGCAGCAGCTCGAGCGGGAGCGACATTCGCTCTGCGCACCACGCGGCGTAGTCTGTGACATACTCGGCGAAATGTGACTTGTCCACGCAGGCCAGCACGCGTTGTTCGTGATGAATCATCGTGCTCATGGTCAGTGCGCCCCCAGTAGTTCGACGCCATCGCTCTTGTCGTGCAAAGCGAACTTGTCTACCATCGTAGCGCTGGCGTCGTTAAGGCCGATCACCTCCACGTCGGTGCCCTCGCGCCGGAACTTGATCACCACGCGGTCGAGCGCGCTCACCCCCGTGATGTCCCAGAAGTGAGCGTTTGAGACATCGATCCGTACCTGCGCGATGACCTCCTTGTAATCGAACGAGGCAATAAACCGGTCGGCCGAGGCGAAGAATATCTGACCGAGCACGCGGTATTCGCGTACCCGCCCTTCGTCGACCGTAGTTGAGTACACGGCCAGCAGGCGACCCACCTTGTTCGCGAAGAAGAAGCCGCTGAGCAACACGCCAACCAGCACGCCTTTCGCGAGATCGTGGGTGGCCACCACGACGAACACGGTGGCCAGCATCACCACACTCGAGTTCCATGGGTGCTCACGCAGTCCGGTGATAGACGCCCAACTAAAGGTGCCGATGGATACCATGATCATCACGGCGACCAGTGCGGCCATGGGGATACGGGCCACCCAATCGCCGAGGAAAAGAATCATGGCGAGCAAAAGCACGCCGGAGGCAAGGGTGGACAATCGTCCGCGTCCGCCCGATTTCACGTTGATGACGGATTGTCCGATCATCGCACACCCCGCCATGCCACCCACAAAGCCAGCGGCGACGTTCGCGAGCCCTTGGCCCACGCACTCTCGATTCTTGTTGCTCGACGTATCGGTCAGGTCATCCACAATCGTGGCGGTCATCATGGACTCCAACAGGCCCACCGCCGTCAGCGTGAGGGCGACCGGAAAGATGATCTGCAGCGTCTCGAGATTGAGTGGTACCTGAGGCAGCGCCAGCACCGGGAGTGAATCGGGCAAGAGGCCCATATCGCCTACCGTTCGCACGTCGAGACCCAATCCCACAGCGAGGCCCGTCAGGACGACGATGGCCACCAGTGGAGACGGCACGGCCTTCGTGACGTAGGGAAGCAGATAGATGATGCCGAGGCCGCCAAGAATCATCGCGTAGCCGGTTGTCGATGCCATCGCGATCTCCGGAATCTGCGCGAGGAAGATCAGAATGGCCAACGCGTTGACGAAGCCGGTGATCACCGAGCGCGAGACGAAACGCATGAGCGCCCCAAGACGCACGACGCCCGCGATGATCTGTAGAATGCCGGTGAGCACGGTCGCGGCCAGCAGGTATTCCAGCCCGTGATTACGCACGAGCGTCACCATCAGCAGCGCCATGGCGCCCGTGGCGGCGGTGATCATGCCGGGGCGGCCGCCCGTGAACGCGATAACGGTTGCGATGATGAAGGAGGCGTAGAGGCCGACTTTGGGATCTACGCCGGCGATAATCGAGAAGGCAATTGCCTCCGGAATGAGTGCCAGCGCGACAACGAGGCCGGCGAGCAACTCGTTTCGGATGTTCGAGAACCAATCAGCTTTTATGGACGACAAGGACATGAGAAAATGCTAAGGAAAACGTCTATAAGTGTCAGCAACCGCGCGCGCGCAAGATGCTTCTGGCGAATGAAAATCAAGACAATGGGAACGGGGTCTATCCGGTAGCGATATCTTTCGATATGAGCACTCACCTGACCCCTGAGCAGATCGCCGAACTGCGCAGCGATCTTGAGGCCGAGCTCCGTCGGCTGCAGCGAAGCATGACCTCGACTGCAACCGCCTCCGAGCCTGTGGCGCTCGACCAGGCCAGTGTTGGGCGGCTCTCCCGAATGGACGCCATGGCCAACCAACAGATGGCAAAGACGTTGCATGAACGGGAACTCGCACTCGAACTCCGAATCCTCGATGCGCTACGTCGAGTGGACGGCGGTTCCTACGGCGTCTGCCTCACCTGCGGCCACAACATTCCGTACGGACGGCTCTTGGTAATGCCGGAAACCAGAACCTGCACGGCGTGCGGAGGGGGCTAGGCTCTGCCGATGGTCGCTCTGGGAAGGGTGTCTCCCCAGGGGCCTGATTCAGGGCGGACTGAGCGTCGCGCCGTGTGCCGAGGTGCCGTGGTGTTCATGCATGCTGTAAACCGCTCCAGTTCGTGTTGACGTCTTTCGGCGGCAAGCAAGCGGCGGCGAGCGCAGCGGCGGCAGCCTGAGAGCGGCACGTGGGTGCCCGCTCCAAGCGACATGCTGGTAGTCCAGCAAGCATTAACGTAGGCGCAGATTTGTCGTCGGACAACATCGACGATCACCCAAGCACGCGCACATCGTCAAAGTTGGCGTCGGTTTTGTCACGAGCGCACGCCGTTACCGAAGTGTGACGTGACACCTCAGTTCGATGACCTGTACGCTGTCGACCGTCACCGCACGTTGTCCAGCACCACACGGGCATTCCGCTGCAACCCCGCCAGCTTCGCCCGCTTCATCGCACTACCCTTGAACGCAGCACGAAACTCGTCGTCATCCATCGCCAGAATATCCTGCGCCAGCGCGCGCAGATCCTTGTCCGCAATCACGTCACGCGGTGCAAACGCCGGCTCACGCACCTCGGCCGCAAACGACACGTTCCACGGACACACCTCCTGGCAGATGTCGCACCCGTACAGGCTCTCACGCACATACGGCTTGAGCACATCGGGGATGTCCCCCCGCAGCTCAATCGTGAGATAGCTGATGCACTTCGTGGCATCGAGTACCCGCGCACTTACAAATGCGTCGGTCGGACAAGCATCGAGGCAACGTGTACAGGTGCCGCAATGATCGCTGGCAAACGGTGCATCAACCGGAAGCGCTACATCAACGACCAGGGCACCAATAAAAAACCATGAGCCCTGACGCGGATTGATGAGGCAGGTGTTCTTGCCGATCCAGCCGATGCCGGCGCGCTGACCGAGATCGCGTTCAAGCAACGGCCCGCTGTCTACGTACGGGCGCGCGTCTACCTCAAATCCGAGCTCGGTTTGCAACCAACTGTGCAGCTCACGCAATCGGGCACGCATAAGCTCGTGATAGTCATCACCGCGCGCGTACCGGGCGACGGGACCAGCTGGTGTCCCCCCCCCGTAATGCATACCCACGACAACCGCGTGTGTCGCACCCGGGTGCGGTAGACGTGCGTTGCGGCGCAAGTGTGCCCCACGCGCCATGTAGTCCATGGTGCCGTGATAACCCGCTTCGAGCCAGGCATCGAAGTGTGCAACGGAGGCCGGTTCACCGAGGGCGGTTACACCAACCAGATCAAACCCCAACCCGTACGCCTGTCCCTCAAGCCGGGTGCGAAAGCCGTGTGCATTGTTCACGTCGGCTCACCACTGCGGCGCACGTTCAGGGTTGGCGCCCAGTCCAACGCGCGTACGCAATCACGTCGTCAACTGGTGGGATTGCGTTCTCATTACCATAGGCCGTGTACATACGCCAGCGCACGTATCGCAGCGACGGAAGCGGTATGAATGGAAAGCGATGCCACCATCCGCGTACGCGAAAGCGCCACGCGACGCGCAACAAGTCTGCGGCCAGTGCAGGGTTGATGACCGCCCTGAGTGTCAATGTGGTAATCAGTCGTATCCACGGCATGACTCAAGCATAGCAGCGGCGTGTGTATCGTCGCCAGCGAAAGCCCTCACGAGCCTTGCCCGATGCAACAGCTTCTGCATCTCGTCCCACAAAACTTTGACATCGTCACACAACGGGCATGTCGGGCTCTTGCACATTTCTTCAGGTGGCGCGAATATGGCCGCGACGGCGGGGTAACGGTCACGTTTCAAGTGCGCGCACACGGTTCATGTGGGCATATGCGACGATTACAGACAGCGACCGCGGCCGTATGGGCTGTTCTCTGATTCACCTTTTGGCCAAGGAGATATCGTGCGCTTTCGCGTGCAATGGCGGTCTCGACTCAGCATCCTTACGGCACTGCTGATGGTGCCGGCGGTGCTGCTCGCGCAGGATCGACGCATCACCGGTCGAGTGCTCAAGAGTGGCACTGACACGCCGATCGCCTTCGCGGTGATCAACGTGGTGGGTGCACCGGCGACATCGCAGGTGCGTACCGATGAAGAAGGACGGTATGCCATCAATGCGCCAAGCGGCGAGGTGCGCCTGCAGGCCCGTGCGTTGGGCTACGCGCGCACCGAAGTCGTGGTAGCCGCCGGTTCAAACACCGCGAACTTCTCCTTGCAAGCTGACGTGTTCAACCTCAGCGAGGTGGTGGTTACCGGACAGGCAACAACGATTGAACGGCGCAGTGCACCAACCGCTATCGCCTATGTCTCCGGCGAAGATGTGGCGCGCGTGTCCTCACCCACGGTGCTGAATGCGCTCACCGGCAAAATCACCGGCGTGAATCTGCAGTCCAACTCCGGCGCGCCCGGTGGTGGTATTCAGATGCAGATTCGAGGCAATGCCACCATCCTTGGCGGCTTTGATCCGTTGTATGTCGTAGACGGTGTGATCTACTCCAACGCCAGCATTCCAAGCGGCCGTGGTCTGGCCAACGCCGCCGCAAGCTCCACGCTGGAAGCCGACGCGGTCAATCGCATTGCCGACTTGAACCCCAACGACATCGCGTCTATTGAAGTGCTCAAAGGCGCCGCCGCATCATCCATCTATGGATCAAAGGCCGCCAACGGTGTCGTAGTCATTACCACCACACGCGGACAGGCTGGTGCGCCCAAGGTCAACCTGACGCAGCGCTTCGGTGTGAACTCGCCGCTGCGTCTGCTCGAAGAGCGTCGCTGGACGCAGGATTCCGCGATCGCACGCTTTGGACAGGCTGCTGCGCCGTTCTTTGCGAACAATCCCAATCCGTACTTCAGTCAGATGGATCAGGTTTACGGGCAGCGCGATCTGTCGTACGAGACCATCGCCGATCTGAGCGGTGGCACCGACAATACGCGTTACTTCATCTCGGCCAGCAATCGCCGTGAAGAGGGTACCGAAATCAACACGGGCGCCAGCCGTCAGTCGCTGCGTGTGAACGTTGACCAGAATCTGGGTGATAAGTTCGATGTTCGCGTTTCGAGTGTGTACGCCCGGAACCAGAACGATCGTGGCTGGAACAACAACTGCAACAACTACGGTTGCCACGGCTACGCCATCGCGTACATCCCGAGCTTTGTAAATCTCGATCGTCGCAATGACGATGGCACGTTCATCGCGCCTACGGTTGGCGTGCAGTCCAATCCGCTCCAGCTCACCGAGCTTGGCGTCAACAGCGAAGAGACCAATCGCTTCACCGGCGGCACAACGATCGGATGGAACGCACTGCAGACGTCGTCACAAACGCTGCGGCTGGTCGCAGGCGGCGGACTTGACGTGTTCAACCAGAGCAACGATGTGTGGACGCCCAATGACCTGTTTTTTGAGCGGCCACAGGCGTTGTCGGGCGAATCGATTGAAAGCGGTGGACGCAGCCGCTTCTTCAACTGGAACGTGAACGGGTTGCACACCTACACTGCGGGCGGCGGCTGGAGCGCCTCCACCTCATTTGGTATGCAATACGAAGACCGGTCACTGCAAACCTTCCAGATCCGCACGCAGAACCTGCTTCCCGGACAGCGCAATGTGAACCAGGGTACCAACATCACCGCCGGTGAGTTTTTGAATCAGGAACGCACGGTGGCGCTGTATGCACAGGAAGAAGTGCGACTGTTGGACGATCGGCTGCTGGTGCAGGGTGGTCTGCGCGCCGAGCGCAGCAGCGTGAACGGAGACGTAGACAAGTACTACATCTTCCCCAAAGTCGCCGCGTCGTATCGCTTTCTCGATGTGCTCGGCGAAGGCAGTGAAATCAAGCTGCGCGCCGCCTACGGCGAGACGGGTAATCAGCCGCTCTTTGGTCAGAAGTTCACGACACTGGGCACGCCGCAGCTGGGCGGACAGCAGGGTGTCACCGTGGGCACGGCGGCCGGCTTCGACGGCGTGGAGCCCGAGCGCTTGAAGGAAATCGAAGGTGGTATTGATGGTGGCGCACTCAACGGCCGTCTGTCGTGGGAGTTCACCTATTTCTCACGCAACACCACCAACCTGCTGCTGACACGCGTTCCTTCGCCGTCGTCAGGCTTTACCAGCCAGGTGTTTAACGGTGGCAAGCTGAATAACCAGGGACTGGAAATCGGTCTTGGCTACACACCGGTGCAGACCAGCAATACGCAGTGGGTCGCGCGCGGTACGTTTACGCGCTACACCAACGAGGTGGTTGATCTCGCCGGTCTGCCTGCGTTCTTCCCGTCCGCGTCAGGTTTCGGCAATCTTGGCCGCACACGTATCGAAGTCGGACAGCCCATTACACAGCTGGTCGGTTTTGACTTTGATGCCGCCGGAAACCGTGCGTCGGCGCTGTCGCAGCTTGGCAACACGAACCCCGACTTCCGCGTCGGTTTTGTGAACGACATTTCGTACAAGCGGCTGTCGGTAAACGTGGTGCTTGACTGGCAGCAGGGCGGTAACGTGATCAACCTGACACGTTATCTCATGGACGATGCGCGTACCTCCGAAGACTGGGGCACACCCGCCGGTGTGGCGCGCTATCAGGGCTACCTGCGCGGTGTGATTGCGCCGTATATAGAAGATGCAAGCTTTGTGAAGCTGCGCGAAATCAACGTCGGTGTTGATGTGCCGCAGCGTCTCATCAGCAGCGTCACCCGCGCCGGCGTGGAGACCATGCGTGTGAGTCTCTCCGGACGTAACCTGTGGATGTGGGCCCCCTACTCGGGACTGGATCCGGAAGTCGCCAACTTTGGTGCTGCGGCAATCCGAAACAACCTCGATATCGGTGCGTATCCACCGAGCCGCAGCTTCTTCTTTAACATCACCCTGGGTTTCTGATGACTCCGACGACAGAAATGACCCGATTGAAGGGTCCGCGTATCCGGGTGCTGCTCGGATCAGCCATCACGGCTGGCGTCTTGTCCCTTGGTGCCTGTGGGGATTTTGATGTCACCAATACCAACGCACCGACGGTAGAAACACTCACCGGTTCGCCAACGCGTACCATTCTTGGACGCGCGGCGACCGGAATCTTCGCCCAGTCATTCAATGACATCGGCACGGAGATTCAGTTCTACGCGCTGTACGGCCGCGAAGGCTACAACCTGCTCGGCAACGATCCGCGCGAAACGGGTGAGCAGATTCGTGGACCGGCTGATCCGACAGGACGTAACTCCGGCATCTGGACCGGACCCTATGCCGCCATCCGCACGATCAACACCTATCTGACGGCGTTGCCGGTTGCCACGGGCATGACGGCGGCAGAGGTGAGTGCGTCGGCCGGTTTCGCCAAGACACTCAAAGCGTGGCATCTGCACCGTCTCGCGGTGCGTACCGGTGAACTCGGTATTCCGATTGACGTTGATCGTCCAATCAACGACGAGCCGGCGCCATTTGTGAGTTTCCCTGCGGCCATGGAAGCCGCGAGCGCACTCATGGAAGAGGCAGCCGCTGATCTGGCGGCGGCGGGTTCCACACCATTCCCGTTCACCGTTCCACCCGGCTTCAGTGGATTCTCCACTCCAGCCACATTCCTGCAGTTCAATCGCGCCCTGGCATCGAAGATCCTGGTGCATCGCGCGACGTTTGTGAACTGCGCAGCGTGCTGGGCGCAGGCAAGCACCGCAATCAATGCGTCGTTTGTCACTGCGTCGGGTTTGCCGAACTCGCTGTCCACCGGTGTGAACTACGGCTATTCCACCGCCGCAGGCGAGCCGGTGAACCCGGTGTCGGAACCGCTCACCAACAATCGCCTGTGGGTGCATCCGAGTTTGCTGTCCGGAGCGCAAACCAAGGCCAATGGTGAACCGGATAACCGCCTCACGCGCAAAGTCACTGACGCCGGTCGGTCAATCAACCTGAACGACCTCGTTGGTACGCATAAGCCCACGCTGTACAACAGCGCCAGCAATCCTGCGGTGGCCAACCTCGGTGCGCCGATTCCGTGGATCAACAACGAAGAACTGTTGTTGCTGCGCGCGGAAATCCGGTGGAACACGGGAGCGAAGGCCGGCGCGATTGATGACATCAATCTCGTACGGGTGAACTCCGGTGGACTGGCACCGACCTCCCTTGGTGCGGGCAGCGCCGACGCTGCGTTTGTCACCGAGCTGTTGTACAACCGCCTGTACTCACTCATGTGGGCACAGGGCACGCGGTGGATTGATGCGCGACGCTACGGTCGTACGCAGCAACTGCCCCAAGACCGCGCTGGTGATACACGGTTTGAGAACATGATCGTGCCCGCCGGCGAATGCACTGCACGTGGGCTCGAGGTACCCTGTTCGCCGTTGTAACAGGGGATCAGGGTAGACGACAACCGCAACGGCCACTCCGACAGGAGTGGCCGTTGTTTTTTAGTTCAACAGCCGTTTGACTGCGTTTTCGGTTGCAGTTTACGGTAGACAGTTCACCGTTTACTGCAACCGATATCGCGGTCACACGACGGGTAAACTTCGAACAGATTTACCACAGAGCCACGGAGCCACAGAGAACTGCAACAGATTTTTTGGTGGGTCCGTTGCAGTTCCACCTTTCATATCTTGAGCGGCCAGATCGAACCTCGAAAACCACCACGTTGTTCTCCGTGCCTCCGTGCCTCCGCGGTAGAAGCGGTTCTCTGCGCCTCCGCGCCTCCGCGGTAGAAGCCGTTCTCCGCGCCTCCGCGCCTCCGTGGTACAAGCCGCCGTTCTCCGCGCCCTCCGCGGTAAATGCAGTTAAATTGAGAAATGAACTTCACCGACTATCAAGCCCTCGCCGCACGCACGCTCGGCCGCGATCGCACGCATGAACAGCAGCTGGCCAACGCCGCACTCGGTCTGACTGGAGAAGCTGGTGAGACCGCTGAGCTGATCAAGAAACATCTGTTTCACGCCACGCCGCTCGATCGTGATGCGATCGTAAAGGAACTCGGAGACTGTCTCTGGTACATCGCGGCCTTTGCAACCGTGCTCGATATTGAGATGAAGGAAATCGCCGAGCAGAATATTGCCAAGCTCAAACGCCGGTATCCCGAGGGCTTTGATACCGAGCGCAGTCGCAACCGGACGGAATAGCTGAACCGGTTACAGCCAGCTCAAACCGTCCAATCCCAACGGTACCTGCAACCCAAGTCGTACCAATCCGCTCGGCATCACATCAGCCGTGCGAAGCGGTGTGCCTGTTGCCGGTGCATCGATGATGAGCGGTACCATCATCTGATCGCGGTGCAGTGCGCCGTGTGTTGAGCGATGCGGTGTCGGCTCATACTTGTCGCGCAGATCCCACCCTGGTGCTGCGGAGAGCATGATGTCGCCCGCCCGCGCTGATGGTGCGACATCAGCCAGCTGCACGACACTGTCGGGGTAGTCGGTCGCCGCACATGCCGCGTGCGCCTGCACCGACGTGGCGTTGTGCAGATCAATGCCCAGCTCCAGCGGATCGCCGGTCACGCGCACGTAACTCCATGTGTCGTGCAATGCGTTACGCGTGCGTGTGATGGTGGCACAGCCGCGGGTTTGATGACTGACGCGTACCGTATGATCGTTGAGCGAGACGGCAGCGAGATCTACACTCGGTCGGGCAAGCAGCAAATCGTGCAGTGACTCCCATCGGTCACTCAGTGTGGGCCACCACGGCCGCGTACGGTGCTTCGGTTCGAGGTACACGTGGGCCATGGCGTTGCCGCCAACCATGAGCGCGACATCAGGGTTGCGCACCCAGATTCTGGGATGCGCGAGCACACGATGTCCAGCGTCACGCATGGCGTCGGCAAGTTCATCATGATTGCTCACATCTGCATGGCCGTGATCTGCTACCAGCCACACGTGCAACTTATTTTCCCACCCATCACGTTTCGCGATCTGCTCCGCTTCAGCTACGAAATCATCCACATCGCGCAGCGAGCGCCGGACAGATGATGACTGCGCACCAAACGCGTGCGCATACTTGTCAGGGGTCAGGAAGGACATCACCGCAAACTGTGGTCGATCGCGCTGTAAATGGCGCAGCACCCGGTCCACCACGAGCTGTTCAATGCGGCGCCAGCCGTCGAGATTGCCCTGAAAGTGTGGCAGGAACGCGCGTGCTGCCCAGATCCAACCGCGCCCCGGATGCCGTGCGCCACGTGCGCCGCGTCCAAGTAGCGTAGAGCCGGCGATGCTTGAGGTGGCCAGTTCAAGTATCGTCTGCGGCACATGGTCCAGATCGTCGTCGAGCAACCGGATTTCCGGTCCCACGTAGCTGCGTGCGTACGACGGCCACGATGCACGCGATCGACTACGGTCGTACCAGCGCAAACCGGGCAGCCCCACGCTCGCCGGAAACTTGCCCATGAGAAACGGGGCGTAAGCGGGGCCGGTGACTGAGGGAAAACAACTGGACACTTCGGTAAACGCGCCACGCGCAGCGCGGGCAGCGAGATGCGGAAGCTCTCCAGCCTGCAGCGCCGCTTTAAGCACATCGGGACGCACGCCGTCGGCTACGATAAGCAGCAATGTGTCGTGTGCGGCGTTCATTTGGCCGTCCGGTGGCGTGTCCAAGTCGCAAGGCCGTAGCTTGCACTGATGCGTCTGTTCACGCGACGCGCTGTTCCTTTTACCCCTGTGTTATGGCCCGTCCCACTCGAAAATCGCCGCCGAAGTCCGCAACATCCCGTTCCCCCGCGAAATCTGCGAAGACCGCGAAGACTGCGAAGACCGCGAAGACCGCGAAGGTCAAGAAGTCCGCTGTCACACCCGGCAAAGCTGCCGCACCGGCTCAGGCGCAGAGCAAGCCGCGTCGCAGCAAGGGGCCCCGTACCGTGACCGGCAAACCGGCGTCCCCTGCTGTACGATCCAAAGCCGAACACGATTCCGTAGCGGGCTACAAAAAACGGACTCAAGAAGGACATCGTGCCGCGGGACGCGAACCGGCGAGCGATGAGTTCGCGTCGAAAGGCAACCGCGTGGAACGGCGTCGCCGAGAGGTGGACGACTCCATCCGCAACATCCCGCGCCTGTCGGAAAATGGAGCAATGTTGCACGGCAGCGGTCGCAGCGAGCGCTTCACGCAAACCGATCCGTGGCGTGCCATGCGCATTCTCGGTGAGGTGATTGAGGGTTTTGATGCGCTGGCCCATGTGACAAAAGGTGTATCCATCTTTGGCAGTGCACGCACCAGCCCCGATGATCCACAATATCAGCAGGCGCGGGAAGTGGCGCGATTGTTGGCGGAACAGGGCTTTGCGATCATCACCGGTGCCGGACCCGGCATCATGGAGGCTGCCAACCATGGAGCCAAGGACGCCGGTGGGCAAAGCATTGGATGCAATATCGAGCTCCCCTTCGAGCAGGGCGCCAATCCCTACGTCGACACCCTGGTGAACTTTCGATATTTCTTTGTACGCAAGACCATGTTTGTGAAGTACTCCAATGCCTTCATCATCTTTCCCGGTGGCTTCGGTACGCTTGACGAATTCTTCGAAGCGCTCACGCTGATTCAATGCGGGAAGATTTATCAGTTTCCCGTGATTCTGTTTGGCCGGCACTACTGGGCCGGTCTCATTCGCTGGATGCAGTCGCGCATGGCCGGTGAGGGCAAGATCTCGCCGGGCGACCTTGACCTCATCATGCTCACCGACGACCCCGCCGAAGCGGCACAGGCGGTGATGGATGCGCACGCTGCCCAGCCATCGCACGAAGATGTCTGATTGCTTTCGAGACGTTTGCCACTTCACGCTGAGATCCGCAATGACGATTACAAAAGTTCGAGTTGAGCGCCGGCTGCGCACTGCGCAAACAGGCCGGTCGGTGCGCGCCCTGTTGGTTGTGGTGGCAGCAGCAATGGCTGTCTCCGCAACTGTGACAGCTCCGACGGCTGCAGCGGCACCGCTGTATGCCGATCCGGCGCACCTCACCGCCCACGCAGCAGACGGTTCAATCCCGCGCCAGGACGATCCGTTCCTTCGGGTCCGTGTGGACGAAGCGCGCAATAAGCTCTTTCTTGAGATTCCCGCAGCACAGCTCGGTCGCGATTTTCTCTACCAGAACACGCTTGCTACCGGTCTGGGCACAGGCTCACTGGACCGCGGCCAACTGGGCGCAAACTTTGTCGTTCGACTCGAACGTCGCGGCGCGCGCATTCTCATGGTCCGCGACAACCTCGGCATCCGGGCAACTGCCGCCGATGAAGCCGGACAACGCGCCGCGCGCGAGGCTTTCCCCACATCGGTGATTGAATCGTTCACCGTGGAGAGCGAGACCAACGGTGTGATAACGGTTGACGCGACATCGTTCTTTCTCTCTGATGTCTACGGTGTAGCGGGCGGATTGCGCGGGCAGGGCGGTGGCGCCTACCGGGTTGATGCGTCGCGCAGCTGGTTTGATACGGAGCGCACCAGGAGCTTTCCGCGAAACGCCGAAGTGCACGCGGTGCTCACCTTTGCCAGCGAATCACCGGCTGCTGCGGCGCGGCGTGTCGCGCCCGATGCCACGTCGCTCACTATGGAGCAGCATCATTCACTGGTCGTACTGCCCGATGATACAGGCTTCAAGCCGCGCGCCTTTGATCCACGCGCCGGCTATTTCAGCACGGGCTTTGCCGATCTGAGCCAAGGCTTTGATGAGAACTATCGCGACGCGTACATCAATCGCTGGCGCATGGTACCGAGTGACACGGCGGCGTACCTGCGCGGCGAGCTGGTAGAGCCGGTGAATCCGATTGTGTATTACCTCGATCCCGGCATTCCGTCACCGTATCGCGAAGCGTTCCGCGAAGGTGGCAACTGGTGGGCCAAGGTGTTTGAAGCCGCCGGATTCAAGAATGCATTCAGCGTTCGCGATCTGCCGGCCGATGCCGATCCCATGGACGCGCGCTACAACATGCTGTACTGGATTCATCGTACCGGCCCCGGACCGTCGGTCGGTCCCAGCTACAGCGATCCGCGTACGGGTGAGATTGTGCGCAGCATTGTGCGCATGGACGCATGGCGCTCACTCATTGATTACAACATCTGGGCGGGCACTGTGCCGGCCTCGGGACCGGCTGGCCCCAACGTTGACGCAGAAACATTTACAATGGCGCGTCGCAAGCAGCACACCGCGCACGAAATCGGACACACGCTCGGGCTCGCGCACAACTTCATTGCGTCGGCGCAGGGTCGCACATCGGTGATGGATTACCCTGTGCCACTCATCACGCTGGCTGCGGATGGCACGCCCGATTTGCGCAACGCCTACCGCGATGGCCCCGGCGCCTGGGATTCATTGGCCATTCGCTACGGCTATCGCTGGTATCCCAACGCTGAAGCGGAACGTGCGGGCAACGCGGCGGTTGTGCAGGAAATGCTCACGCGCAACATGCGCTTTGTTGGTGACGCACACGCCGGGCCCAACGGATCGATTCCCGAAGTCACCCGGTGGGTTGAAGGTGCTACGATGTTTGATGCGGTCACACGCACTGCAGGTGTGCGACGTGTGCTCATGTCAAAGTTTGACGAGCGCGCGATCAAGCCGGGCGAGCCCATGCATTTGCTCAACATGCGTTTTGCGCATGTGTATCTGCATCACCGCTATTCACTCGAAGGGCTGATCAAGAATGTGGGCGGTATGGACTTCCGCTATGCACTGCGTGGTGACGGCCAGACACCAACCACTGTGGTACCTGCTGCCGATCAGCGTCGTGCGCTCAACATGGCTCTTGAGGCAATCAGCCCGTCTGAACTTGAAGTGCCATCGCGCATCAGTGCCATGATTCCACCATCACCGCCAGGCATGAGCGGTGAGATGACATGGATTGATGGCAGTGCAGGTACCGCCTTCGATCCGCTCACGCTGGCCGGTGGACTGGCCACGGAAGTTGTGAATGGGCTGCTCGATGCGCAGCGCGCGGCACGACTGGTTGTGCTCGCAACGCGCGACGCCAACGCACTCACGCTTGATGAAGTCATTCGCACCATGCTGGACAAGACGTGGGGGCTGCCCGGCACTGCGCCCGCACGCGCGGCGTACCAGCGTGTGGCGCAGCGGGCCACACTTGATGCATTGCTCGATCTGGCCGGCAATGCGCGTGCGATGCCCGAAGTGCGCGCGGTCGCGACGGCGCATCTCGCCCGCCTGCATGGTCAGTTGGTTGCGCAGCCTGCCGGAACCGACGCCTCAAGTGCGCATCGCGCCGCCGCGGCGCGCGATATCCAGCGCTTCATGGACGGCAACGATGATCCGTCTTCGCGCACGCGCTTTCCGGTGCTCATTCTTCCCTGGCCATAAGCACGGGGTTGCGCTGCAGTTGTCTCAGTACTAAGATAAGTGCAGCGCCGCCGGTCAGATGTACTGACCGGCGCATTCCCTGAGGAAAGTCTTTATGCAACTCACAGGCATTCATCACCTCACCGCAATCTCAGCGAAAATCCGTGAGAACTTTCAGTTCTACACGGGCACCATGGGCATGCGGTTGGTCAAGCGCAGCGTCAATCAGGATGACGTCAGCGCGTATCACCTTTTTTACGCCGACAAGGTCGGATCACCGGGATCGGATCTTACCTTCTTTGATTTTCCCGTGCCCGGTGAACGACGCGGTACGCACAGTATTTCGCGCACTGCGCTGCGAGTGGGCGGTGCGGAATCGCTCTCGTGGTGGAAGGATCACCTGACCGAAAACGGCATCAATCCCGAGCAGATCGTTGAGCGTGACGGTCGGCTGTCGCTCGATTTTGAAGACGCCGAAGGTCAGCGGCTCACACTTGTTGACGATGCCAACGAAGGGGAGTCGCACCCGTGGGACAAGAGTCCGGTACCCGCGCAGCACCAGATTCGCGGGCTCGGACCCATCACCATCAGCGTGCCTGACCTGCGTCCCACCGACGCTGTTCTGCAGAAGGCCATGGGTATGCGTGCCGTGCGTACATACGCGCATCCTGACAACGCCGCGCACACTGTGCATGTGTATGAAATGGGACCGGGCGGAGCAGGCGCCGAGTTGCACGTGGCGGTGCAGCCCGGTCTGCCGCCGGGACGACAGGGTGCAGGCGGTGTGCATCACGTGGCGTTTCGTGTACCCGACGCAGACTACGATGCGTGGGCCGATCGCCTGAACACCATTGGCATCCCGAACAGCGGCAAGGTCGATCGCTACTGGTTTCGCAGTCTGTATTTCCGCGAGCCCAATGGAATCCTGTTCGAACTCGCGTCAGACGGACCAGGGTTCGCTGTTGACGAAGATGCGGAAACGCTGGGCGAGAAGGTGGTACTCGCACCATTCCTTGAGCCGCATCGAAACGAGATTCTGGCCAACCTCAAGCCGCTCGAATAGCACTGCACCACTCAGCAAAGGCGCCGCAATCACCCTCGTGTTGCGGCGCCGCTTTAGTTTGTGCCTCAGAGATGCAGCCGTTTCCTGCCTCAGCGCTGTACTTGCGAACGCACGCCGTCGGAGAACACCACCTCAACAGGGCGACCGTTGGTCACCACCGCATCGCCTGAGCGACGCACAAACCCCATGATGGCGCCAGATCGTGCATCGCGCACCATCGCCATGCTGTACGAACTGTTGCGCCACGACACACGAGTAGCGGAAGCAGAAAGCGCCCTCACCTCAGACGCCGGATCTGCCAGCATCTCAGCGGCCGCGGCGCGTGTCTGCTGTGCACCCTGTGCATTCAGCACACCGGGCGAACGCTGCAGACGTTGTACCGCGGCACGTACGGTGCTGCTTCGTGTCACGGCCGGCAACGGGGAACGCACATCGCGCATGCGAATGCTCGTGAGACGGGAAGCGATCGCACTGCTGAAGGGCAACACCACCGCAAAATGCCGTTCGTCCCGCTTGTCAACATGATCTACACGGGTGGGGACTACACCCAAGTCGGCGATGCTGGTGCCGTTATCGTCGAGCAGCTGTACGCGGTGCGTGCCCTGCACGTTCGGTGTAAGCGGCGCCCGAACTCGGAACGCCGGTTCAAGTACAATGCGACCGTCGGTCACGCGTCCCCATACCAAAAGACCATCTGTCGGTGCACCACTGCCTTGAGCGGCTGCGCTGTTGGACGCAAGCAAGGCTGATGTACCGCGGTACTGCATCACTGCTGACCATGTGAAATCACTGATCCAATTGTTGCTGCAATAGCTCATCAGGTCTTTCGCGTTCGATGGCACCAGTGAACCGGTTGCCGCATTCCAACCCAGCTGTCCGATATCTGCATTGGGATACGGATAGCGCGGATCGCCGGCCGTGCCGCACGGCGCATGAAACACGCCGAAGTTGTGCCCCCACTCGTGCGCCGCCACGCCGTCACCGCTGGGCATTTTATCCCAACCGATTGCGGCCTTGCCCGGCAGGTATCCGTACCCTGCCACGCCGCTGCTGTACGAGGTGCCTACTACACCGTAGTAGTGCATGGCACCCGGTGCGCTATCGGCCGCACGCAATGCATTGATCTCACTCAACACAGTAAGCCAGTTCCCGTTGCCGTCATTCGATTGCAACTCGGTTGCGCTCGAAGTAAACGGCGCGCGCACGTCGGCGCTGATGTCATTGAGCGGGAACATGAGCCTCGCACTGCTCAGAAACCCATCGGCATTGGCAGTGCTCACATTGCCGGTGAGTGCACCAACCACAACGGGAATAAATCGCACATGAAAGGCGGGTACGTTGTAGGTCGTGATCGCCTGCGGAGATCCGTCGCGCGGCCACACATTGTCGCTTCGGTCGGCCTCTTGCAGCTGCTCCTGAGGATCGAGCTCGGCGAGCACGCGCAATCCCGGCCGCATGTGCTGCGCCGGCACCACCAGATTCCAGCTGGATGTCAATACGTCAGGAACCAGTGACTGTCGCACGCTGGTTTCGGGTGCAGGAATAACCGTGGTGCTCAACAGCGTTGCGCCGTCGTAGACTCTCACGCGCACCGGCGGTTTTGCGTTGTTGGCGCTGTTGGCCGTGACAAACACGCGCAACATCGCTTCGCGGTTGGCCACCAGCGGTATCGCACCATCAAACCGTTGTGTTGCTTGTGTAAGGTGCACCTGCGCAACAGCGAAGTTCGGACCGGGCGCGGTATAGCTGACCGTGGCCGTCGCTGCACTGTTCACCGCCACTGTGACTGTTGCGCTGCGTGGTTGCGGTACATATGTGGTACCGCTGCTCGTGACATCGTTGGCCGCTATGACGTACTCGCCCGGCTCAAGTCCGGTTAAGAGTTCGCTGTTGTTCACGGATGTCGAATACCCATTGGGTCCCGAGACCGTTACCTGCGCCGATACGCCTGTGGGCAGCCCGGTGATGTTGATTGACAGCTCGCCGGTGGTCCGGACGTAGGCAACCAGAAACCGCAGCGTATCACCGGCACTCACCGTGCTGTCGAACAGCGCCTGCACCGGCTTCCATCGGCTGCCGTTATGCACCACGTCTGCCACCGACAGCTGCCAACGACCAGCCAAGGCGGGCGCGATTCGCACGGTGCCGGATACCGGCGTGTCAGTGTTGGCCGGCGATGTCAGTATTGCACTGCCGGCCACATTATCCGGCAAGCCGGCGATCACAACTTCAACAACAGTCGGGATAACGGCATACTCAATCGTCAATGCGAGTGAATCGCCGGTGTTTATCACAACGGTGTACGCGCTGTTCTCCGGTGCGTAGCGCACGGATTCGAAGGTGAGCGCCGAGGCCGTTACGGTGTACATGCCTGCCGGCATCGCGCTGAGGGTGCTGTCGCCAACTACCGTGTAAGCGCCCGTTGATCCGGTCACCGTGATGGTGGGCGACGCACCCGCCGGCAACCTCTCGGTTACCAGCACCAACTGTCCTACCTGAGCGCGATAGTGCACGATTGCCGGTTCTGCCACCAACGACGCGGCGACTGTACGCAACAGTGTATCGGCGTCGGGCGCATACTGCACACCGTTCACTGCAACCGCTGCGGTAATCACACGGTAGTCGCCCGGTGCCAGACCGGTGAGTGTGATCGTACCGTCTACCGACTGCGCAAAGCCGTTGGGACCTTCAACGCGCGACAACGCCTTGACGCCATCAGGCAAACCGGGAAATGACAGTGCCAACGCGCCGCTGGCCACGGCAAAGTTCACAACTGCTGTGGCCGTGTCACCGTGAAGCACCGCCACATCAATGGCCGACGGCGCTGGCGCATAGCGCGTGCCGCCAAACACCAGTGTATCAGCGAACACGCGCCACACACCGCGTGCGGAATCTGAAAGCACACGCGACGCCGACACATTGATTGTATCGTTACCCGGAGAGACCGCACGCACCGGTGCGTCAGCTCCTCCCGGTACGCCTGGCAGTTGCACATCCAGCACCGACGGAAGCGCACGGTAGGAGACGTTCACAACCGAGGGCGGTCCCCCTGCCAATACGTCAACGTCGAATGTTGTGGTGTCGGCGGCGAAGGTGCCGTGCAAGCCACGCGCTGCACCCGCACTCACCGTGTAGCGACCGGCTTTCAGATCGCTCCATGTGACGGAGGAGCCGGTGCTTCTCGAAAACGAATTGCCGGACACCGTGATGTTGGCATTGGTACCGGTGGGCAGGCCATTCACTGTCAGCACCAGCGTGCCCGGTGGCAACGGCTCCGGGGCAGGAGGGGGCGCCGGAGTCACTGGTGCAACCGGCGCATCGCTGCCGCCGCACGCGGTGAGCAAAGCGACAATCAGAATCAGTGGTTGGCGAAGCAGCGATCGTAGCATTGGCGGAGTGAGTGTGGGCTCCCCCAAGGACGATCCAGTTGACCGCGAGCTACGACGAAGTTTGCACGACAGGCGCACTCCCGCGCCGGGCGAACTGCTGCTGAGCGCTCAGGGTTGAGGGGCGCGCGGTGCGCTGCTCGTAGGAACCATCGCGGCGCAGCTCCCACGCCGATGGACAGTCGAGATATCGCTGCAACAGCTCGTCAAGCATCGCACGGTGGCGAGGGTCTGGTACGGGCACCAGCAGTTCCACTCGGCGTCGCAGATTGCGTGGACGCAAGTCGGCCGAACCCATGAAATATTCCGTCGCTCCGCCGTTGGCAAACCGGTACACGCGCGAATGCTCAAGCCAACGGCCAACCACCGAGGTGACGCGAATACGATCCGACAGCCCCGGCACTGACGGTCGCAACGTGCAGATGCCGCGGACTATCAAATCGATTTCAACGCCCGCCTGCGACGCGGTGTACAGCGCGCGCACGACTTCGGTGTCGGCCAATCCATTCACCTTGATGGTGATGCGTGCCGGTCGTCCCGCCCGTGCGTGCTCCGCTTCCCGTGCAATACGCGCCAAGAGTGAGGAGAGCAGCTGATTGGGTGCGAGCAGGCCACCGTGCGTGAGCTCCACCGGTAATGACCGCGCTCCTGACAGCAGCTGGAACAGCGTATCAACATCGGCGGCTGCGTCGTCACGTGCCGAAAAGAGTGAAAGGTCGGTGTACTGTCGGCCGGAACGCGTGTTGTAGTTGCCCGATCCGACATGCGTGTAGCGTCGCACGCCCTCCGGTTCGACGCGCGTGACCAGACACGTTTTCGCGTGCACCTTCAGCCCTTCCATGCCGTACACAACCCGGCCGCCCGCCCGCTCGAGTGTACGTGCCCAGTGCACATTGTTGGCCTCATCAAAACGGGCCTGTAGCTCCACAAACGCGAAGACGGATTTCCCTTCGCGAGCGGCGTGCAACAACGCATCCACAACCGGTGACGGATTGCCTACGCGATAGAGTGTGGTGCTGATTGACGTCACCAACGGATCGTGCGCCGCTTCCTGAAAAAACCGCACAACGGTTTCATCGAACGCATCGAACGGGTGATGCGCCAGCACATCCCCCTCGCGCAGGGTGTCAAACACCGAGCGCTCAGAGGGCCAGGGCGAAGTCGCCACCAGCGGTGCGTACTCGAAGGGGTGGCCCGAAGGCAGCGGTAGCGTCTGCAAACAACGCTGGTCGAGCAACCCATCAATGATCTGTGCCTGACTCACCGTGATTTCCATATCACGGCCCTGTGCTTCGCGATGCAGGCTGTCGAGAATGAGCGCGCTGGTGGCAGGTGGCATGGCGCGTTCCACCTCAACGCGTACCGCCGGATTGTGCGGGCGCAACTCGGTGGCCCGGGCGACGGCATCAAGCAGGTCACCGCTGTCACTTTCACGGAGCGGCAAATCACCGCAGCGGGTCACGCGGAACATCCACGCCCCTTCCACCACAGCGTTCGGGTACAAACGGTGCGCAAAGGTTCGTACGAGCTCATCAATCGCGATCACTACTCCATCGCGACCCGGTACGGGCAGGAGACGCGGGATATCAGTCGGGAGTTCGTGTTCGGCCAATCGCGTGCGATCCCCCGGGGCTTCGCGATACACGAGCGCAACGAACAGCCCAAGGTGCGGCAAGTGGGGCAGGGCATGGCCCGGGCTGAGCGTGATGGCGTGTGTCATGAGATCAGGCTGGATCTCCTTCAGGTAGCGCCACCGCAGCACCTCCTGCTCCTCCGCCGAAAGCTGCTCCCAGGTAACCAGTCCTACACCGGCGCCGTACGCCTCGCGGCAACAGGCGGCCGCGCACTCCGCCTGCTTTCGCAGCAGTCGGGCAACTTCGGCTTCGATTGCCTCAAGGCGCGAGACCGCGGAGCCTCCGTGCACCTCGTGAAACGAGGCGGCGGCGCGCTCACCCGCACGTTCATCAATGGCGGCGCCTCGCAGCTCGGCCATGCGCACCATGTACAGCTCATCCAGATTGCTGGTCACGATGCCCAGGAACCTGAGGCGTTCGAGCAACGGGATTGACTGGTCTGCGGCAAGTGCGAGGACGCGGTGCTGGAACGCCAGCAGGCTCAACTCGGCATCAATCAGTTCGGGTTCGGGCACCGCCCAAAATGTGCCCCGGTCATCAAATCGGCCAGCATCAGTTCGCCACGCGTTGCGACGCCGTGACGCGATTGGCAGCGCTCGCTCTTGTTGCCCCGCAACACTGTGATGCTCCGGCGGGTATCTTCCCAGTCTGTACCCACAACTTCGCCTGACCATTATCACGGAGACGAGACATGCGTTCAACACGACAGGCACTCACAGTGCTCGCGGCGACGATGTTTGTGCCGCAGCTGCTTCTTGCGCAGGCCAACAACGAAGATTCCCGCAAAGTCAGTGGCGGTGGCATCATGGTGCCCGGCTGGATGGGCAAGATCGATGCGAAAGAAGTGAAAGCGGGGCTCACGCTCAGCGACGCCAAGCTGGCGATGGAAGGCGGCAAGATGGTGGTCACCACCGGTCCGGCGGTGACGTACTGGAACCCTGCCAACAAGGCCACCGGTGATTACACGGTCAAGGCCACGTTTAACGAGCCGCAGTACATGAACGTGAACAGCCATCCGCACCCGTACGGCATCATGATCGCGGGCAACGACCTGGGCACGGACAACGAGAGCTATCTCTACTGCGCGGCGTACGGCAACGGCAACTTCATTGTGCGCGGCTTTGGGCCGGCACCGTTCCAGATGAACGGACCGCGTGGCGGGTCGAACCCGGCCGTGAACAAGGCCGCCGGCAAGCTGCAGCCGGTCACGCAGGAGATCGCGGTCACGGTAAAGGGCAACGATGTTTCGTGTGCGATCAATGGCACCACGGTTGGTACCTACGCCAAGTCCGATCTGGTGACCGCAGGCAAACTCAAGAGCACTGACGGTGTGTATGGTGTGCGCTTCGGGCACAACACCGACGCCACGGTGACCGGGTTGTCGGTGAGCAAGCCGTAATCATTAACGGCTACGGCAAACCACGGAGTCACGGAGTCACAGAGGAACGGCAACTGATTTTGGGGGTGGGGTGGTTGCGGGGGCACCTCCAACACTGTTCCGCCATGAATGAGCCTGCTGTTCTCTGCGCCTCTGTGCCTCTGTGGTGACGTCTGCTAAGTCAAACAAAATCAATAGTTTAGGGTTGTATTGCCGGGCTTGCTGTGTTAGCTTTCACGTTCATGGTTTGAGGCTGCTCCGCGCGCTTTCACTGTTCAGCGCGCTGCCCTGAGGATACGGGTTGCAGTCAGTTGGTCGGCGCTGTGCCGACAATCGCGTCAGATGCTGCGGCAGGTTGGTTTTCTCTGCCCGCCGGTCCGCCCTGCGGTCTTGAGCATCTGTCCACGCGCGATCCCCATTGGGTATGTGCGCCGGTTTGTAGTGGCGGCCGCCCCTTCCGGAGGATTTTATGACCTACAAACTCGAACAAATCGAAGGCATCGGCCCGCACTTCGCCGCCCGGCTTCTGGCTGCCGGCGTTCGCAACACCGATGAGCTGCTCGAACGCTGTGCAACCGATGAAGGCATGCGCGAGCTGGCCTCCAACAGCGCGACATCCGTCATGCAGCTCACCGCCTGGAAACATCAGGCGGATTTGATGCGCGTGTCCGGAATCGGGTCGGAGTTCGGTCAACTGCTTGAGGTAAGCGGCGTGGAGTCTGTGGAGCAGCTGGCCAAGCGCGAGCCGGAAAATGTGGTTCACCTGTTGCACCGCGTGAACAGCGAGCGAAAGCTCACACGAGCCGTGCCGTCCATAAAGACTGTGTCCAAGTGGATTACCCGGGCAAAGGAAATGGTGCCGAGTTGGCGCGAGAGGGAACGTGCTCCAGTGCGCGAGGGTGCGCACAGCTTCTCCAGTGAGGGACGACGGGAGACGGTGGAGACGGTCAGTGGAGGAAATGCAGGTGGCGCCGTGAGTACAGGTAACGCCGGCGCGTCAACGTTTGGCCGCCGACCCTGGTGATCTGACCCGCTCGCTGGCAGTGAAAGATCATGATGGGTCGTGGTGAGTTACAGCGGGACGCGGTTCCCCGGTTCGGGGGCGGCGTCCCGTTTTGTTTCCGGCTCAACGTCGCTGGCGTATGGGCCGTTTTTCCAATAGGCTTGATGTCCGCACTGTTTTTCCCCGCCGACAAGATTTCCCGTGAAGCTGGTCCCACTGCGCGGTCTGCGCGCCGCATCGTTTCTGGTCGCTCTGGCCGGATGCGCCTCAGCTGCACCAAGCACCAGTCCCCGTCCTTCGGCACCATCGGACGGGGCATCTGCTCCGCTGGCCACCGATAGCGGTGCGGCCGCAGGAGCGCACCATCACCACGACATGCCCGGCGCGCCGCCCATTTCCATTCCCGATGGCTCGCTCATCACCGAGGCCGATGTGCGCTTCATGCAGGGCATGATTGCACACCATGCGCAGGCGGTGCACATGACGCGCATGGCTGAGGGTGCAGGCGCGAGCGAGCGCGTGCTCAAGCTCGCGCAGAAAATCGATTTGTCGCAGGCCGGCGAGATTTCCCTTATGCAAGGCTGGCTTCGCGAGTACCGGCAGTTTGTCCCCGATACGTCGTCGTGGCGCGGCATGAGCATGCCCGGCATGCTCACCACCAGTGAGCTTGATGCACTCGAGCGCGCACGAGGCACCGAGTTCGACAAACTGTTTCTTACGCTCATGATTCGTCATCACGAAGGAGCCATCAGCATGGTGGCCGACCTGATGTCGTCGCCGCGCGCGGCGCAGGAGGTGGACATCTCCGTGCTGGCGAATGAAGTGGAGACGTCACAGCTCGCCGAAATCGAACTCATGTGGCAAATGCTCGATGCTCTCCCCGCGCGTTACTGACACCTTCGTTTCCTGAAAGCGCTACCCTGTTGTCGTGCTGCTGATTTGTTCGTGCTGTTCTCCTCTGTCCTTTACCCGGAGTCGTTCCCGATGCGATCCACCCGATTGGGAATCGTCAGTTCACCACGTGTCCGCACGTCAACGTTTGTTACCGCGCTTCTGGCTGGTGCGTTAGCTGCCCCTCTCGCGTCTTCGCTCAGTGCGCAGACGTATCCGAGTGCCAACGATCCTCGCAACAATCTCAAGCCGGGCATGATGGACGCGGGCGTTGCAGCGAAGAACATGCGCCTTGTGTCTCAGGCACCCAAAGCCGCGCCATTCGACTCGGTACGTGGACTGACGTTCGCGAACTCCGATCTCGCGTTTGGTGGCGACATAGTCTATCAGGGAAACTTTGCAGGCTTCTCAATATGGGATGTCAGCAACAAGGCCAACCCGCAACTGCTCTCGGCAGTGCCGTGCATTACGTCGCAGGGAGATCCGTCCATTTATGGCAACCTGCTTTTCGTGAGTGCTGAAGGTGGCGGCAATCGCAACGACTGTGCAAAGGGCGGCGTGGACAATCCGGCCGATCACATGGCTGGTGTGCGCATTTACGATGTCAGCAATCCACGAAGCCCCAGGCTCGTGAAGAATGTGCAGACGTGCAAAGGCTCACACACGCACACACTGGTGCCGAGCCCCACCGACAAAGGCGTGCTGTACATCTATGTGTCGGGCAACGCGAATGCTCGTCCGGAGACTGAACTTGCAGGTTGCAAGAACGGCGCCGATCCAGCCGATGAAAGCAACTCACTGTTCCGCCTTGATGTCATCAAGGTCACGCTTGCACGTCCGCAGGACGCTGAAGTTGTAACCGGTGCGCGAATCTTCACAGGTCTCGGTCCGGCACCGGCACGTGGTGGACGCGCACGCGCTGCCCGTCCGATTCCCGGCGCTGACGCCGCTGCCGTGCGCGGTACCGGCCCGCGTAACTGCCATGACGTAACGGCGTATCCTGAAATGGGGTTGCTGGCTGGCGCCTGTGCGAGCTACGGCATTCTTGTGGACATCTCCAAGCCGGAAAGCCCGGTTCGACTGGACGCAGTGGCCGACACGAACTTCTCGCTGTGGCACACCGCAGTGTTCAGCAACGACGGCAAAAAGGTCGTGTTCACCGATGAGTGGGGTGGCGGAACGGCGCCCAACTGTCAGGCCATTCATCCACTCGAAATGGGTGGCAACACCACATTGGTGATTGGTGATGACAAGAAGTTCAAGCAACACGCGTACTTCAAACTTCCGTCGGCGCAAACCGCACAGGAAAACTGTGTGTCGCACAATGGTTCACTCGTGCCCGTACCGGGACGTGACATCATGGTGCAGGGGTGGTATCAGGGCGGTGTTGATGTGATCGACTTTACCGATCCCGATAAGCCATTCGAAATCGCCTACTTCGATCGCGGTCCGGTCGATTCACCTCCGGCCACGGGTGACGCTGCTCCTGAGTCACGTCAGCGCGCAACCATTGGTGGCTCGTGGGGCGCGTACTGGTACAACGGATATGTGTACTCGTCAGAGATGGCGCGCGGTCTCGATATTCTTGAGCTGCAGCCCAGCGAACATCTGTCGGCCAACGAACTGGCGGCGGCGAAGCTCGTGATGATGGATGAGTTCAATCCGCAAAGTCAGCCTCGCATCACGTGGCCGGCGGCGTTCCCGGTTGTGCGTTCATATCTCGATCAGCTGGTGCGTGGCAATGGCTTGTCAGCGGCGCGCACTTCGGCGATTGCACAGGCACTCACTGCGGCCGAGCGTGCCAGCGGTGCAGCGCGCAAATCAGCGCTTACCACGTTGGCATCGCAGGTTGATGCAGATGCGCGAGGCGCGTCCGACGCAGCACGTGTACGAGCAATGGCCGCGGCGATCCGCGATCTCGCTAACGCTTCGAACTGATCAGTTCGCTTTAGCGGTTACCGTTTGCCTACCCTTGAGCCGTTCGCTGGCAAGCGGTAGGTTTTAGAAGACAGACGCGCTCGGCCCTGAAATCGGGCCGGGCGCTCGTTTTCTATTTGCCCGTACCCCGCGACGTCATGTCCGACGCCGTGGGGTCTCGTGTCTCTTTCCGGTGTGACGTTATGCTCGAGGAACTCAAGGCCAAGCTTCGGGGCGAAGTTGAAAAGCTCACCCACGAACTGCACATCGTGCTGCCGGCGGAAATCCGTCGCGCGGTCGAGATGGGCGACCTCAAGGAAAACTCCGAGTACAAGGCCGCACTCGAACGTCAACAGTTTGTGCAGGCCCGGCTCGGTCAGCTCAACATGCGCCTGAGCAAGCTCGGCAGCATTGAAATGGATCAGATCCCCGCCGACCGCGTCGGGCTCGGTTCAAAGGTTGTTGTTGAGGACGAGGCCACGAGCGACCGTGAGTCGTACAGTCTGGTGTTCGGCGACGCGTCGGAGTTTGAAGAGGGACAGGTCACGATGGGCTCGCCGATCGGACTCGCGCTCTCCGGAAAAGCGGTTGGCGAAACGGTAGTTTTGCGTCTGCCCACGATGGTACGCAAACTCAAAGTTGTTGAGCTGGTCACCATTCACGACGACGTGAACGCGGTATAACTACTACGGCTCGTCGATGGAAAACAAACGCGTGGCCTCTGCTCGATAGCATTCGAGCTCTGAGGCCACGCGTTCATCGTTCCACTGCAGCAGCGCTGCCATAAGCGGCGCAATGCGTTCGGCGACTGCAACACCATGGTCCCGTGTTTCGAACGCAACGTGTGTGCGTCGCACCAGCACGTCGGCAAAAGTACAGGCCGCTTCACGTTCTACGGCGTGCGCGACTTCGGCCACCAGATAGGGCAACTGATCGGAGAGACGGGTGCGTAGTGCCGAATCGCGTTGTGCATAGCTCCACACATTACGCCAACGGCTGCCGTAGGCGCGCGCGAGTCGTTCACCAACCGCCGCGTCTCCACACGTTGTAGTGGCATCGCGCTGTGTCTGTTCAAGCGACACCATGTCGCCACCGGGCAGCGGTTCACTTTCGCTGCGTTCTTCGGCGCTGTCAGTGGCTTTGTTGTTGGTGGCGCGATCAAGAATATCAACGGCCATCGCGCGATACGTGGTAAGCTTGCCGCCGGTCACGCTTACGAGGCCGTTGTCGGCGCGTACGATCGCATGTTCACGCGACGCGCTGCCAGTATCGCGTGCATCGCCGGTGGCTGAAGCGGCGAGTGGTCGAATGCCGGCCCAGGCGGCAATCACATCTTCGCTGGTAAGATTGGCGTGCGGAAAGCGCGCGTTCACCGAGCGCAACAGATACGAGACTTCCTGCCTGTTGGCGCGCACATCATCGGGACCGCTTTGTGCGGGGCGTTCTGTTGTGCCAATGATCGTGTGCACGCCGGCTGGCAGCACAAACATCACGCGTCCGTCAACAGGCGACGTGATGGTAATCGCATCGCGATTGCCCAGTCGCTGCCGCGAGACGGCAACGTGCGCGCCAACTGCGCCGTGCACCGCGTGCGTAGACGGCACCCCGGTGAGCGCCGCTGTAGCATCGCTCCACGGTCCGGTACAGTTGATAACCAGCGGGGCATGTACCGCGAACTCCACCTTCTCGCGCGTGTCACGCACCATGATGCCGGCCAGTGCTTTTCCGTTGTGCACGCCGCTGATCACCTCCACATGATTGGCAATCACCGCTCCGGCTTCGCGTGCGGCGATTACCGTCGCGAGTGTGAGTCGCGTATCGTCTGTGGCTGCGTCCCAGTATCGTGCACCGCCCACCATGTCATGGCGGTCAAGCGATGGTTCGGCGTCGAGCACACCATCAACATCAAGGCCGATGTGTCGTTCGTTTTTCCAGAGCGACAGTGCGTCGTACAACGCCAGTCCGGCGCGCAGCTTCCAGCGCGGCACGCGTGCGTCGCGATACACCGGCCACGTGAACGCGAGCGGCCGCACCAGATGCGGTGCGAGTTCGAGCAGCAGGCGACGCTCCCGGCTGGATTCAAACACCAGTCCGATGTGTCCGTGTTCGAGGTAGCGCACGCCGCCGTGCACCAGTCGCGAGGAGCGACTTGATGTGCCCGCGGCAAAGTCGTCGCGTTCAACGAGCGCCACACGCAGGCCGCGCAGTGCGGCTTCGCGCGCCGCGCCCGCGCCGGTAATGCCACCGCCTACAATGATGACATCAAACGTACCGTTCGCCAGCGCTGTGATCGTTTCATGTCGCGCCGCTGCTGCGACATTGGGATGTTGTGCGATACGGGCGGCGGTGGCTGCGAGTGATGGTGCGTCGGGATCGGCCGCTGAGGTGCGCATGTTTGATACTGGTTCATGCCACACGGTGTCGCCAGTGGGGGTGGGGTTTCGTGAGTGTAGAGATCTTGCCGGATGCTGATCACGATGTAACCACCGTCGCCGAGTTCGCTCAGTAGACCCTCTGGATCCGTGAGGGCCTGCTGCAGACCGATCCGGTCACCAAGGGTCTTGGACGGCATGCCGCTCCGACATCCGCAGTGGCGGTTGTCTACGAGACCAAGCCGCCCATGCGCCCGGGGCACAGCGAGCTTTTTCCGCTTGCTCCGCGCCCGTGCGTCTTAGGCTGCATTCGCTGCAGCCTAAATCGGCGCGACAACCGTGGGCGGTGCGTGCAAGTGCTGGTGCGACAACGCGATGGTCCGATCTTGCTGCACCTGATTGACATACATAGACTGTGGGCAGCGCCTGCCTAAATCGCTGAGTGCAGTGATTGCACGCAGTCGAATACTCGTTAGGTGGCCAGCGCAGCGCCGCTTGCGGACCAGGCATGCGTGCTGAAGTTTTCTACATGCCTACCGTCCTCCGCGTTGGTCCTTACCGCTTCTTCTTTTTCGCGGGTGACCGCGCCGAGCCGCCCCACGTGCATGTCGAGCGTGATGCCAATCGGGCCAAGGTCTGGCTCGATCCGGTCCGTCTTCAGGAGAGCGGTGGCTTCCCGCGGGCAGAGTTGGCACGTATCGTGATGATGGTGCAGGAGCACGCGGCCGACTTGCAAAGGAGCTGGAATGACTACTTCGCGGATTGAAATCTGGCCCGCCTACGCGCAAGCCGTCGCCGTAAGCGATGACACGCTCACGGTCGATCTCGCGGATGGTCGCAGCATCTCGGCTCCGCTCGCTTGGTATCCCCGGCTTTCGCAAGGGAGCGCAGCGGAGCGTGCCAACTGGCGACTCATCGGCCGTGGGGAAGGCGTACACTGGCCCGACCTCGACGAGGACATCAGCGTCGACAACCTGCTGACCGGCAAACGATCTGGCGAAAGTGATCGGTCCTTCAAGCAGTGGATGGCATCGCGCGAGTCCGCCACATAACGATCCGCTGCTGCTGACAGTGCGCTACGGTGTGCGGCTGGCGGCTTCGCGCTATCGCGCTGCGCCGTCCCGCCGCGCCGTCCCGCCGCATTTTGTTTGATGCGCTGCGGCAGAACGTCAGTCGTTATGCCCGCCTACTGAGATCGCGCATCGTGAAGTTCACCGAGTACTTCCTGTACACGCGTCAACGACCTGATCGCGCCCTCATTCAAGACGAGTGGCTACTCCTGGCAATCGAGCAGCCGCTAGCTGAGGCCGTGCAAGCCGATGGCCGGATTCGCCGGTGGGTGTACCTTTCTGCGGAAGCACGCTACCTCCGCGTGGTCCTGCCCGCGGATCGAGAAACCGTGCACAATGCGTTCTTTGACCGTGGGTTCAAGCCATGAACGTCAAGTACTTCAAGGATACCGATACCGCTCTGTTGGAGTTCTCGAACGCCGTCGTCGATGAGACGCGTGAGATCTCCGAGAACGTCTACGTTGACCTCGACAAGAACGGTAATCTCGTCAGCATGACGATCGAGCATGCGGCCACGGTGGCGAACTTGCCGCAGGTCAACCTGGAAGAGATTGATGCGAGCGCGGCATAACGAGCGTTGCAGCTGGCGGGCGAACTGCGGTGGCTCGCTTCGCTCGCGAACGGTTTACTTCGCCCGCAGCTGAACTTTGCGTTATGCGGGCTGAGCAGGTTCACGCGCGAATTCGAGATGGCCAAGTCTGAAGCCTTTGCCCGAATCCATCGAGAGGTAATGCAGGTCGCCGCCGCGATTCCCGCTGGCCGTGTGGCGACCTTCGCCGATGTTGGCGCCTTCCTCGACGTCGTGCCACGCCAAGTGGCGTTCTTGCTTGCGCGGCGGAATGACCCGGCCCGCGAGGCGACCCCGTGGTACCGCGTCGTCGCCGACGATGGCAGCCTCGGCCGCCCCAAGCACGACGCCTGGGGACGCTCGCAGCGCGAGCTCCTCGAAGCGGAAGGGATCGTCTTCGACGCCGCCCACAAGGTGGTGAGCCTCGAGAAGCGGCGTTTTCGACTCACGAAGCGCAACACGGGCGTCACCCCGGTTCCGCGTACCGCAGCGATGCCCTCAGGCACGTCGGCGCGCGGCCGCAGAACGTAGCTTGTTGCCGACAGGTGCATTGGGTAGCGCGGGCTGCGCCCGCGCATTCTATTGCAGCCCCTGCAGCAGAAGCAAACGTTCGGCGACACAACCAATGAAACATCAGCTGCTGCTCATCACTGCCTTTCTCGCCGCGTGCACCTATGGTCCAGCAGAAGACCATGTCACGGTGCAGAATCTCGCCCTCAAGCCGGATGGCTCGCAACTCGCCGTCATGGTCAAGTACGAGCGGTATCAAGTGGCAACTGGCCTCACCGCGTTCCCCGATGGCGGCGTACCACGTGTCCTCGTCAAACGCACGGACTTGTATGTCATGGACCTTCCGTCCCGGGCACTGGTCGACAGCGGACAGCTCCTCGCCCGGCCCGCACACCGAATCGCCTTCAGCCCGTGGCTGCTCGGCTGGGTCGGTGACACCGTCTATTTCCAAGTGACAGGTTGTGCTGGTACACCTGGCGACGAATGTCACGGTGCATTGATCAACACCTCATTGTTTGGCCTGCCTCCGGGAGGCACCATTGCGGAAGCCGCGTTGGATTCTTTGAAGCCCGAACTCACATCCTCGATCACTCGCCCCGGGCACTATCTCAGCGTTGCGAAGGAACCATATGGCGTCTCGCTTTCCCAAGCGCGCGGTGAGGCACGCCGGCCGCTCATGCGTTTCGTCGGTGTCCGCCTCGAAGTCGTTTCCGCCGGAGTCCCGGGCGCTCTCTAGCCTGTTGGCGCTGCCACACTTGCAAACACACCGCAGGCCGCAGTCACATTAACGACATGACTGCGGCCCCTTCGCGGATTTCTATTCCGGAACCGAGAGCGTCCGGTCAAACGGCTTGAGCACCGCGCCCACCGCCGGCACCAACGCCATCACACGTCGGGCCTCGGCGATTGCTTCTTCCAGCGCCGTTGACGCCGCGCTGGCCTGCGCGCGCAGTGCTTCACTCGGCGTTTCCCAAATGCCGGCGATCTGCGCTTTGATTGACGCCACCTGGCCCAGCGCATTTGATGCTGCACCACCGCCGCCGCCAAACGCCGCAGCACCGCCACGTGCTGGCGCTGCACCGGCCACACGGCCCGGCGCCACGCCAAACTTTACGCGCACGCTGTCAAACTGGGTCTTGAACGTTGTGAACGCCTGTTTCGCTTCGGCCGACACCGCTGGCGCGGAATCGATGCGCGCACTGATGTTGGCCACCTTCTGCGCCAACTCGCTCAGCTGACCGGCCATGTCAGCGCCGCGCTGCTGACGCACATGCAAACCTTCCAGCAGTGCGTCGTACGCCACGCGTGCTTCACCGGTAAGCTGCACCTTGGGATCCATCACCACACGCATCGGCTGGCTGTTTACTACGCGACCGTTGGCCACCAGCGACACGGTATAGTTGCCGGGCGATACGTACGGCGCAGCGTTGGCACCGCCGCCACCTCCACTGCCGCGGCAGGGGTTGGTGGGGCGATAGCCCGCAGGCTCGAGCGGCGTCGGCAAGCCACGCATGGACTCTGGCATATCACCGCCTCCGCCACCACCGCCGCCACCCCGACGACCGCCCGCGCCACCGGGTGTCTCCACGGTGCTCGTGCGAATCGGCGCACCACGCATATCCCAGCAGGCCGTGGCCAGACCCACCGTGCTGCTGTCCACATCAATCGACAGCTCACGCACAAGCTCACTGCCACGCAAAATGCGCAGCGACAGCGAGTCCACCTTTCGCTTGAGGAAATAATGCATCACCGCTTCGTCAGGCGGATTCTCACCCACGAAGGTCTGATGTCCCCAGAACTCGTCGTTACGGTCGTCCTTGTACTTCCACTGCAACGCATTCGGCACAGGAAACAGCATCGCGTCGGCAACACGTTCGGCAGCGCTGTACTCCTGAATCGGTGCGAGGTCATCAAGAATCCAGATCGAGCGACCATGCGACGCCACGATGAGCGCGTTGTCGCGCGGATGGATGGTGAGCTCGTCAACACGCACATTGGGGAAGTTGCGACCACGCAGACGCTTCCAGCTCGCACCGCGATCACGCGTGAGAAAGATTCCGCTCTCGGTGCCGGCGTAGAGCACGTCGGCGTTGCGCGTGTCTTCGGTGAGCGTGCGCACCACTTCGCCCTCAAGCCCCGTGGTGATGCGACGGAATGTCGCGCCGAAGTCTGTGCTCATCCACACGTACGGCGCGTAGTCATTCTCGCGATGATTATCGACCGTGACATACACCGTGGCCGCGTCAAAGCCCGACGGCACCACTTCACTCACAAATGCGCCCTTGGGAAAGCCTTCCAGGTTGGCGGTGATGTTGGTCCAGTTTGCGCCGCCATCTCGCGTCACACTCACTGTGCCGTCATCGGTGCCCGTGTACATCACACCGGCGCGCTTCGGTGACTCGGCGAGCGATACAATGGCCGGCCACGCACTGATGCCATCATGACGCGCCAGGCGGATCTCGCTCCCCTTGAGTCCCATCGTGACAATGGAATCGCGGTCGGCATTCATGGTGAGATCAGGACTGATTACAGTCCATGAATCACCGCGATCGCGCGAAACAAACACACGATTGGCCGCGACAATGAGCTGCCCGGGATCGTGCGGCGAAAGAATCATCGGCGCGTCCCAGTGAAAACGGAAACGCTCGTCAGACGGCACCGCTGGCGACACGTTCTGCGGTGTAGGACGGATGCGCGCCGACTCACCCGTTTCCACGTTGCGACGGATCATGTTGCCGTTCTGCGACTCGGTGTACACAATGCGCGAGTCGCGCGGATCGGGCAGTGCCACAAATCCGTCGCCGCCCAGAATCTGAAACCAGTCGTAGTTCATGATGCCCGCACCAAAGCGCGAGCGGCTGGGTCCGCACCAGTTGTAGTTGTCCTGCATGCCGCCACACACGTTAAACGGCGTTTCCATGTCGTACGACACGTGATAGAACAGTCCGACGGGAAGATTCGGGATAAACTGCCAGGTGCGACTGGCATCGTACGACACAGCGAGGCCGCCGTCACTGCCAATGAGCACATGCTCGGGGTTGCGCGGATCAATCCAGATGGCGTGCACGTCGTCATGCGTGACACGCGCGGCATCTGTGACAACGTTCTTGCCGCCGTCATGTGACACGTGCAGGCCCACACCGCCGTAGTACACGCGCTCAGGATTTGTTGGATCGATCTTGAGTTTGCTGAAGTACATGGGACGCGGATTGATCGAGTTCACCTTCGTCCATGTTTCGCCAGCGTCATTGGACCGCCACAACCCTTGCTTCGCGTCATCACCCGTGGCGGGCGGTGCCTCCACGAGGGCGTACACGGTGTTGCCGCTGGACGGTGCGATGTCCACCGCAATACGGCCGAGTGGTCCGGTAGGGAATCCGCCTCCAACCTTCTTCCATGTGGCCCCGCCGTCACGCGTGACATGCAGCGCGCTGCCCGTGCCGCCGCCGTTAAAGCAGCAGGTGGTGCGACGACGTTGATACGTGGAGGCAAACAGCACTTTGGAATCAGTTGGTGACATCACCACATCATTTGCGCCTGTTTCATCGTCTACGTGCAATACACGCGTCCACGCTTTGCCGCCGTCGGTGGACTTGTACACACCACGTTCACCACCACTGCCAAACAGCGGACCGGTGGCCGCGACATACACGATGTCGGTGTTGGTGGGATCGAGCACAATGCGATTGATGTGGCGCGATTCACGCAGTCCCATGTGCGTGAACGTTTCGCCACCATCGGTGGACTTGTAAATGCCATCGCCCCACGACGTGCTCTGTCGATTGTTTGCTTCGCCGCTGCCGGCCCACACCAGATTGGGGTCAGCCTGCGAAATCGTGACCGCGCCCATGGACATCAGCCCTTGCTGCTGCAACAGCGGTGTCCAGGTGGCACCCTTGCTGGTGGTCTTCCACAGGCCGCCGTGCGCGGTGGCCACGTAGAACACGGCCGGGTTGGCGTCGTATACGGCGAGACCGGCAATGCGCCCCGACATGGTGGCCGGACCGATTGAGCGGAAATGCAAGGAGGAAAACTCGGTGGCTACCGCAGGCGAAGCGGCAGTGCCACCTGCGGACTGCGCGGTGGCCAACGAGGGAAGGCTGCTCGTTGCGAGCACGCAAGCGGCGAGAGCCGCCAGGGTGCGCGCGGAACGCGAGTCAGTCACGGGGAGATCTCCGAAATCGAGGGTGGGGGAACGGCGGGCGCAGCAGTTGCGACAGTGCCACAGTACTGCACTACAACGGGTCGGGGCCAGCATTCGCTGATCAATCCTCGATGCAACCTTGATCAATCGTTGATCACTCGCTGATCCAGCGCTGAGCGAGAGCAGGTGATTCGCCGGTGATTCGCTGGTGATTCGCCGGCGGTCACTCCAGGTTGCGTCTGGCGGTAGCTTTCACCAATGCTCTCCTACGGTTCTCCCGGACGCCGTGTCGCCATTGTGGCGGGCGTGCGCACGCCTTTTGCCCGATCGGGCACCCTGCTCAAGGACTATTCGGCACTTGACCTTGGCAAGCACGCGGTCGCGTCACTGATGCAGCGCACCGAACTCAGTGGCGCCGAGGTGCAGCTGCTGGCCTTCGGCACGGTGCTGCCGTCGGTGATTGCGCCCAACATCGCACGCGAAATCTCGCTGCTGCCGCACTTTCCGCGCGATGTGCAGGCATTCACCGTGGGACGCGCCTGTGCGTCGGCCAATCAGGCGATTACCGATGCGGCTGACCAGATCGCGCTCGGACACGCAACTGTCGCGATTGCCGGAGGTGCGGAATCGCTCACGCAGGTGCCCATTCTGCATTCACGCCGAATGTCCGATACGCTGGTGGCGGCGAGCAAGGCCCGGTCGCTCTCGCAGCGGCTGGGTGTGCTGGGACGGGTTCGTCCTCGCGATCTGGTGCCCATTACGCCAGCCATTTCCGAGCCCAGCACCGGTGAAACGATGGGGCAGTCGGCCGATACAATGGCCAAGTTGAACAACATCTCGCGTGAAGCGCAGGATGCGTTTGCCTTGCGCTCGCATCAGCGCGCAGCGGCCGGCACCGCAGATGGCAGACTCACAGCCGAAATCGCCCCCATCACGCAGCCGCCTAAACACGAGACCATGATTGTCTCGGACAACGGCATACGGGCTGACAGTTCGCTGGAACAGTTGCAAGCGCTCAAGCCGGTGTTTGATAAACAGTACGGCACGGTCACAGCGGGCAACGCCTCGCCACTCACCGATGGTGCATCGGCAGTATTGCTCATGCGCGAAGATGTGGCGGCGAGCCTTGGTTATGCGCCGCTGGGATTCATCCGCTCGTATGCGTACGCCGCTATTGATCCGGCCGAACAGCTGCTGCAGGCGCCGGTGTTCGCAGCGCCACGCGCCCTGGAGCGCGCCGGACTCACACTCGCCGATATGGACCTTGTTGAAATGCACGAAGCCTTTGCGGCGCAGGTGTTGAGCAACCTGTTCGGATTGGCGTCGCCATACTGGGCCGAACGTGCGGGACTATCGCAGCCGGTGGGCGAGGTTGACCCCGACCGGTTGAATGTGATGGGTGGATCACTGTCCATCGGACATCCGTTTGGTGCAACCGGTGCGCGCATTGTAACAACGTTGCTGAACGAGTTAGGGCGACGCGGTGGACAGTTTGGTTTGCTTACGGTGTGCGCCGCCGGTGGCATGGGGCACGCGATGGTGGTGGAGCGCGTATGAGCGACAGCAATGACGGGGGTGCGACGACCAGCACGATACGCGAGTCGAAAAGCTCGCTCTCCATGCAGGTTGAAGAAGGTATCGCCATCATCACGTTCGACACGCCCGGCGCCGCGGTGAACGCGCTCAGTTCGTCGCTCAGCACCGAGTTCGATGCGATCTTTGCTCGGCTGCAGGAAGACAGATCGATCATTGCCGCGGTGCTGCGCAGCGGCAAGCCTGATGTGTGGATTGCCGGCGCAGACATTGAACAACTGGTACGCGTGAACAGTGCCACGGAGGGTGAAGCGCTGTCGCGCACCGGTCAGCATATGCTCGACAAGCTGGCGGCACTCCCTAAACCTGTGGTGGCGGCTATTCATGGCGCGTGTCTTGGTGGTGGATTGGAAGTCGCGCTGGCCTGTCATTGGCGGGTGCTGAGCGACCACACGAAGTCGGTGTGCGCATTGCCCGAAGTGCAACTCGGTTTATTGCCCGGTGCCGGTGGCACACAACGCCTGCCCAGACTGATTGGATTGCAGGCGTCGCTCGACATGATTCTCACCGGTCGCAACATCAAGCCGCGACAGGCGCGCAAGCTTGGATTGGTGGATGACCTCGTGCATCCCGCGATCCTTGAAAAGGTCGCAATGCAGCGCGCGCGTGAGCTGGCCGCTGGCACACGGAAACGCGTGGCACGTCGCGGTGGTGCGAGTGGGTTACTGCTCGAGGAAAATCCCGTCGGACGTGCGGTGGTGTTCAAGCAGGCGCGTGATACGGTGCTCAAGAAAACCAAAGGGGCATATCCCGCACCACTCGCCGCCATTGAAGTGGTGGCCGAAGGCTATTCGCATGGCATGGCGCGTGGACTCGACGCCGAGGCGCGTGCGTTTGGCAAGCTCGCGGTAAGCGATGTGTCGCGAGAGTTGACCTTTCTGTTTTTTGCCACCACTTCGCTCAAAAAAGACTCGGGCACCGATCAGCCGGTTGACACAACGCCGGTACACCGATTGGGCATTGTGGGGGCCGGTTTCATGGGAGCGGGCATTGCGACCGTTGCCGTGCAGCAGGGCACGCAGGTGCGACTGAAAGATGCATCGCTCGAACGCGTGGCCAGTGGTGTACGGGCCGTGCGCACCGTGCTTGATGAACGTCGGCGCAAACGTCGTATCACGCCGTTGGCGTTCAGCGATATGCTGTCGCTGGTGAGTGGCGGGACCGACTACACGGGCTTCACGCGCGCAGATCTGGTGATTGAAGCGGTGTTTGAAGATCTCGCCGTCAAGCATGACGTGTTGCGTGAGATTGAGCAGGTTGCGCCCGGTGCGATCTTCGCGTCGAACACCAGCACAATCCCGATCGCTGACATTGCGAAGGCGTCGGCACATCCGGACCGCGTCGTGGGCATGCATTTTTTCAGCCCCGTGCACAAGATGCCGCTGCTGGAAGTGATCGTGACGCCACAGACGAGCGCACACACCACCGCCACCGCAGTGGCCTATGGAAAACGCCTTGGCAAGACGGTGATCGTGGTAAGTGACGGGCCGGGCTTCTACGTGAACCGCATTCTCGCGCCGTACATCAACGAGGCGGGCAAGCTGCTCGATGAAGGCGTGGCCATGGACTCCATCGACAAGGCACTGGTGGCGTACGGCTTTCCGGTGGGACCGATCACGTTGCTCGATGAAGTGGGGCTGGATATCGCCGACAAGTCGGGGCGCATTATGTCGGCGGCGTTTGGTGCGCGCATGGATGCATCAGACACGTTGCAGCGCGTGATTGAAACGGGACGCACCGGAAGAAAAGGTGGACGCGGTTTTTATCGCTATGATGACGATGGCAAGCGCGATGGTCCCGATGAAGCGATCTACGCCATGACGAGTGTTGAAGGCGCGCGACGCGCGATGGAGACAAGCGCGATTCATGATCGCACAGTGTTGCCGATGCTGAATGAGGCTGTGCGCTGCCTCGATGATGGTGTGCTGCGCTCAACGCGCGACGGAGACATCGGTGCAGTGTTTGGAATTGGCTTTCCACCATTTCGCGGCGGACCGTTCCGGGCAATTGACGCGCTGGGTGCCAAAGAAGTAGTGAGTCGGTTGCAGGCGTTGGACGAACGCTTTCCCGGTCGCTTTACTCCGGCGCCGCGTCTGGCGGAGATGGCCAGACGCGGTGAACGATTCTATCCCTCAACAGGAAAACCGCTCTGATGTCTACACAGGACACGAATCACTCCGCTGCGTCCGAGCCATTGCACCCGGTTCTCTCCGCGATTGTTCGCGAACTCGCGCAGGAACGCGAAAAGTTGCTCGAGGTGGCGCAGAGCATTCCTGCCGCGCAACGGGAGGTCCGTCCGGCGCCGGATCGCTGGACGGCGGCCGAGAATCTGTCGCATCTGGCCGTGGTGGAGCAGTCCTCGGGCAAGCTGTTCAGCGTGCACGCGCGGCAGCTTCGTGAAGCCGGTGCGCCGCCGGACACCACCAGTGACCCGGCCGCAGTGATTGAAGCGTTTAACCGCTTCTCCGTTCAGCTGCGCAACCAACGGTTGCAGGCGCCCGAGCGGGTTGCACCGGCTGAGAACGCCTCGTTTGACGAGGCGCTCGAACAGTTGATGCAATCGCGCACCCGTCTGCTCGACGCCATTGAGAAGGCCAATGGACTGCCGCTTGGCAGCGTCTCCGCGCCGCATCCCCGCCTCGGCGAAATCACCTTGTACGAATGGTTGCTCATGATCGCGCGTCACGAAGCGCGTCACACCGATCAGCTGCGTGAGTTACTGTCGCAGCTGACTGCGTCACCCGCCACACCAACTTCTTCCACAACGTCATGAGCATGTCCCGCACCATACGTCAGGCAGTGTCGGTAGCAGCATATCGTCGCGCTCTTCTTGCCGCTGGGATGATTGCGGCGGCCGTTGTCGCCACTGCCGCGCCGTCTGTGGCTGCGGCACAAGGCGGAGCCTCCCGCCCCGTAACCCGTGCGGAGCGCAGTAACTATACCGAGACCTCAACCTACGCCGATGTGATCGCGTTTGTTGATTCGCTCGTGGTAATGGGTGCACCGATTACCGTAACCGAGCTCGCGCGCACCAACGAGGGGCGCTCGCTGCCACTCGTTATTGCGTCACGACCCACGGTGCGTACGCCAGCCGAGGCACGTGCACTCGGTCGCCCGATTGTCTACGTGCAGGCCAATATCCACGCCGGTGAAGTGGAAGGGAAAGAAGCGGTGCAGGCACTGTTGCGCGACCTGTCCTTTGAGACCGGGGCCAACGTACTGGATTCGCTGGTACTGCTCGTGGTGCCCATCTACAACGCCGACGGAAACGAACAGTTCGGTGATCAGGCGCGCAATCGTGGATCGCAGAATGGTCCGGCGCGGATTGGTGAGCGGCCGAATGCGCAGGGACTCGATCTCAATCGCGACTATATCAAAGCCGAGGCACCGGAAACGCGCGGCACGCTGGCGGCGATTGTGGCGTGGGAGCCCGATCTGTTCATGGACCTTCACACCACCAACGGCAGCTATCACGGCTATCATCTCACCTATTCGCCCTCACTGCATCCGGCGTCGCCGCTGGCGCCGTATGTAGGCGATACCATGCTGGTGAACGTACGTGAGCGCATGCGTGAGCGGCACAACTTCCGCATTTATCCGTACGGCAACTTCACCGGCGAACAGGGGCGCCGCTCGCTGACCGATACGCTCAAGCGGGCGTTCGTCACGTATGAGCACAAGCAGCGCTTTGGTACCAACTACTATGGTTTGCGCGGCGCCATGTCGATTTTGAGCGAAGCGTTCTCGCACGACGCGTTTGATATTCGCGTGGCCTCAACGCGCGCGTTTGTGGAAGAGGTGCTGTCGTACGTGGCGGAGCGTCCGGCGGAGATTCGCGCGCGGGTCGCGGAGGGACGTCGCGCGTCCACCTTTGGTGCAGCACAGGCATTGCCCGACGTGCCCATTCGAGCGCGCTTCTGGACTACGCCTGACACCTTGCCGGTGCTGGTTGAGATTCTTGAGCGTCTGCCCGATTCCACCGCTCGCCACGAACCTGGCATGCCGCCGGGCATCAAGCGCACCGGTCGCTTTGCATCGGTACGCATGCCGGTGGTTGATCGCTTTGAAGCCGCGCTCTCGCGTACGGCGCCGGCCGGTGGATGGATTCTTGAAGCCGCGGCTGCCGATTCCGCGTTACCGCGATTGCGGGCCCATGGCGTGGCCGTGGAGCGCGTGGAAACCGCGATGCGCGTTGATGTTGAGCTGTTCACCATTGATTCCATTGTGCGCTCGCCGCGTCCGTTTCAGGGGCACAACGAAGTGCGGCTGGAAGGGCGGTGGCGCAGCGAAGTGCGTACGGTGCCGGCGGGCAGTTGGCTGATCCGTACCGGCACCCCACTGGACCGGCTGGCGATGCTGCTGCTCGAGCCGGAAAGTGACGACGGACTGGTGACGTGGAACATGCTCGATGCCGGTCTCGCGGTGGGACGCGTGGCGCCCGTGTGGCGCCTTCAATCAACTCCACGTTGACCGCAGCAATAGCTCCGCGTTGCCAGCAGCGATGCGTCTTCACGTTGACAGCAGCAGCCCGGCTATATTTCGCGGGCGTCCCGCGAATGCGGGATGATATTCGCGCGGGGGGCGCAGAGGCCCCCCGGACCTGTCGCCTTGCTACATGCTTCGCAACTCACTGCTTTATTTGTCGCGCCAGCAGCGCGTTTTTGATTTCATTCGCGGTAACGGTTTTGCCCGCCGCATGGCATCGCGATTTGTGGCCGGTGAAACGATCGAAGCGGCGTGTGATGCCGCAGCCGAACTCAACGCCCATGGCATCATGGCCACCCTCGACTTGCTTGGCGAGAGTGTCACCAACGAAGCCGAAGCACGCGAAACGGGACGGCAATATCTTGAACTGCTTGATGCCATCAATGATCGCAAGCTTGAGTGCAACGTTTCGGTGAAACTCACCGCGCTGGGGCAGGACATCAGCGACGCGCTTTGCGTTGAGGTGGTGAGCGAGATCATTGCGCGCGCCGAACAGTACGATTCGTTTGTGCGGCTCGATATGGAAGGCAGCGACTATACGCAGCGCACCATTGATACCTTTGAGCGCGACTTGTACAGCCACTACCCGAAGCGGGTTGGTATTGTGCTGCAAACTGCGCTGCGACGCACACTCGACGACATTGAGCGAGCCATCGGCATTGGCGCCCGTGTGCGTTTGTGCAAGGGCGCGTACAAGGAATCGGAAGACATTGCCTTTCCTGACAAAGCCGATGTAGACCGCACGTACGTGCAAGGCATGCATCGACTGATGTCACGTGGGCAGTATCCCGGCCTTGCCACGCATGACGAAGCGATCATTGAAGAGGCCAAGCGTTTTGCGCGCGCCGAAAACATCTCGCCGCGACGCTTCGAGTTTCAGATGCTCTACGGAGTGCGGCGCGATTTGCAGGAAGCTCTTGTGGCCGATGGCTGGCTGGTGCGTGTGTACATCCCGTTTGGTACGCAGTGGTATCCGTACCTCATGCGTCGCCTGGCTGAACGTCCGGCCAACATTGCGTTCATGACGGGCAATATCGTGCGTGAGGCGCTCAGCGGTTCCCGGAACTCCTCTTCAACTGCGCGTCACAATGGCGCGCACTAAGTGAGCAGCCGCTGAGCACGCACGCGGGGCAGCATCTGCCTCCGGATCCCGACGCCGGAGACGAGCGCACGCTGGGCGGCTACATGGCTGTGCATGCTCGGCCGGCGGCGTTTGAAGGGCTCGATGGTGCGTCGTATTCGGCGGACATTCTCACCGATACCACAGGTGACGATGCCGCGCCCTGGGGGGCGTATCTGTTTTTTGTGCAATGGGGACGCGGTGAGCCGGAAGCACTGGGGCATCTGGAAACCGGCTTTCTGGTGCGCGGTACAAGCGAAGAAGCGGTGAAGCGCGCGGCGGGGCAGATGTCATTGCTGGTGGTGAAAGCCACGCTCGACGGATTGATTCGCGCGCGTGAAGCGGGCACGCCCGCATGACGGTCGGCACCGTACTCTCCGGCACCGGCGGCGTGTGGCGCGTGCTGCTCGAGAACGGCGACGTGGTGGAGTGTTCACTGCGCGGACGTCTCAAAAAAGACGAAGAGCAGAACACCAATCAGCGACAGACGGGCGGCAATCAATCGCGCGCTGTGGCCCGTCCGCTCAAGCTGGCGGTTGGTGACATCGTGGATGTTGACGCCGACAACGACGGAGTGACGTGGTCGATCGCGGCCATTCACCCTCGGCGCTCACAGCTGGCGCGACGTGCGCCGGGACGGGCGGTTGGTGAGCGTGTGGTAGTAGCCAATCTCGATCAGGTGCTGGTGGTGTTTGCCGCAGCCAACCCCGATCCGCATCCGCGCATGCTCGATCGCTTTCTGGTAATCGCCGAAGCGAATGAGCTCGCGGCGCGCATCGTGGTGAACAAATGCGATCTGGCGGCTGCCACCAAAGCGCGTGCCACATTCGGTGATTACGAGCGGGCGGGCTATCCGGTGCATTACACGAGCGTGATCACCGGTGATGGACTGCCCGAGCTGCGTGACACGATTCGCGGGAAAGTATCGGCGTTGTCAGGGCCATCGGGCGTGGGCAAATCATCGCTCATGAATGCGCTGTTTCCCGGACTCGATTTGCGTGTGGGCGCCATCAGCGAAAGCGTGAACAAAGGACGGCACACAACCGTTGGTGCGTTGCTGCACCCGCTGCCGGGCGGTGGATTTGTGGCCGACACACCGGGATTGCGCGAAGTAGGATTGTGGGGCATCGCGATGCGTGAGGTAGCCACCTGCTTTCCTGAGCTGAGACCGTATCTCGACGAATGCCGGTTTGCCGACTGCACACATCTGGTGGAGCCGGGCTGTGCCGTGCGCGAAGCGGTAGAGGCGGGCACCGTAAGCCGCGCACGTTGGGAAAGCTACGGCAAGTTGCGCGATGAACTGGCTGTCGCGGAACGTTCAATATTTCAGAGCTGATGTGACCTGATGTACCTGCTGTTTCAGATCGTCGCACAACTTGGTGAACCAAGCCGCCGCATTGAAGGCGCTGGTCCGGCCAAGGCAATTGTCATGCTGTCGCTGATTGCCGTGATGTACTTCGTGCCCACCGTGTTCGCGTTCATGCGCGGGCGCCGCAACAAGTGGAAGATTGCGGCGGTCAATCTTTTTCTCGGCTGGACATTCATTGGCTGGTTTATCGCCATGCTCATGACCTTCGCGTACGAAGCGCCGCTTGATGAAGCGCCAGTGGATCCGTCAGTAGCCGATGATGCGGCAAGTGACGGATCGCAGCGGAGCTAGCGCGCCGTATCAGAACTGGCGCATCGCAGCAGAACTAGCGCGAACGTACCGTCGCCAGTCCGCCGTCCACACCAATCTCCTGACCAGTCACCCACAGCGCATCATTGCCCAGCAGCCATGCAATGGCGGGTGCTACATCATCGGGTTCACCAATGCGCCCCAGTGCGTGCATTGATGCCGATGCTTCCTCGGCCGCGGCGTTTGATGTGATGCGTGAAGCCATTGGTGTGCGTACCAGTCCGGGCGCCACCACGTTAAAGCGCAGCCCCTTGCTGGCGTAGGTAGCCGCCGCGCTGCGGGCGAGTGCAATCACACCACCCTTGGCCGCTGCAATCGCTTCGTGATTCGCCAGACCGTGGCGAGCTGCTGCCGTAGCCACCAGCACAACGCTGCCGCCGTTGGTCATTACCCGGCCAGCCGCACGTACTGTAGCGAACGCCGTGGTGAGGTTCTGCGCAATCGTGGTGTGGTACTCAGGCTCGCGCGTGAGATGGGCCGGCTTAAGAATGATGGAGCCCACAAGATTGGCCACACCGGTGAGCGGGCCGATAGCTTCCTGTGCAGCGGCGAAGGCTGCGTCTACTGCGTCAAACGTGGTGAGATCGCCCACAAAATAGTTCGCCCCGATTTCCGAGCCGAGCGCGGCGAGTGGTTCTTCGCTGCGGCCGGCGAGAAATACCTGAGCACCGGAAGCGGAGAGGCGGCGGGCGGTGGCGGCACCGATGCCGCCGGCACCGCCGAGCAGGAGATACGCTGGAGTGTTTGAATCAGTCATACGCAACTAAAAGACGGGGCGCGTGTGGTGTTCCCGCGGTGGGCACGACGATACGTCCGGACGTTGCCACCGCGAACGTATCTGCTGAGTCGCAACAGACGCTACGACCAACGTGCGTTACGCTCTTGCATCCGCTCCAGGCACCGGGCGTTACTGCACGCCGATGAGAGTTGTACCGTCCACGGTGATGTTGCCATACCGCGCAATGAAGTGCAGATGTGGTCCGGTCACACGACCTGTTGCTCCCACGTGGCCAATCACGTCACCGCGCGCCACCGTATCGCCCTCGGCCACCAGCTGTTTGCTCAAATGCAAATAGGCGGTGACAACACCAGCGCCGTGATCGATGTAAATCACGTTCCCGCCGAGATAGAACGCATCGACCAGTCGCACGATTCCCCGATTCGCGGCGCGTACCGGAGTGCCAACGGCACCGGCAAAGTCGGTGCCCATGTGTCGGCTGGTGACGGTGCCATTGAAAGTGCGTCCGCCACCGAAGCCGCTGGTAATGCGCGAGGCGCGTGGCGTGATGAACGCTTCACTCCACAGTTGCGGTGTGTTGTGCGCCTCGCGAGAGACAGCGGCCGCGCGTTGTGATTCACGACGCTTGCGGGCGGCGAGTGCCGAGTCGGGTGCGGCACCAAAACGAGGAGCAACGCGAAGGCGCTCCAGCGGGTAGGTGGCGGTGACTGTTGGAATACGAAGTGTGTGCCGCGAACCATCCGCGCAGAGAATGTCGAGATTCAAACCGTTGCCGGAGTCGACAGGTGCTGCAGCCAACGCATGAGCGGTGTCACCACGCAGTGCGAAGTGCAGCGGCTCGCCGGCCAGTCGTGCGGTGGTGAGCTGTGCGAGTTCGCTGGCGTTTACCGGCGCCAACTGTACGCGAAACAGCGAACCGGCACTGGGCTCTTCTGTCCCCCACGTGATGCGCGTAACGTCGACACACGCGTGTGCACGGGCCTGGCCTTTCTGCGAGGTGGTGAGCAACAGCAGGGCGGCGAGCGGGATGATGCTCAGCGACAGGGCAACTGTCTGGCGAGTGCGTGGGTGTTTGGCCACTGGTAAGGATTTGGGTGCGAGCTTGTGGTGGTTTCGAGCTCTGTTGCGACTCAAACGCGACGGTGTGGTGTGGTACACGAGACAGGCCGCAGTGCTCCGATTCCCCTGCGTTCATCGGATCCGCGCGTTTCAGCACAGAAAGTGTGACGGAGTGGTCAAGCGCCGAGGAAAACCCGTCGCGAAGCAACAGCATCCCGATGTCGCCGATGGGACAAGTGTGCGACCTGATCAGCCACGGTGTTGCGTCACAAGGGGCGTACGCTCATCGAATACTGAATGATCTCAATGCGCGGTGTTCCGTCAGGCGCCTCGCGATACACGGCGGCGCGACGGTTGGGCAGAAGCGAGATTGGATATCCTCGGACTGTTGCGGAGCCAAGTAAAACTCCGCTACGCGCATCCAGCACCTCAATCACAGTCTCGTATCGTTCACGGTCGTTTCGCATGTTGCTTGGAGAGACAGCAACGCTGCGCCACTCCTTTACGGGATGTGCGATCAGCACGGCCAGGTGTTCAGCGTCCATTTGCTTGATGAACTGCACTTTTGACAGCGCCGCGACCGGGTTGCGCTTGAAGTCAGCCCCGAGCCACCACGTTCTGTTCTGAGGGAGCAGGCGCTGACGTACTCCAGCGTCCGTCACGACAACCACACGATAGCCTTGCAGACTACTCACTACTTTCTCGGTCATCCAGAATGCTCGATCGTCGTCCAACTTTCGCGCGAGCTTCACAAACGTTTTCTGCCCATTGATCGAGGGCACTTCGATTTCACGTAGGACCCTACCGGAGTCCGAACGTACAATGACCGGCACGGCCCGGGTCAGATTGCGCGAATCCTGAATCGTCGACTGCGCGATATAGGCACCCGGGCGCAGAAACACCGCCGTCGATACGACGCCTGGCGTTCTGCCAACGATTGTTCGAACAGGCTGTCGTTCGCCGTTGAATACCACGATGCGATCGATATCAATGACGCGAACCGAATCGTCCAGCTCGCTGTCAACCCAACTGGCAAAGGTCAGCTCTCCCGGACCTCGCCCTTCGCGTGTAAGAGGTCCGAGAAACAAACCAGTCGTTCCAAAGACCAACGGAGAACAGTTGACATTTTCTGTTACTACGTACTGCCCAGCACGAGTCACAGACACGAGCGCCGGCATACCGCGGAGCGAAGCTGCCGGATCATCAAGGACCACACTGGTTGACAGCGACAGCTCACAGTGCTCACAGAGAGTTCTCTGCGCCGAAGCCGTGGGGATGGCTCCGAGCGCCAGCAGGCTCGCTGCAGTCAGTTGATACAAGCGTCTACGCATGGCGAAAGCGTGCGCAGATGGTCCACGTTTAGAGTTCGCTGGCATAGTAATCCCCCCGGAAAAAGATGGTCGCCAAGAGTGGAATATTCTCGTACACTGATTCGAGGAGATTCCCATGGAGAGATCGCGGTTTACCGACGGCCGTATCATCGCCGCTTTGAAAGATGCGAAGGCGGAGACTTCCGTCCCAGAGCTCTGTACCACCTACGGCATCAGCGATGCCACGTTCTACAAGTGGCGCCCCCAGTCCGGCATGGATGTGTTGCTGATGTCGCGCATGAAGAAACTCGGGGACGAGAATTGCCGCCCGAAGAAGCTGTACCTCAATGCGCAGTATGACGCGATCGCCGTGCAGCCACTCCTGTATCCTTTACTCCGCGCCACTACCACGCGTCATCGTAGTTCGTACGCGCAATCCACGTAGTTGTTGGAATTCATGGCAATGCTCATCGCCACAGCGCTTCGTCCACGACACGCTGGTCGCGCAGCGCCGCATCGAACTCCGCATCTTCTTCCCAGACGCCAGCGAGACCCCGCAACGTACTTAGCCGCACCGCTTCCTCAGTCGCACCCACGCCGCGTGCGAGCGCCTCCAAGGCGACCGTGTTCAGGCTTACCCCCTGCTCACTTGCTCGGCGGCGGAGAATACGGTCGACGGCCGCCGGGATGTTACGTAGCGTATACTGCATGCACCAAGTGTATGCGCTGCAGGCATGTTTGCAAGCAGAGTTGTGTCTGCGCGGTAGCTCAACCCACTGTCTTCGAAAGCTGGGGCAGCTCACATCACATATCTCGATCATGAGGCTGTAGCGACGCCCGCTGAATGATGGGAAGCCCGTCCGGAGATTTGGAGAGAAACCAGAGCTTCCCGGAACGTACAAAAAACATCCAGCTATCCACGGTACCGCCTACGATAAGATGACGCGTCGCACTGCGCGTCTGTTCGTTGAACGCCGTGATAACGTCACCATCGGCTTCGTGCGAAAGCAACCAGAGCGTCCCATCATCATCGCGGTTCAGCATACGAAGCGCCGGTTTGGTCTCGGGAATTTGACTCACCAACGACGAGATATCGAAACCATCTGGAACCTGTCGCTTCATGCGTGCGATCGCGCTGTCTCGCTCCAGCGCGCTGATCGGAGCTCTCGTAAGAGAAACAACGAGCGAGTCGGAGTGTGATCTGGCACCGAATGCGGTGAAGTACAACACCGAATCGCGGGTCGACGCGCACCACGTACCGCCGCGCGTGATGTCAATCCACTGCAACTCTTCCGCACCGTAAGGCACGCCGAGCATACCGTACGGATGCTCGATCACTGGTGAGTCCACCTTGCATCTGCCGTATGGAAACCATTCCTCAGCGTCGCTCTTCAAGTCGCGCCGTCTCACGAATGTCTCCACCGCCGGACTCGATCTCACTTGCTGATCAACCAATCGCCCCTGTTGGTCAAGCCCTCCGTCCCAATGACCGCCAAAGGAATAGCCACCAACACTCAGCGTGCTCACTGCCACGCCCGCACTATCGAAGATGAGCAAACGCTGCTGGCGCGGATCGTACAGGTAAATGTTATCACGTGCATCAACGCGAATGCCGTTCACCCGGCGGAACTCTGCAGGGCCAGCGCCCTCGCGACCGAGTGTCCTTACGAGTGAGCCGGCCGAGTCAAACATCCGGACGGTGCGTTCCTTGGGATCAGAGACGATAATCCGTCCTCGGCTGTCCACTGCGAACGCGAGAATTTGAGATAGAAGCCCGGCTGCTTCGCTCGAATCTCCAATCGACAAGTCGACCGTGAACTCTGATGTAGAACCAGGTGCAACTGATCCAACGCTAGAGTCTTGATCGTCTGCTTGAAAGCACGCGGTGAGCAATACTGCAGTCCACAGAGCGATGAAGAAACGACAGGGTCTCAAATGCATTCCGCCTCCGCGTGATGGGGAAACTCTCCGCTCAACTGGCGATAAACGGCGTCGTGAAGCCCAGGCTTGAACCGATGCCGCTGTTCCACCTGGGCTCGAACTAGTGTCTCTGCTCAGTATCCCACTCGAGACCAACGCTGAGCAGGTGGAGTGAAACGCTTCCGTTGGCGGTTTCATTCACTGCACAAAGCACGCCTGGTGACACAAACGAGAACACCGTGCCATCGAGTGTGCGTGTGGCGAGCAGCATTCCACTCTCCGCGTCGAAGACCTCTACCACCGATTCAAAGAAGCGACTGACTTCAAACCACGATGGTACTTTGTTCAGTGCAAGCGGGCGATTGCTCGTCGATGAAAGTGTCATGTCGGGCTGCCAGTCGCGATGAGCGCGACGTACGAGTACCCACAGCCTGCCCTCGGTGTCTTCGGTGATTGATACGATGCGCGGGCTTGGTCGCTCCTCCCATGGCATGCGAGTGCTGCGCGTTGCATCAGAAAACCACTCAACGTTTCGCGTGATGCGCCGCCCACCCGCTCCATTCCAACCCAGCTCATCAATCGCGTACAACTCGGTGGAAGCGGACCACAGTCGGCTCGAATCGACCAAGTGCACGGCACCCATGTGTATCTGTTCGGGCGCCAGACCTGCTGTTGAGCCAAACTGCGCTTGCACACTACCATCCCACCCGCGCAACTCCGGTGGTGAGTATTTATTGTTGCGCCGCAATCCGGGCACGACGATACCGGCTTGAGTGATTGATGCCTCGACCGGTCGTGCCAGCGACACTGTGCGAACAAATGACAAGTCAGGCGGCGGAGTGAAAACATGCAGCTTGACGTACTGGTCCAACACCCACAGGGTGTCTCCCGGGCCAAATCCTGCCGAGAGTACGTTGCGGACTTCTCCCGGTCCGCCACCTGGACGGGTCACACGCTTGATAAGTCCACCAGCCGAGTCATACACAGCCACTCCACCGCTCGGCGGCTCCATCAGCTGAACCGCTATGAATCCTTGTGCAGAGAGCGCGGGCCGCCGACCCAACAGATCGATTGAATCCCCAACTCCGCGCACCACGGATAGCGAGTCCAACGTGATTACTCGCAGCGGGCGCGATTGCGGCATATCGGCGCACGATGCGTTAAGCAGTGACAGTGCGAGCACGAGGAGGAAACGCGTGTCGAACCGAAAGAATGCGTGTAACGGTGAACAGCATGTTTGCATGGGAATCTCCTCCGCTCAGTGTACGAGAACACTCAGCTTGTGGCCACCGCCTTTTTTGCGGGATATCACCGCGCCACTTTAACACCACGCTTCGGCTACAGGCAGGAGATTTGCAGAGCCTTGCTTAACGCATAAAACGCTGCGCGACCTCACGCTCATCATGCTCAAACGCTGGAGCGAAGCTGTCGATCTCGTCATTCGTGAATCCAAGCTTCGTCGCTTCATGACGCCATCCGGCTACCGCCCGCTCAACGTCACCGACCACCTGCATCGCACGTCGCGGCGTGAGGCCGAAGTAGCGCGCGGTGTCAATGAGCGAAGTTAGTGAGGCCGCCGGCCCCGCTTCTTCGCTGATCCACGTTTTGAGTTCGCGCGCGCGGTCGGGGAACGGGTTGACATCGAAGGCTGGGGCGAGACGCCACAGCGCACCATCGACATGAAGGAAGCCATGGTTGTGCAGGTGATCGTCAACATTGGTGATCAGGATTGAGAACACGACACGGCGCCACAACTCCTCCAGGTCGGCCGCTGCGTCGGCACTGGACTGCCGAATGACGTCGGCGAGCTCCGTGTAGGCGTGTTCCGCATCGTCGTCCTGCGCGAGACCCATGAGGGTTGCCGCCGACACGTACAGTAGGCGTCGCTCGGTGAATGCCTCCGCATCCCAGACTCGGTCGAAGCGGCGTACCAGTGCCACCGGGACGCCATCACTATGGACCAATCGCGACTCGGCGGCAGTGATCCCGGCGCGACGCGCCAGATGCAGCGCGAGTACCTCGCCTTTGGTATACGCACGCTCGTCAGCAATGCTCGGAAACTTGCCGAGGCAGAGCCCCCAGGCGTCGTCGCGCACGCTGCACTTGGGGCGCATACCGCCGAGCGACGTGCCGCGACCCCGCAGATACTCGAGGTCGGCGAGCGTTTCCGATTGCTGTTCAACAGCATGCGTCGCACGCAACAGGTCGGGGAGCTCAATCAGGGGAGGGGCCGTGCGCCGACCGGGTTCGGTGGATCTCTGGCAGAGACCGTTCTCGTCACGGAACCGCAGCGCCCCCACGCGGGCGTGATCATCCACTGCGAGCAGGAAGTCCAACGCCGTCGCAACCGGCGGGAGCGTGTCGCCGGCCGCTTTGGCCGCCTGACGTCGCTTCGCGTGATCGCGCAAGATGACACGCCGTGCCCAGCCGTCGGGTTCCGTATCGGCAATGGCGCCGTGAAAACGGGAACCGTTGGGGGACTTGGAATGCGGCGGAAACTGCGGACCGGCTACGAGCGGAAGGGTAGGATCGATCTCGTAGCGCGCCGGGTCAGTGAGCCATGCATCCGCGTACGTGAAGGCGGCGTGCTCGCGTCGGCCCTCCTGCGTAAAGCGCAGATGCCCCACCAGGCGGTCGCCCACCAACACATCAAGCTGCCGTTGGCTGGCCGCGCTCGGTTCGGCCATCACTGGCATGATTTACTTGGGGCGGGGCGTCCGCACGGGACGCACCGATTTGGGGAGGTCGGCGACGTCGAGCGCCGTGCCCGTGGCGTCCACCTGCGGATCAGCGCTCTGCTCGAGGCTGTCCCACGCGAGGCCGAGCACAAAGAGCGCCATCAGATACGTCCCGACCGCTACCGTGGGATCACCCTGCTCGACTCGCTGATAGGTCTGGCGGCCAATCCCTAAGCGCTCCGCCATCATCGCGGCCGTGAGCCTGCGTCGTCGCCGCGCGATGTTTATCCCTCGGCCGACCTGTCGCAAAGATTTGCGCAGGCGGGCGGGAAGAACGTCAGAAGTGGGCATATGGATGATAAATAGGCCAGAAAAGTCTACGAAGTACTATATATCATCCATTTGTGCGTCGCAATCCCAGATCTACGTGACCAAGCGCTCCGCCATCATCGCGGCCGAGCGCGCACGGAAGCGATGCCTCAGGGACTCAAACGCCGCTGCACCCAACGTCCGCCGCTCTTGATATATGACATCCGGTCATGCAACCGACTTTCGCGCCCCTGCCAGAACTCGATCTCGTCGGGCACCACACGAAAGCCGCCCCAATGCTCCGGCGCTGGCACGTTGCCGTCGGCAAAGCGCGCAGTGACCGCAGCTTCTTCCTGCTCCAGCACATCACGCGACGCAATCACCTGTGATTGATGCGACACCCACGCGCCAATGCGCGAGCCGAGCGGGCGTGAGTTGAAGTATTGATTGGTCTCGTCGCGCGTGATGCGCTGCACCGCACCGGTAATGCGCACCTGCCGCTCCAATTCCGGCCAGAAAAAGCAGAGCGCGGCCGCGGGATTGTCGGCCAGTTCCTGTCCCTTGCGACTGCGATAGTCAGTGAAGAACACGAACCCGCGCGCATCAACGCCCTTGAGCAACACCACGCGCGCCGATGGATAGGCGTCGGGCGTGCAGGTGGCGAGCGTCATGGCGTTGGGTTCGTTGCAGTCGGCATTCTGCGCGTCGGTGAACCAGTGCTGAAACTGCACGATGGGATCGGGATTCACGTCGTGCTCGCCGAGGGCGGCGAGGCGGTATTCCTTGCGGATGCTGGCTATGCTCATGCTGCACTCTACCCGGTTCAATGGTGTGCGTGGAAACGATGTGCCGCGCCGGAATATGGTGACGGTCCACGCACGGGCTGTGTGTACAATGGCGCGTTGGCCATCCGGTTCCCTCTTGACTCATCATAGTGAGTAACATATACTCATGCTCATGACACAGCGACTTCAGGTTCTGCTCGACGACTCCGAGTTCGACGAGATCCGTCGTATCGCACAACGCCACCACATGACGGTGGCGGAGTGGGTGCGTCAGGCGCTGCGCGCCGCGCGGCGAGATGAGCCCGGCGCCGAACCGCAGCGCAAGCTGCTCGTGCTTCGCGAGACGGCGCGCCACGCCTATCCCACCGCGGACATCGATCAGATGCTCTCGGAAATCGAAGGCGGACGTTTTGGCGACGACGGGCTGTGATCTTTATCGACTCCAACATCCCGATGTACCTCGTGGGGGCGCCGCATCCCAATCGCGAGTGTGCGGTCGCCGCGCTGGAGCAGATCATCCGGCGCGGCGAACGCATGGTCACAAGCGCCGAAGTGCTGCAGGAGATCCTGCACCGCTACACCCGAATCCATCGACTCGACGCGATTCAGCCAGCGCTCGATGCACTGCTCGGCCTGGCTGACGAAGTATTTCCCATTGAGACCGACGATGTGCACCACGCACACGCGGTGTTGCGCAGCACGCCGCAGCTTTCGGCGCGCGATGCGCTGCACGTGGCTGTGATGCAGCGGCGCGATGTGCCGCGCATTCTGAGCTACGATCGCGGGTTTGATGTGATTGCGACGGTCGAACGGGTGAGCTGAACGGCGTTCGGTGCAGGCTGTGATCTATCGCAAGGTGATGGACGGCTACGCTAGTGCAAATCAGTGCGTGTCAGTGTGTAATGCGCGGTTCCATGCTCTTGGCCTGCTCAATCCATTTGGTCACCACGGCTTCGGTGGGTACCGAACGCACCGCGTTCTTCGCCGAGTTCACTTCGGCCATTTTCGCGGTCAGGTTGTCGGCGCGACGCGTGGCCAACTCCTTGACGGTATCTACGCCGCTCAGCTCCAACAGCTCGGAGTACTCCTTGCCGACTCCTGAAATGCGCATGAGGTCGGCCATGTTGGCCCATTTGAGCAGTACCGCTGCGCTGACACCGGTTTTTTCGGCTACGGCGCTGCGTCCCTTCGCGTCCGCGCACTGATCAAGCAAGTGGTCGGTTGTTGTGATGCCAGCCGCGGCCAACGTGCTCGCGCGTGCTTCTCCGATGCCTTCAATCTCGGTGATCTTGTAGCTCATGTTTGCTCCTGTGAATGAGTGAACAATCGCGGCAGAACGGGTATTCATTTACAGCAGACTTTAGGACTGCCGAACGCTCCGTTATACCTCAACCAGCGGCAGCTTCGCACGCGGATACTCCGAGGGAACTCCTTCCATCGCATCACCGGTAAACGCTTCACCATCGGGCGTCTCGAGCACAAAACCCGCGTCAGCAATCATGCGCAGATCATCCTGTGCCGTCTGCCCCTGCGTGGTGAGATAGTCACCAATAAAGATTGAGTTGGCTGCGTAGAGGGAGAGGGGCTGCAGGCTGCGCAAATGTACTTCCCGCCCACCGGACACACGGATTTCCTGCGACGGCAACAGCAGCCGATACAGCACAAGAATACGCAGACAGCGACGCGGATCGAGCTGACGCACATCGGCCAGTGGCGTGCCTTCCACCGGAATGAGAAAGTTCACCGGCACCGACTTCACATCGATCGCGCGCAGCGACATGGCCAGATCAATGATGTCGTCATCGGTTTCACCCATGCCGAGAATACCGCCGGAGCAGGTTTTCACACCAGCGGCTTTCACCGCTTCTACTGTTGCAACGCGATCGTCGTACGTGTGCGTGGACACGATCTCGCTCGTGAACCGTGCTGACGCATTGAGATTGTGATTGATTGTTTCCACACCGGCGTCTTTCAGTCGTCCCACCTGCTCGGCGTTGAGCAATCCCAGGCAGGCGCAGATTTTCAGATCATGCTTGTCGCGCACGGCACGCACCGCCTCAAGTACTTTGCCGAACACACGTTCGCCCGGTGCACGACCGGAAATCACCATGCACAACGTGCCGGCCTTGAGCTGGGCAGCGCGGTCGGCCGCTTCCATGATGCGCTCCTGCGCGAGCATGGGATACTTCTCAATCTCCGCCGACGAGATGGACGACTGCGAGCAATAGCCGCAGTCTTCGGGGCACAAACCGCTTTGCGCGTTCAGCAGAAAGTGCAGGCGCACACGATTGCCCCAGTACTGACGGCGAACACGGTAGGCGGCGGCCAACTGATCAAGCAACTGTTCGTCCGGCGCATTCAGGACGGCGTGCGCGTCCTCTCGGCTGATCATTTCACCGGCGAGCGCGGTGTCGGCCATGCGTTGCCAGTCTGCGTGCGCATTTGAAACGGACGATATCATGAAATAGTCTCGAGAAAGGGTGCGGTCAGCATCAACGAATGATTGCTGACGTCAGTCGGTGGGACCGTGGTCTTGCGGTTCAAGTAATTGCGCCAGGCCGGTGGCTTCGCCCGCGGCGCACAGCGCATCGGAGTCTTCCCACCGGTCAACCCACGGGAAGCGCACCACAGGCGTGCCGGGCAGCAGTTCAACAAGCGCGTCAAAGTTGGTCGCCTCCGCGATGGAGGCGTCACGCCCTGTTAATGATGTCAGAACAACAGCGCGCACGCGCAACCCTTCTTCCCGCGCTGCACGCACTGTGAGCAACGTATGGTTGATGACGCCCAGGCGGTTGCCCGAGACCACCACGAGGTCGCATTGCCAGCGTGCGAAGAGCTGAGCGTAGGACAGCGTACTTGTAATAGGCACGAGCAGTCCACCGGCACCTTCCACCAGCGTGACATCGCGGTTGGTACACATGGTGGTAAACGCCGCGTCGAGCAATGCCAGGTCAATCGTGATACCGGCGCGTTTGGCGGCAACCATGGGTGCCAGTGGCTCAACGAGGGCCACGGGGCGAATCACTTCCAGCGCATCCGCAACACCGGATGCCTGCCGAAGACGTTCTGCATCGGAACGGATGGACGGTCCGTCTACACGGGTGCGCGCAAAAACACCCGTTTCCATGGGCTTCATCACACCAATGCGCAATCCGCGCGCTCGCGCTAACGCCAACAGCGCACACGACACCACGGTTTTACCGATTTCAGTATCCGTTCCGGTAACGCCCAGGCGCACCGCCGACTTAGTCAACATCACCAACCCCCGCATGTGTGGCGCGCTCGCCGTCGAGGAATCGCGAAACCACTGCGTGAACCTGTGCCAACTCATCGGTGGTCATGCAGTACGGTGGCAGTACGTACGCCACGCTACCCAGCGGACGGAGCAGCACACCTTCCTGAATGGCAAAGCTCGACAACTCGCGTCCCACCTCACTGAGATAGCCCGCGGTACCGGCCAGTTCAATAGCAGCCACTGTGCCAATCTGACGCGTGGCGCGCACACCCGGATGCCCCGCGAGCGCAGCAAGATGCGACGCCTGCGCCACTTCCAGCGATATGCGCGCATTTTCACTCGCATCGTCATGCAGTTCGAGCGCGGCCCGCGCAGCGGCGCAGGCAATCGGGTTGGCGGTGTACGAATGTCCGTGAAAGAAGGTCTTGGTACGCTCGCCCAGGAACGCGTCGAAGATGCGCTCGGTCGCGGCGGTCGCGCCCAGCGGCATAAAGCCACCGGTGAGCCCCTTTGACAAGCAGATGAGGTCAGGCGATACGTCGGCGCGTTCGCAGGCAAAGAGCGGTCCGGTGCGTCCAAAGCCGGTAAGCACTTCGTCGGCAATGAGATGCACGCCCGCGGCCTCCGTGCGCACACGAATGCCCTGCAGCACACGTTCATCCCACACACGCATACCGCCGGCGCCGAGCAGCAGCGGTTCAACAATCACTGCGGCCAGTTCATGCCCGCGTGCATCGATGAGGGCATCGAGGGCTGCGAGCGTATCCCCTTCACTGGGATCGGGCAGGCGTGCCACTTCAAACAGCAGCGGATCAAAGGGCGTGGTAAAAATGCCGCGACCACTGGCCGACATCGCACCGAACGTATCGCCGTGATACGCGTTGTCGAGTGCAGCAATCAGATGGCGCGGCCTTCCCTCATTGGCAAACGCCTGCAGCGACATCTTGATGGCTACTTCAACCGCAGTGGAACCGTTGTCAGAGTAGAACACGCGCGACAGTCCGCGCGGCAAGCGCGAAATCAACGCGGCCGACAGTTCCGCTGCCGGCTGATGCGTGAAGCCGGCGAACATGACGTGATCGAGCGTGACAGCCTGCCGCGCGATGGCGAGTGCGATGTCCTGATGGCAATGTCCGTGTGTTGTGACCCACCACGAAGAGACCGCATCGAGAACCGGACGGCCATTGCTTTCGTACAACCAGGCGCCTTTGGCACGTACGATAGGCAGCGGCAGCGCCATGCCCTGATGCTGCGTGTACGGATGCCAGTTGTGCGCCTGATCGAGCAGCAGCACACGCTGTTCTTCACTTACGTCTGCTGATTCTTCGTGATCGTGATCGGCGGAATCATCGTCGTCGTCGAAGAGATCATCGTCTGCGGCGTCATTTGTGAACTCACGTTCGAGTTCATCGTTCACATCATCGGTGAACTCATCATCGAGGTCGAAATCCTCAAACATTACGACGACGCTCCAGTGCGCAGTGCATCAAGCAGGTTGGCCGCGAAGGCGTCAATGAGTTCGCGTGGATGTACCGCACTCACCGAAATGCGCAACCGTGAAGTACCCGCGGCAACCGTGGGAGGACGCACCCCGCCAATGAGAAAACCACGACGACGCATATCGGCAGCGATCTGCATGGTGCGTACCGGATCACCGATGATGACAGGAATAATGTGACCGTCGTGTGCGCCGGTGACGGTGTGTCCGCCCTGCAGCAACCGCTGGCGTAAACGCGCGGCCCGCTCACGCACCGCTTCGCGCCGCCATGGTTCGGTGTCGCTGATGCGCATGGCTTCGAGTGTTGCGGCGGACATGGCTGGTGGCGTACCGGTTGTATAGACAAACGAACGCGCACGGTTGATCAAAAACTCAATCAGTTGATCGGAGCCCGCCACATAGGCCCCTGTGGTGCCGAGCGCCTTGCCGAGTGTGCCAACCACAATGTCGGGTTGTCCAAGTACGCCGCACTGTTCAATGGCACCGCGCCCTGTTGCGCCGAGCACACCGGTGCCGTGCGCGTCATCAACGTACGTCCACGCCCCGTGGCGTTTGGCCAATGGCATGAGTGCGTCGAGCGGAAAAGTGTCGCCGTCCATTGAAAACACACCTTCTACAACAATCAACGCACGCCGATACTGTCCGGCGTCTTCGCTCAGCATCTGCTCCAGTGCATTGATATCGGCGTGCGGGAAGATGCGAACCGTGGCACGCGACAGTCGGCAACCGTCTACGAGCGACGCGTGATTGAGTTCGTCGCTGTAAATGACATCGTCAGTCCCTGCCAACGCCGGGATGGTGCCCATGTTGGCCATATAGCCGCTGGGAAAGAGCAGGGCACGTGCACAGTGTTTGAACGACGCCAGCTCGCGTTCAAGCGACTCGTGTATTGGATGATTGCCTGAAATAAGGCGCGCTGCACCGGCGCCCGTACCCTCAGACTCAAGCACGGCCGCGGCGGCCCGCGCCAGACGCGGATCGGCGGCGAGGCCGAGATAATCGTTCGATGCAAAGTCGGCGATACGCTCACCGTCAAGCAGCACTGTGCCGGCGCGGCGTTGACGCACGGACTTGAGCGAGCGGCGCAACCCGGCGTTGGCGAGCTGCTGCAACTCGTCGCTCAGGACGTCTTCGAGGAACGGACGGTGAACCGGATCAGACATCGCTGGAAGGTAATCCGGCGGCATGGTGAATGGTGGCACCGCAATCACTTGCCAGACCGGCCGGAGCAGGGGGCTAGCGTACCACGAACGTGAGCGTGGCGCTGCTCGGATGTGCACTGCATTCGCCGGTGTACGCGCCTTTCTGCGGCAGGGTGTATTCCACCGTCTCACCCGCGTCGGCCGAAAACAGACCGAGCCGATGTGCGATGGTGTCGGCGTTGGTGATGCGTACGCGTGGTCGCCCACCGGCAGCTACGAAAATCGTTTCGGGCAGCGTCTTCACACGCCAGAAACGCTCATGTACCTCGGCGATTCCACCCTCGGGGATACGAATGTCCACCGCAGGCCGGGGCCAGCTGCCGATAGCCGCAATCACAGTGAAAGCGACTACGGCAAAAATCTGTGCCAGCAGTTTGAACGTGTTCATGGGGCAACCGTGATGCGATCAGCAAGTGACCGGTGCGTGCTCACCGCAGCACCCGCTTGAGATCTGCGACCATGGCATCAACACCGCTGTTGAATGAGTACATGGTGCGCAGCGTGCCTTCGTCGTCCACCAGAAAACTCTGCGACGCGTGGCCCATGAGATAATCGTCGTCGGTGGCACCCGGTGTCTGGTACGATGCCACGGAGAATGCGGCTTGAATGTTTGCTACTGTTGCGCTGTCGCCGGAGAGTCCGAGAAACGATTCGTCAAACTGTTTGGCGTAGGCTTCGGCCACGGCTGGCGTATCGCGTTCGGTATCAATGCTGACAAAGAGCCAGCGGACGCGTTCACCGTCGGAGCCAAGCTGTGCTTTGGCTTTGGCCCAATCGGCGAGCGTGACCGGACAGATGTCGGGGCAGTGCGTGTAGCCGAAAAACACAAACGTTGGCCGTCCGTCCACCGGCGCCGTGCTGAAGGTTTCCCCCGACGACAGGGTGAAGCTGAATGCCGGAATGTCGGGGGCGGGCTGCATGGAAACACCTTGCCAGGCAGCTTCTCCGCAGTTGGTTGTTGTGAACAGAACCAGCGCCACGGGCAGCACCCGCGCCCATCGCTTCAAGCCGCGCATGCCTCGCACAGTCCGTAGAGCACGACCTCGTGTCGCTCCAGCCGGAAGCCGGGGGGCGTGAGCTCGTTGAGCTGTCCCGGGCAGCCGTGGATTTCAAAGACTCGCGCGCAGGTGCGGCAGCGGAAATGATGATGGTGGGCCTGTCCGGCCACTTCGTAGCGCGGCGGTTCACCGGGCAGTTCAACCGGTGTGAGCCAATCGGTCTCAACCAGCGAGGCGATGGTGCGGTACACTGTGGCAATGCCGAGTCCGTTGACGTGATCGCGTCCGGCTTCGAGCACTTCGTTCGGGCCCAACGGCCGTCCTGCGTCTTCAAAGACGCGACGGATCGCGTCTCGCTGTCGTGTGCGTCGTTCCATTATCAATAATAATCAGCTGAGTGCGTTACCGGAGCGTGAAAATTTGAAGTTGCGGCAGCGCTGGTTTCCTGTTGTTCCGGATAGTTGATTGCTCGCCGTGCCACCAACCACGCCGCCCACCATGCCACCACGCTCACCGGAAGGTGATACGTCGCCCGCTGGCCACACGGCGCGCCCGCCATTGAGCGCCCCCCTGTCAGACCCGCTGTACGTCGCCCCGGTACCGTGGGCGCGTGTGCTGGTGGTGATGGTGGTTGCGCTGGCGCTGTCGCATCTGGCTGACGGACTGGCCTGGGAGCATGTGCGCTACCCGCGAGTGAACGATCGCGATTGGGGACGCTGGCTGCGCACGGTGGGCTACCTGCCGGCGTGGATAGTCACGGCGGTCGGGATGTGGTTGACCAGCCGCCCCGGACCGGGTGAACCAGCCAACGGGCTGGGCTGGCGCGCGGGCGCACTGGTGTTGAGCGCCGCGCTGGGCGGCGGGCTGGCGGAGGTGATCAAGCTGATTGTGCGCCGGCAGCGTCCGGGGGCTGAATCGGCGGAGTATCTCTTTCGCCCGTACGATGTGGACTTGTGGAGCACCAAGGGGCTGGGGCTGGTGAGCAGCCATGCGGGGGTGGCGTTTGGTGCGGCGGCGCTGTTGGCGCGTGCGTTTCCGGGTGGTCGGGTGGTGTGGTACACGCTTGCCGCCGGCTGCGCGCTGACGCGGGTGATGGCCGGTGCGCATTATTTGAGCGATGTGGTGGCCGCCGCGGTGCTGGGGTGGCTGGTGGCCGAGTTTGTGTGGCGCTGGGCCGCGGCGCGTGGTCGGCGGGCGGCGGGGCGCTAAGGCGGATTGCGCGCAGTTCCATTCGTCCTTCCGGCTACACAGTGCCGCGGGGCCTTATGGCCTTAAAGCCTCGCTCGGTTTCGTACAATGGCCCCGAGCGACGGTGTCTGCCCGCGACGTCGTGGGCTGCCGTCGCGGCTCTGTTCGTGCGTACGAAGCTGTTCGAGGCCATAAGGCCATAAGGCCTCGCGGCACGGATTGGCCGGAAAGACGAATCAGGGGTGTTGGGGCGAGTAGCAGGCAAAAAAACGGCGGGCTCCACCGGAGCCCGCCGTTTTCATCATGCTTCGATTTATCGTCCGTAACGCTTCTTGAACTTGTCGACGCGACCCTGCGTGTCGATGAGGCGCTGCGTGCCCGTGTAAAACGGGTGCGAGTCAGCGGTGATTTCAAGAAGGATGAGCGGATACTCGTTGCCGTCATCGAGGGTGATCTTCTGCTCGCTGGTCATGGTTGACCGCGTCACAATGATCGAACCCGTTGAGGCGTCTTTGAACACCACCGGGTGGTACGGCGGATGAATAGCGTCTTTCATGTGAAGCAATCCTCACGCACCCATTTCCGGCGGGCACGCATCGCGGTTACTGAAAACCGCCTGGGGTGATCCAAACCGTTCGCCCTGAGGCGACTGAATCCGGTTTGGTTTCGGCGTCTGTGAGCAAAAAAATGCGCACCAACGCAGTCCTGATAATTGCTCTAGTCCGGCTCGCAGGTCAAGCGGCATGGCGCGGGCAACCTGAACGAGGGCGCCGGTGGGCCGCACGGCAGGCGGGCCGCTGTCTACCAGGGCAGAATCATCAGCCCGACCATGGCGCTGCCGGCCATGACCCAGCCGAGCCGGCGCAGCGGCATGACACCGTCCACCGGCGGCAACACCGAACGCGCCACGGTGAACGCGATATAAAGCATGGTGCCGGCTGCGAAGGGCAGGATCATGACCGCCAGATTTTCGGCCACACGACCCAAGGCGAGGGTAAGGGCTGCCCCCGCCATCGCAAACACAGCCGTGAGCGCGTTGAACAGCAGCGCCTTCCTCGGGGCCAGGCCGCCGTGCACGAACAGACCGAATGTGCCGAGTTCGCGCGGCAGTTCGTGCAGGCCAATCGCCAGCGCGGTAAGCACGCCCAACTCGGGCTGAACCATGAAGGTGGCGGCAATCAGAATGCCGTCGAGAAAGTTGTGCATCACGTCGGCGCTGAACGCCATCGGCAGCAGCGCGCGCGACGATTTCGCTCCCGACACGTGCGCGTGCCCTGACGCATGTTCGTGCGCGTGTTCGTGCGCGTGTTCATGATGCGGCACTCCCATGGCCAAGCCATGCACATGCCCGTGGTCATGCTGCTCCAGCAGGTATTCAACACCGGCAAACAGCACAAATCCCAGAGTCGCCGTGAGCGCGACGGTGAGCGGCGCGCTGTGGGTAAGCGACTCGGGGAGCAGGTGCAGTCCGGCCGAGGCGATGAGCACACCGACTCCGAACGAGAGCAGGTTTGGCAGCATCGCCCGGACGAGGCGTTCATTGTTGGCGATCAGCGCAGTCACCACGAGCGGCACGGCGCAGACCAGCGCAACGGCCAACATGGTGCGAAGCCAGACAGACATGGGGCAGCGAAAGAGCGTCAGATCCGGTACGGATGACCGGGATAAAGCAAATGGTATAATGAGAACCTATTCTCGAAGACGCTGCTTCGCAATCGTCTGGTGCGCGGCCGGCTGCGTGATCAGGACGCTAGAGCCGCCGGATGCACGCGCACGACCGATTGAATGTTCATGTTGGGATCGAGGCTGTCACGTACGGAGCAATACTTGGTAATCGCCAACTCGACGGCACGTTCGGCGTGCACAAGTTCAATACCGTCGCCGAAGATGTCGTACGTGAGTACCACGCTCGTTACGCGGGCGGGCACACCATCAAAGCGTTCGGCGTGAATGGCCATCTGCATGCCGCTGATTGGGGTGCGTCGCTTTTCGAGGATATCCACGATGTCGTAGCCGGTGCACGCGGCAAGCGCGAGCATCATCGCCTCGACCGGCCCCGGGCCGAGTTGCGACTTTCCATCAAGGATGATTTTCGGGCCGTCCTGGCGTCCGCCTTCGAAGGCGTGACCGCCCACCCACTGCATGCCCAGTTTGACCGGTGGTTTGGGGGTCACGGCTGCTCTCCCACGGTGATTGGTGCACGCACCGCGTTACCCCACTCAGTCCACGATCCATCGTAGTTGCGCACGTTGCGGTAGCCCAGAAGAAAGGTGAGAACGAACCATGAATGCGACGATCGCTCGCCGATGCGGCAGTATGTGATGACGTGCTGGTCGCTGCTGAGACCAACTTCGCCTTCGTAGATCGCACGCAATGCGCTTGCCGGTTTGAAGGTGCCGTCGGCATCGGCAGCGCGGGACCACGGTACGCTGTTGGCGCCGGGAATGTGTCCGCCTCGCAGCGTGCCTTCCTGCGGATAGTCGGGCATGTGCGTGCGCTCGCCGCTGTATTCCTGCGGTGACCGCACATCAATGAGCGGCTGCTTCGCTTCCATGTGTTCGCGTGTGTCGTGAAAGAACGCGCGAATAGCCTGATCATTCCGTTCGTTGGCCACGAACCCGGTTGCCGGGAAGGTTGGAATGTCTGTTGTGGTCGGGCGCTGCTCAGCCATCCACTTGGCCCGGCCGCCGTCGAGCAGCTTCATGTTCGTAAAGCCGAACAACGAAAACACCCAGAACGCGTAGCTGGCCCACCAGTTGTTCTTGTCGCCATAAAAAATGACGGTGGTGTGTTCATTCACACCAAGTTTGCGCAGCAGCGCTTCGAAGGCTTCGCGCGAGACATAATCGCGCTGCACCTGATCGTTGAGATCAACGTGCCAGTCAATGCGCTGGGCACCGGGAATGTGTTCAAGATCGTAGAGCAGCACATCCTCGTTGCACTCGAGCAAGCGGATGTCAGGATCGTTGAGGTGATCGGCCAACCAGTCGGTGCTCACAAGCACTTCGGGGTGGGCATAGCCTTTGGCGACGATCAGCGGATCAGGAGGGTGAGAACCAGCCACAGTTTGGTCCGGATTGGAGTGAAATGTGCGGTCGGACGCCGGACGCACAGCCGACGCTCATGGCCGCAATTTATAAACGGGGAAACGCAGACGGAGCGCATCGTGTTACATCTGGTGCGCGGAATCGTGCGCGAAACGGCGATGCTCGCCCATTCGACACCGGCTCTGGATTTACGTTCTTCACATGTCTACCGTGCCCGCTGCCCCACAAATGGAGCCTTACGCCCGTCACGTGCTGGTGTGTACGGGCGGTTTTTGCAGTGATGATCGCCGTGGGCGGGCGCTGTACAGCCGCCTGGCGTTCCTGCTGCAGCGCGAGGGGCTGTTATTCGGGCCCAAGCGGATCAAGCGCAGCGAGACACCCTGTCTCGGCGTGTGTCACGGCGGCCCGATTGTGGCGGTGTATCCGGATGGGATCTGGTACGCGCGGGTCACGCCGGAGCTGCTGGAGCGCATTGTAGTGGAGCACCTCAAGGAGGGGCGGGTGCTGGAAGACAAAGTGTTTCATCGGTTGGCGGTGGACGGTTGACCGTTGACGGTTGGGGTTTACCTGCCGTTTGACCGCGTTTTGGGTGGGAGTACACGGTTGCCGGTAGGCGGTTTTTTCAAACCGTGCACAGTTAACCGTGTACCCTCACCGATAACGCGGTCCAACGGCCGTAAGAACCGTCTACGGACCACCGTGAACCGTCCACCGAAAACGCGGTCAAACGGTTGTTGTGATCAGTTCCCCGCAGCCATCATCTCCAACTTCGCCACCCGCTCCGCCGTTGGCGGATGCGTGCTGAACAACCGGCCAATGCCCATCCCCTTGATGGCCGCCAGTGGATTCACAATCGCCAGCGGCGCCATCGCGGGGGAGACATTCATCGGGATGCGCTTGGCCGACATTTCCAGCTTTTGCAGTGCACCGGCCAACGCGAGCGGACGGCCGCAGATTTCTGCCCCGACCCGATCGGCCTTGAACTCGCGCTGACGGCTGATTGCGTACTGCATGATCATGGCCGCTACGGGCGCCACAATCATGGCAATCAATCCTACAAACGGATTGCTGCCCTCCTCGTCGTTGCGCCCCCCAAAGAAAAACGCAAACTGCGCCAGATTACTGATCGCACCCGACATGGTGGCCGCGATCGTCTGCAGCAGCATGTCACGATTCTTGATGTGCGCGAGCTCGTGGGCAATAACGCCTTCAAGCTCCTCGCGACTGATGAGCTGCATGAGCCCCTCCGTCACGCACACCACCGAGTTTTCCGGGTTACGACCCGTGGCAAACGCGTTGGGCTGCGCGTGAGGAGCGATGGCTACGGTGGGCATGGGCAGACCGGCGTTCTGGCGCAGCCGGTCAACCATGCGATAGAGATCAGGGGCCTCGGCCTCCGTAACAATGCGCGCCTTGTACGAGCGCAACACGAGCTTGGACGAACCCCAGAACATGAAAAGATTCATGACGGCGGCCAGGCCGAACGCCAGGATGGCGCCATTGGCACCACCCAGCGCGGAACCCAGCGCGACGACAAGAGCCGTCAGACCAGCCAGCAGGACAAAAACCTTGATGTTGTTCATTGATGTGTTCGAGGTGTTGAGGTCAACGCCAACCCCACTGGCAGAACCGGAACTTCAGCCGCCACATCCGTGACGGCGACCGGCTCAGCCTGCCGTACTTCTACACGTTTCCGCGGGTTTGGTGTCGTTTCGCGGCCCGCTGTTCGCGTCTCTTGAGTTCGGCGGTCACCGCTTCCAGATGACGTGGCCACACGTACGGTGCCCGTTCCTGAAAGTGCCGCCACGCCTCAGGCTCACTGACCAGAAACTCCGTATGCCTGCGGTGCGCTTTCCGCGCGTTGCACGGCAGGCACGCGGTCACTACGTTCCCCGCCGAGTGGTCGCCGCCGCGCACACGTGGTTGTACGTGGTCTACACTCAGCGTTTCCGGTGTTCCTTCGGTTCCGCAGTACACGCAGCAGAACTCGTCGCGCGCAAAGACCGCGTGGCGCGTGGGTGTGCTGTGCGGCGGAATCGACGCCCGCCTGTTGTGCGGGACGCGTCCTGTCACGCCCACCGTCCGGGCCACTGGACTGCCATGGTCAAAATTCCTGATCCAATGCGTCGCCACATGATGACGCGGCTCACCCGTTTCTTCGACCCCGATGAAGCGGCCGCATCGGCACCCGGCGATCTGCCCCCACGACTTACTTTCACTGCTCTCGAGGCTTTGCGCATGTCCCGTCCCCGTGATCGTATCCTCACCAACCTGGAAGAGATGTACACCGAGGCCTTTGCCCGTGCCAAGGAATCGGGTGACGAGGCGCAAATGGCATCGCTTGATTTCGCCTATCGACGTGAGCAGCTGTATTTCGAAATCCTGCTCGACGTGCGCGACGCAGTGGAGAAGCGCGGGTAGTCGGAACGCTACCATCCTTTTCCTGCTGCAATGTCCATAGCCGCCAGCCCCGCTGTCTCAATCGCCATCGTCAACGCACGCGTGTGGACCGGCGATCCGTCGCGTCCGTGGGCTGATGCGATCGCGATCGCGGGCACCAGCATCAAAGCGGTGGGGTCGAGCGCGGAGATTCGCAAACTTACGCCGTCGTCGGCGCGTGTGATTGACGCCCGGGGCGGCATGGTGGCGCCCGGGTTCATTGACGCGCATGTGCACTTTCTCACGGGCGGACTGGCATTGTCGTCGGTGCAACTGCGAGATGCGTCAACACCCGCGGAGTTTACCCGTCGAATTGCCGAACACGCCCGGACCGTGCCGCCGGGTACATGGATTCAGCACGGCGATTGGGACCATCAGCTCTGGGGGGGGGAACTTCCCACGCGTGATTGGATAGACAGCGTGACCGTAGATCATCCGGTGTGGATTAACCGGTTGGACGGACACATGGCGTTGGCCAACAGTGCGGCGCTGGCCGCTGCCGGACTGATACACGGGGTGACTGATGTTGCCGGCGGTACCGTTGTGCGCGATGAACGTGGTGCGCCGACGGGTGTGTTCAAGGACAACGCCATGTCACTCGTGTCGCGCGCGATTCCGCACACAACCGACGCGCAACTTGACCGCGCACTCCATGCCGCCATGTCACACGTTGCGTCAAAGGGCGTGACGGCGGTGCATCACATGGGGTTCTGGGAAGACCTGCCGGTGTTCCAGCGCGCGCACGACGCCAACACCATGCGCACGCGTATCTACGCGGCTGTTCCACTGGCCACGCACGCCCGGCTGGCCGCACATGTGGCCGAGTTCGGTACCGGTGATGCACTCCTTCGCGTGGGATTGCTGAAAGCCTTTGTTGACGGTTCGCTCGGATCGCACACGGCCGCGATGCTCGAACCGTTTGCTGATGCACCAGATAACCGCGGCCTGTTTGTTACGGATCCCGACACAATGCTGGAGCGGATGCTGGCGGCAGATGCCGCCGGACTGCAGCTGGCCATTCATGCCATCGGTGACCACGCCATCCGTTCACAACTCGATCTGTTCGCGCGTGTGGTGGCACAGCATGGTGTGCGAGACCGTCGCTGGCGCATTGAACATGCGCAGCACATGCATCCTGACGATTTCGCACGCTTTCGTGAGCTCGATGTCATTGCCAGCATGCAGCCCTATCATGCGATTGACGATGGGCGGTGGGCGGAAAAGGTGGTGGGTACGCGACGCGCGCGTTACACGTACGCGTTCCGGTCAATGCTCGATCACGGCGCGGCGCTGGCCTTTGGCAGTGACTGGTTTGTGGCTCCGCCAACGCCGCTCGAGGGCATTTATGCGGCGGTTACACGACGCACGCTTGACGACGCCAACCCGAACGGTTGGATTCCCGAAGAAAAGATCAGCGTTGAAGAAGCGCTGCAGGCCTACACACGCGGTGCAGCATACGCAGGCTTTGCGGATGTGCAAACCGGGGTGCTGGCGCGTGGACGACTGGCCGATGTCGTTTTGCTTGACCGCGACATCACGCGCATAGCAGCTGAGTCAATCCGCGAAACGCAGGTGCAGTTGACCGTGATGAACGGCGAAGTGGTGCACGACGCTTCAATACGCGTGGCGGACTGATCGGTGGGGAGACGCGAGACGGTGAGCTGATGACATGCATTCAACGCAGCCGCTATGCAAGGCGTTCAAAAGATGCTAGCGTCAGGTATCGCATCGCGACGCGCTGCTGCGCCGCGGCGATATGCGTTCGGTCACTCTGAAACGGAGTTTGACGATGCTTGACACGCTTTACAGAAGGCAGTTTCTCGTCGCAGCTTTGCTTGTCGCATTGACCGCGTGTGGAGGTGGCGATGCCGCTGACAGCGCCGACGGTGCAGCCGACCAATCGGCGGAGCCAGCGGATATGGGTACACCCGCCGTGGTGGCCAGCGCGGAAGGTGAAGAGCTGTATGCAACGTGTGTGGCGTGCCATCAGGTCAACGGTCAAGGCATGCCCGGCGCGTTTCCACCACTGGCCGGTTCGGAGTGGGTGACGGGCTCGCCCGACCGGTTGATCGCCATTCTGCTGCACGGCATGCAGGGGCCGGTTACCGTTGCCGGGGTTGAATACAACGGCGTGATGCTTCCCTACGGCGTGGGCGTTCCCATCAGCGACGACCAGCTGGCCACGCTGCTCACGTATGTGCGTACCAGCTGGGGAAATTCGGCGTCGGCGATCACGGTGGCTGATATCGAACGGGTGAAGGCAGCGACATCCGATCGAACGACGGCGTGGACCGCCGACGAGCTGATGGCGGCGATGCCCTGATTCTGGTGTTCGGGCACACAACGCGCGTCCGGGGTAGCAGTTGTGCACGCTGCCCGGACGCTCGATCTTTCCGGGTACACTTTCACTCGGAGAGATTTCATGTTGTCAGGTATCCGTCAGCTGCTGATCGCCACCGTCGCTGTTGCTCTGGCGTATGTGCCCACTGCGTCGGCGCAGCAGGCTACCCCGCCCAAGCCTCCCACCACGCACGGCGCGCAGCATGGCTCGCATCACGGTGAGGGCGCCAAAGCCGAGGTTGCAAAAGAGGAGCAGCACGCTCCCAGCGGCTGGGCCGAGCTGGATGCGTTTCATGACGTGATGTCGGCCGCGTGGCACCCCGCGAAAAACGATAGCCTGGCTGTGGCGCGCGCTTCGGCCGACAAGTTGGTGGCTGCGGCCAAAGCCTGGACGGTTTCGCCTGCACCCAAGGGGTGCGAGTCGCCAGTGGTGAAGTCGGCAATCACGAAGCTTGTGCCGGAAACCGAAGCTGTGGCGGCGCTTGTGGTGCGTTCGGCAGACGACGCGTCAATCAAGGCGGCGCTGAAAACGGTACACGACACGTACCATGCCGCTGAAGCGGCTTGCAAGCCGGCCAAGCACGGCGCCCACTGAACAGAATGGCAGCGGCATCGCCAGCGCTGCGTTGCCGTTGCACGTAGCGAAGGTACCCACTTACAGGAGTTCGTTCATGCTGTCTCGCCGCGACTGGTTTGGTGTCACCCTCGGTGCGGGTGCCTCGCTTGCGTTGTCCCCGCGTTTGCTCAAGGCGCTTGAGACACAGGCGCGTGCGCTGCAGCCCGGTGCATTACTTAAGCGCGCCATTCCGTCGACCGGCGAAATGCTGCCGGTGATCGGCTTGGGCAGTTCCGCCACTTTTTCAACGGTGGCGCGCAGTGAAGACGTCACGGCGCTGCGCGATGTACTGCGTACCATGGTTGAGCGCGGCGCCTCAGTCTTTGATACGGCGCCAAGCTACGGCGCGTCGGAGCAGGTGGCAGGCACGATCGTGAATGAACTCGGGATCGCCGACAAGGTGTTCTGGGCCACCAAGGTCAACGCCGTGCGGCGTGGTGGAGGCGGTACTGCCAATCCGGCCGATTCGCGTGCACAGATCGATTCATCGTTCGGCAAAATCCGGAAAGAAAAGATCGATCTCATTCAGGTGCACAATCTGGCAGACGTGCCAACGCAGCTGGGCATTCTGACGGAGCTCAAACAGGCGGGGCGCATCCGATATACCGGTGTGACCACCACCAGTGAAAGCGCGTACGGTCGTCTGGCTGAATACATGCGCAACGAACCAATGGACTTTATCGGCATCGATTACGCGGTCGACAACCGCGGAGTGGAAGAGGTGATTCTTCCGCTGGCCATGGAGCGCAAAATTGGTGTGCTGGTGTACGCGCCGTTTGGTCGTACGAGCCTATTCCGCCGTGCTGCCGGCGTGGATGTCCCCGAGTGGGCCAAAGAGTACGACATCAACTCGTGGGCGCAGTTCTTTCTCAAGTTTCTGGTCAGTCATCCGGCAGTGACTGCCGTGACACCGGCTACCAGCAAGCCCACCAACATGATTGACAACATCGGCGGCGGCATCGGGCGGCTCCCCGACGAGGCGGCACGGGCGCGCATGGCATCGTTTGTCGATGCACTGCCAGCGGCGGGGCGGCGCTAGGTACAGCCGTCTACGCGGTGCTGCAGGGCAACTGCGATTACCACAGACGCGCGGGGGAACCGCATTTACCACAGAGCCACAGAGTCGCAGAGAACAGCACGCGAGGCACCGCTTTCTGGTTGGTGCGGCAATGATTTTGGGGTGGAACTGCAACAGACCCACTAAAAAATCTGTTGCCGTTCTCCGTGTCTCTGCGCCTCTGTGGTAAATGCAGTTCAATCAGGGAACAGGCGCCACACTGCGGCTCGCACTATCCGGCTTGGCCGGCAGCGTGCTCAGCACATCGCGCCATGAGAACTTGTTGCCCTTGCCGCGCACGTAATAATCCATCCACGCCATTTCGCTCACCGACTTCACCAACCGGTTGCGCGGGTCGGGGATGCCGTGGCTGTTGCCGGGGTACATGAACAGCTCAGTTGGTACACCCAGCTTTTTGAGCGCCATATGCAGCTCCACCGACTGCGGACTCGGCACGCGCGGGTCGCCTTCCACCACGTGAATCATTGTCGGAGTCTTGGCCTTCGCGATGTATTTGATGGGCGACTGATCCCAGTACGCATCGAAGTTGTTGTACGGCAGGTCGTCACCGAGATAGAACTGACGATTGCGCTGTACATCGCTCTGCGCGTACATGGAAATCCAGTTTGATGTACCGGCACCCGAACTGATTGCCTTGAAGCGATCGGTGTTCACGAGTGTCCAGTTGGACCAGTGGCCGCCGGCGCTCCAGCCCAGCATGCCCATGCGCGTGGAGTCAACAATGCCCTGCTTGATCAGATAATCCACACCGGTGATGATGTCGTCGTAGCCCTGCGGGAAGTAGTTGCCTACAATGGCTGTCTTATGCGCTTCGCCGTAGTTGGTGGAGCCACGGTAGTTGGGCTTGAGCACAGCGTAGCCGGCGCCGGCGTACACCTGTGACCCGTAGCCGCCGTTAAAGCCAAGCACATCGGCGGAAGCCGGGCCGCCGTGAATGGCGACAATGAGCGGATAACGCTGGCCGGCCTGATAACCCACCGGAAGCGCAAGTACACCACCCACCTGCTTGCCGTCGGTGCTGGTCCACGTGATCTCGCGTTCTGCGCCCAGCGCGATGTTGCGCAGCTGCGGATTCACGTCGGTGAGCTGCACCCATGATGCGCGATCATTCACCCGGTCGAGAGAGGTGATGGCGTACAGTGTAGACGGCGTGGCCGGATCTGCGTAGTTGATGGTGAGCAACCCGGAATCCTCATCACGATTCACCGAGGCGGCCGCGTCCCACGTGGTGACCTGCCGAACCGTGTTGCGCGCGATATCAAGCGCCATCAGTTGCCGAGTGGCTTTGATGCCCTCGTTGAAGTAGATGGTCTTGCCGTCGGCCGACCAGAAGTCTGCGCCCACGTTTCCGTCAAACGACTCACCAAGCTTTTTGAACTCGCCGCCGCGCGTTCCTACCTCGCGCATGTACAGCCGACGGTTCGACATGGTGTAGCGCGTGAGATCATTGGGGGCGGAGAATGCCAACCAGCGACTGTCGGGCGAAAAGGTGAGGCCGCCTTCGCTTACTTCCTTGTTGTTGGTGAGCCGCTCGATGTTTCCCGACGCGACCTCCATGAGGTACAGATCGCCGTTAATGCCCTGCTCGGTGATGTTGCGGGCATAGCGCTCCGACGAGATGCCGGTGTAGCCGAGCCACTTCCCGTCGGGCGAGATGGTCATGCTCTGCACCGTGTACGACGAGTCGCGCGTAAGGCGCGTAGCCTTCTTTGCATCCAGATCAAACGCCCACAGACTTTGCAGCGGCGTTTCGGCATTCTGGATGTTCACCGTGAACTTCTTTTCACGACGCAACCGTTCGTCGGCTGCGTCTTCGTCCGGGCCGGTGAAATAAATGCGACGACTGTCGGGCGCGATCGCCCAGTCCGATACACCACCGGAGTGACTGGTCAGCTTTTCAGCTGTTGCGGTGTGCAACTCGGCGATCGGCAAGCGATACAACTGTTGCTGCGCACTGCGACCGGCACGATACACAAGCCAGCGTCCGTCTTTCGTGAACGCGTAGTTGGAAACGCCGCCCTGTGCGCTCGTGACTTTGCGTGCTTCACCGCCATCGGCGCGCATCACATACACCTGATTGCCACCGTTCTCGCCCGTGGCATCACGGTTGGAAAGGAAGGCAAAGAAGCTGCCGTCACGCGACCAGGCGGGGGACGTCTCGTTCTTGTCGGCCGTAAATGTCATCTGTTTGGATGACGGTAGTCCGCTGCGCACGTTGACGAGGTGAATATCAGTTTGCGACCTGGCCTCTTCCCAGTCGGGGGTGTTTACCGTGTGCAGCAACCACGTCCCGTCCGGACTCGGCGTGAACGAGCCGGCCGACTTGAGCTGCTGCATGTCGAGAAACGTCATCGGCCGTCGCTGAGCCGAGGACGTCTCTTGTGCATATAGTGGGCTGCTGATCAGGGTAGCCGCCACCAGCATTGCGGCGATCCTGAAATCATGTCTCAACGTGTTCATGTCAAAACCTCGAGTAGGCGGGAACGGAAATCTGACAACAACATTACGGCGTGGGGAACGCGGCAATCGCCGCGTCAAGAATGCGACGTGCCTCACCTTCATCGGCAAAGTCGCCAACCTGCATGACATCCGGTCCTTTGTATGCGCCAAACCACTGTGCCACGATATCCAGTGCCACTGGATACGAGCTGCGCAGTTGCTTAAGTGAGGTGACCTGTGCAAAGGGGCCGCGCAAAGCAACAGCAATGAGCTTGTCGTCCTGCTCACCTCCGTCTTTCATGCGCAGCACTCCAAGCAGCCGTGCTGACATCACGCTGCCGCGTGGTACTGACGGACCCAGCACGATCACATCAAGCGGGTCGCCATCACCTCCCGCCTCCCGCGACAACAGCGTGCGTGGAATGAAACCGTAGTTGCCAGGGTAGGGGAGGAACGACACCACACGAGGGCGCCCATCACGTTGCTCCCAGGCAAGGCGGCCGGTGGTTTTGTCCACTTCCCATTTGTCGTTGGTACCCGCTGGAATCTCCACAACCACAGTGATGTTTCCCATGCTGTCGAGCGGCAGCGGAGTGCGCAGCAGATCGGTGGTGGAATCCGCGGCAATGACCGCCGCCGCGTCATCTGCAGGGCTCGCGCCGTTTCCGGCAACGGCAGCGACCACGGCCTCGCTGTTGTCGAGCGCCAGCTCCGCGGTACGGTCCTCAATGCGACAGCCTGCCCCGGCGAGCAGGCAGGCTGTCACGAGCAACGCAGCCTTACATGTTGACCGCATTCACCTTCTTCGCATCCGCCTTTTTAGGCGGCGTGTACAGCGGCACGCGTTCACGGTAGTGACGTTCCATCTCGAGACGCGGAATACCCTTCTCCAACCACTCCGGTGCGGGCTCACCCTTGAGATGGTGATCCCAGAACTCCATGAGCCGGATCGTGTAATCGCGACGATTCTTGAGCTCGCGCAGGCCATGGTTCTCGCCCTGATACTCAAGCAGAATCACATCCTTGTCGAGCTGGCGCAGCGTGTTGTAGAACGTGATGCCCTGGTTGTAGTCCACGGCGCCGTCTTTGTCATTGTGCAGAATGATGAGCGGCGTGTTGATCTTGTCGGCGTACCGGTTGGGCGAGTTGCGTTCGTAGGCTTCACGGTTCTCAATGAAGTTGCCCTTGAAACGCCCCTGTGAACTCTGGAAGATGGGCTGGTTGGCTGATCCGGTGTTCCAGTACACCGAGCTGTACATGCTCACCATGTCAGTGAGCGGTGCACCAGCTACGGCGCTCTTGAAAATGTTGGTCTGTCCAACCAGGAACGCCGTCTGATAGCCGCCCCATGAATGGCCGTGCAAGCCGACCTTTGATTCATCTACGATGCCGGTCGCAACGGCGGCCTTGATGGCCGGAATCACGCTCCACACGGCTGACATGCCGGGATCATTGATCGTATACCGAATGTCGGGCATGTACACCGCGTAACCGCGACTGGTGTAAATGCTTGGTGTGTAGGAGCTGCTGAACGAAGGTGCGTAGAAGTTGTGCAGGTTGTCCGACATCTTTTCGTAGATGTACGTAACTGTGGGGTACTTCTTGCCCTCTTCATAGCCAGCGGGCAAAAAGAGCGCACCCTGCAGCGTGTCGCCCTTGTCACTCACATAGGTGACCAGACGTGCACCGGCACTCCAGGCGAGCCCGTTCATGTTTGGTGCGCCATCGGTGAGGCGAAGTGAGTCGCCGTTCCACGAAATCTTCCAGTAATCCGGATAGCGGGCCGCGGTGGAAATGCTGGCCACCCATACATCGGCCTTGCGCGCCTTCATCGGGTTGACGCGTGCGTCGCGCCAGTCGAGCGCGGTAATGCGATTGGCCTTGGGATCAACGCGCAGAATGCCTTCTTTTTTCGTCCGCTCTTCACGTGCCGTGATCATGAACGGTGCATTCATGTTCACACCGCGCTGACGCGGATCGGTGATGAGTGGACGCCCGTAGCGAATGCCTTTGCTCTTGCCATCGCGCGTGAGGTTCACAGGCTCGCCACCGCTCACGTTCACGCGATACACATCCCAGCCATCGCTGGCGAGAAATGCATTGCCATCGCTCGACCAACCGTACAACGGATAGCTGGGGCGGTCGACGTTGTGATCGTCCTCCACGTCAATGAAGCGTCCACCCGTGGTGACCTGTTTGCGCGAGAGCGTTTCGAGATCCATTACGTGCCACTCACCATCGTCCCAGAAGGCCATGCGCCGACCGTCGGGCGACGTGCTGCTGGCACCGCGCTGTGCCTTGAGCGCCAGTCGCTTGCTGCCGGTGCGCGGATTGATCACATACACATCGCGCATGTTGATGCCGTCTACGCTGGCCTGACGCTGGTACGGCGATACGTCGCTGGCAATCACCCAACGATCAAGATCAGTGGTGGAGCCGGTGCGCGCATTCTCATCGGTGAGACGCACAACCTTGTCAGTGCCCGGCCAGTACGCGGCCAGATACGAAAAGGTGCGATCCGCTGTGGCCTGCACGTCCTGCTGCGACTGCAATCGCATGTCCTTCTCGTGCCACAAGCGAAGTGATGGCTTGTCGTTGTCTTCGAGCTTCTGGTCCTTGGGTACTTCGGGTGGCACTTCTTCGAGACCGAACAAGAGTCCATCAAGATCGGCCGACCAGCGCGGCGCGCGGTTGCTGCTGATGCGATGATTGGCCGGCCAGTCGGCGCGCCCTTCACGCGAAATCGACACCGTGCGCTGCTGCGGCGACCCGACGCGGCTTACGCCCATCGCGGTGAGCACCGTGTCCTTGCCCGAGCTGTCGATCGTGGTGCGCAGCACGCTGAATGCCGGCATGGTGTCGGCCCAGGCGAGGCGACGATACGTTGCGTGTTCGGCGGCATCAACACTCGTGACCGCGCCGGTCTGCATGTCGCGCAACTGTACACCGTTGCCAAGCTTGTTGGTGGCGTCAATGGAATAGGCGAGCCAGCGACCGGTGTAGTCAAACGAAAAATCGTTCACGTTGCCCACGTTGAGCATCACATCGGTGCCCAGCTGGTGCAGCAGCAAATCACTGCCGGCCGGACGTGAACTGGAGCCGCCGGAGACCGGGCCCGGCGCTGAGGGGCCGGCGTCAGGGCCATAGCCGTGCAGCGCCACCCATCGCGGTGACGTGCCTGCAAACGACACCGAGCGAATACCGTTGATCTCTTTCTTCTCGCCTGTCGCGAGATTGATCAGCGTGGCTTTGCCGCGCACCGGCTTGCGGTCTTTGCGCATCTTTTCGGCGTCATCGGCTTTCGGGTACACAAGAAATGCCGCCCACTTGCCGTCATCGGACATTTGCAGTGCTGGATTTGATCCGACATCGCCCGTGTTGTAGCGCCATTCCTTTGCGCCTGCCGCAACGGGTCGCAGCACCACCTCGCCATTGCCTTCATTTGGCGCGAGTATGTAGCCAAACCACTCGCCATTGTGGCTGAGTTGTGCGTTTCGGATGTTGGTCCAGTTGGCGATGTCGATGGGTGTCATCGCGCGTGGCGTGTCGCTGGACGACATGGCGACAGCGCCTGCGCCAGCCGACGGGGACTGCGCAGTTTGCGCGGTGAGCAGCGACGGGAAACTGAAGGCCGCGATCAGCAGCGTCGCGGCGGCGGGACGGAAGTACATGGGGGTTCTCCGGGAGGGAAAGTACCACGGGAAGTTACGGACTTGGCGCCCCTGACGGAACGAGAGGCCCGGAGAGGTGCCACCTCCTGACTAAAAGAGCCCCACCCGTCCCGACACCGACGCGATCAGTCTGGCCGGGTCGTAGCCTATGCCCTGCTTGAACACGAGCTCCATTTTCCTGATGTCGCTCACCGTGGTGGATGGATCGCCGTTGATGACCACGAGATCGGCCTGCTTGCCTACCGCCAGCGAACCAATGCGGTCGGCGAGCCCGAGGTAGGTGGCACCGTTGAGCGTGCAGATACGCAGCGCTTCGAGTGGAGTGAAACCGGCATCGACCAGCAGTTCCACCGTTCGCTGGTTGGAAAAACCGGCAACTACTCCCCCGCCTCCGGTGGGATCGGTGCCGGCAACCAGCAGACCGCCTGCGCGCGAGAATGCGACCTCCAGCGCCGCGGCTCGCGGGTAGAGCGTGGCGTACGGTGAGTTGGCATTGCGCTGTGTGTTGGTATAGCGCGCCTCATACAACTCCTTCAGTTGCGGCGTGAGCACGTCAAGACCGGGCGGCAGCGGACGTCCGGGAGTGAAAGTCTCAAACACGGCCAGGGTGGACGTCAGGGCAACGTTGTTTTCAATCAGGGTCTGCACCAACGACGTGAACCGCGGGTCGACTGGCTGCACGTTGGCGAGCGCGCGTTGACCTGTATTCTGTCCGGGGCAAATATCGGGCTGCTTATCGCTGACGAAATCGGTGGCGGCAAAGAAGGCGTGTTCGACATTGTCGATACCCAACGCGGCCGCTTCGGCGAGTGTGACAGAGCAGAGATGTCCCGTGATCTTGAGTCCGCGCTTGTGCACCTCATCAATGGCTGCACTGAGCACATCGCGGCTGATGTGCATGTACGCCTTGAATGACGTTGCGCCCGCATCGGCCCAGAAGTTCACCATGCGGCGTGCGTCGGCCGGATCCTTGAGGTTGTACATCTGCCCGATGGAGAGTCCGCGCATCTGCAGATACGGCGCCGTGGCATCTATCCACGGTCCTGCCTTCTCTCCGCGCGCGATGGCATCACGCATGGACAGCTCGCCGTAGCCGTTGGTATTGCCTCCGGTGCGCATGGCGGTCACACCACCCGCGAGATAGAGACGTGCGAAGCTTTCCGAGAGATTGGCGTAGGTGCCACCTCCGGTTGGGTAGTACAGGTGTTCGTGCAGCATGACCAAACCGGGGATGACCGACTTTCCCGTGAGATCAATCACGCGTGCACCCGGTGGCACCGGCGTGGACGCCGTGTTGCCCAAGGCGGCAATCATCCCGTCGCGAATGATCAGTGTTTGCCCGTCACGCGCCGGAGCGCCCGTGCCGTCAATCACCCGGGCGTTGGTCAGTGCAACGACGCTGGTATCGATCGCGACAAACTGCCTGACCGCGGCGGAGAGCGTGGGGCGCTGCGCATGAACTAACGGATTGGCGGTGAGCGCGCAGACAATCGCCGACGCACCAAGCGTTGTGTAGCGGGACCGGCGAGCGCGCGCGACGTACCCGGCAAGGAGCTGTAGCATGGAATCCTGGGGTAATAAGCGAGGTGGGGGACTGTGCAGAATCTACGGTGCGCCAATGCGGGCTGTTGACTGGCGCGTCCGATCCGGCTGTTCCCGGTAGTCACGCCGTATGGCGCGGGTCCGGGCCATGCGCCCGTCACGCATTCGTTGCGCGCTGAAGACGTAGCTGTCGCACTGCCGTCGCGCGACGCTCACACTGCCGGCCGACTCTCAAGAGCAAGTGGATGTTCTGAGTCTCGCTTTTAGGGAGAAGAAGTGCCCGCAACGATTTTCGCGCATCAGGCTTTGGTGTTGCCACTGAAAATGCGATGGCCGCATGCGTTCAGCGGTTTGGCGTTGTGCATTGGCAGCATGGCCCCGGATCTTGAGTTCATCGGGCGCATGCACGATGACTGGCTGTTCAGCCACACCTTCGGCGCGCAGTTCTACTTCAGCGTGCCGGTCACGCTGTTGCTGGTGTGGCTGGTCACCACGCTGTTGGTGCCGGCCGTGCTGCCGTTCGTGCGCGATCATCCGCGATTACGGTTGCATGATCTTTCGGCGTTGCGTGCTCCCTCGTCAGCGCGTGAGTGGCTTGGCGTCGCCTTCTCAGGTTATGTGGGCGCGCTTTCGCATTGGGCACTGGATGGCATTACGCACGGCGGACATTCCGGTTGGGCAGTGGCGCACCTGCCGTTCTTGCGTACGCTGGTGCCGCATCCGGGCGGCGCCGTGCCGCTGCATGACGCACTGCAACTGTGGTTCACCGTGGGGTTGGGCGCCGCGAGTGTGGCGATGTGTTCGTACATCGTACAGCATCGACTGCTGTGGCGCTGGCGAGGCCTCACACCAACTGTGCTGGCGCCGCGCGCACGCACTGAGGGATGGCGCCTGACCTTGGCGCTTTCTGCGCTCGCGGTGTACGGCGGCGTGCTCGGTCACGCGATGCGCAGCGGTGGCAGCACCAAACTGCTCGCGGCCGGTGTTGCGTTTGGTGCGATTGATTTTGTGTTGCTTGGCGCGCTGGGTTTTGCGGCGTGGTTGCAGGTGCGGCGGCGACTGGCGCGCAGCGTAGAATCGTCGCAACGCGCAGCCTGACCACCGTCAGGCCGCAGGGCACATCCCGGCCGGTGTGAGGTATATGTTGGGCGAAGCTACCTGCGCTCGGTTCCGAGCGCCCCGCCCAGGATTGCTCCACTGCAAAAAAGTCAAAGCCGGGAGTCACTTGCGACAATCTGTTCCCAGTGCCGCAGCCGTCATCGTGCGTACCGCCTTGTGCGCCGCTGTTGCTATGTTCGTGCTGCCAGCCACGCTCCTTCAAGCCCAGCCATCGGACTCCACAATCTTCCGCGCTGGCCAGTGGGGCGCCGAGTTCTCCTTTGGCGGCAGCTTTGCCGGGCTTGGGGTGCAGCGGTTCTCTACGCCCACCCGAGCCTGGGTGGCGTCCGTCCGCGGGCGATTGCAGGACTGGGGCGGCGACACAGATTCGCTCAACTTCGGCCTGTTCGGTGTCTCGCTTTCACACGAGCAGTTCGAGGACGCCGGACTCAGCCTGGGACACCGGTGGTACCGGCCACTCACAGCTGACGTGCTGCAGCATCTCACCGTAGGCGCGCTCGCCAGCGCGACACGATCGACGAGGTTCCGTCGTGCCGCGCCAGACGACGCTTTGCGTTCGATCGTAGGCGGTGTGTACGCCGAGGTAGGCGCGATGTGGATGGTGACACGCCGGCTATCGCTTGGTGCCACGTGGACCGCGCAAGCCACACTCGGCCGCTTCACCGAAGAGAAAGTGCCCTTTGCGGGCTCGGAGTCGCGAGGCACGTTCACGCGCTTCGCCGCCGGCGATATGCGCGTGCAAAGCTCGCTCTTTTTCTGATTGGTTCGCAACTCTCTTTCATCGCGATTTCTGAACCTCCCTCACGGAGTCACATGCACCGCATTCGACTGTCACATCCGATCGCCCGTGCTGCGATTGCTGCCGCGCTCATGCTCAGCGTCGCGCCGCTGCACGCCCAGGTTTCGGACAGCACAGTGTTTCGCGCCGGTCAGTGGGGCGCCGAGTTCACCGTTAACGGCAACGCCTTGGGGCTTTTGCGCTTTTCTTCACCCAACAGCGCATGGGTCGGGCAGGTGCAAGGCTCCTGGCAGTCCTCCGATCGGGACGTCAACGCGCCGCCGTCGTTGCCATCGCAACCGTCCGCGCAAGAGACCAGCGTCCGGCAGATCGAGGTACAGTTCGGCAAACGCTGGTACCGCCCGCTGGCCGGTGACGTTCTACAGCACTTCACATTCGGTGCGCTCGCCAGCAATGAACGTCAGGAGCAGGCGTTCAATAACAATCCCGGCCGGGTGCAGGGCACCAACGCTGTCGGGCTGTTCGCTGATTTCGGAGCGCAGTGGATGGTGACGAAGAACCTTTCACTCGGTGCGCACTACGGCCTTGCAGCGCGAAGAGCGAGGACCAGCATCGACGACTCCGACACCGATATCACCGTCTCGACCATGCAGATCACCGTCGGTCCAGTGGGAATCCGCGCCGCGCTCTACTTCTAGCATCCGCGAGCGCAGCAAGCGGCCCTCGCACGCAGTCCGCCAAACGCGCAAAGCGCCCCACGCCTGTCCGCTGCGCGGCTGTCGGCATTAGCCGTTGAGCCGCGCAGCGGACAGGCGTGGGGCGCCCCCGCACAGATCTTGGAGGACTGCTAGCGTGACCGCATGCTGTGCGAGCCACCCTTGGGCGAATCGACAGTCACCGTAAACGGCCCGTTGCCCTCAACAATCCAGCGCACCGTTACCGGCGTGCCACCACCGGGAATGTTGTCGAGCTTGATCACCGCCGGATCCAGCTTCTGCTCCACCGTGAAGTTCTGCAGCGTATTGATCACGCGGAACGCCGTGATCACCTTGCCACCAGTGAGCGTGACATGATCCGGACGTGAGATCTTGTTCTCCACGTCCTGCTGCGTGTGCGTAGGCGCCAGTTTGCGGTTGATGACAATCGCCGTGACTTCGGTGAGTCCGTTGCCCATGGACCGTGTCTCAATTGAATCCACTTCAACCAGCGGCATTTCGGACGTCTGATACAGCGTGAACATCATGTTGCGGTGCGCGTCGCTCTGAATGAGAAAGCCCGGCTCCACGCGTCCGAAGTTCTTCTTGAAGCCACCTACTTCGACTTCGCCGTACTGCGGATGCTGCACTTTGGTCCACGGTACAAAAGCTTCGCCGAGCAGCAGCAAGCGGTCAAAGAGTGACGACTCTTCCTGGCCACCGGGACGTCCATCGCCCTGGGTGCGATTGAAGTACAAAAAGGGCGTGAACAGCTCGTTGGAGAATGTGAGCACGCCGCGCGCGCCGTAGAACCAATCAAGCTCGCCGCCCCACACCGTGTACAAATCCTTCCACACGATCAGGTAGCGATAGCCCGGCAGAATCTGTTCGCCGGTGCGTCCGAGCTGATTGTACACGGCGACGTCCTGCGGACGGTATTCATCCTGCGGCACACCGGGGCCGCGCAACAGCATGCCGCCCGAGTTGTGATAGCTCTGTGCGCCGGCAATGTTGTCGCGCTGCATGACGAAGTTCATCACCGCGCGTGTTTCGGGCAGTGAACCCGGCCACCAATCAGCGCCGCCCTGCACATACTGCGGCTGCCAACGCCACGGCCAGTTGCGGTTGGGATCGTAACCGCCAATGCCGTCTTCATTCACCTGGCCATCGCCATCGTTGTCGATGCCTTCCTGGCCAAGAATGTCCCACTCACCCTTGGTGCCCTGCGGAGCGGGAATAAGAATGCGCTTGTCGTACGGTGCTTCAATAAAGCGACCGTTCGGATTGCGACGACGCATCTGCGTGATGTGACCGTCGCCGTTGAGGTCATCGGCACCATCTTCGTCAATCAAGCCATCACCATCGTTGTCGCGCGGGGCGACACCGGTGCGCGGTGAGCTGGCGGTGTTGGCCTGCTTGAGATATTCGTCGCGCGCGTCTGGGTTGATCGTGGGCGCGATGTACAGCGTGCGTTGCGCCAGGATCGTGTCAACCGCTGCAACCTGTCCCGCCATCTCCGCCAGATACCACGCGGTGTACAACGAGAACTCGCTGCCCTGGATTTCGTTGGAGTGAATGTTGCCGTCAATCCACATGGCCGGCTTCTTGTCAGCGTCACCAACCTTGAAATTGGTCACGGTGATGAGCGTGATGTCTTTGCCGCCAAAGCTCTTGCCGAGCGATGATACACGCACGTAGTCGGGGTGCGCACGCGCCAGGCGCTCACCGATTTCACGAATCTGATCGCTGTCGTACCAACGGTCCCAGAGAATCGGGACCTTGGGATTACGCGGAGAACCCAGCGCTTCAAGTGCACCGTTGAGTGGAATGCGATCGCCGGGACGCTGCTGCGCCGAAAGCGATGCGCTCACGACGGCCGTTGAGAGCAAAGCCGCCGAAACGGCGCGAAGAGTGCGGGAGAATGATCGAGTCATAGCTGAGGCGTGATTCATGGCGGTCACCGTGCGCGCAGGGTGATCGTCTCACTGGCTTCACCAACAACGGGCGAAGCTGCGGAAAGCGTAACGGTGGAACCGGCTGCACCCACGACCACCCACGTGAGTTCGGTGCTCGTGCCACTGCCACGCAACGGATTCAACAGCTGCATGGTGCGTCCCGATGCCACTTCCTGTCCGGCACTTGTCTTCAGATCAACACGAATGCGCTGCGCCCATCTTGCGCGTGCGCCCATTGCTGAGAGCGTGGGGAAGAATCCGGTGTTGGCGACATGCGCTGTGATGCGCCACGTACGTGCGCCAACGGCTTCCACGCTGGCCACCCGCAGCTCGAGTCGTGGCAGCATGCCGGCCAGTTCAGCGACAAAGCGAGTGTGCTTCGCGCCCAGCGAATCGAGTTCGCTGGCGGGCGGATTGAGTGTGGCATACGGTGCAATGCCACCGACCTCCACAACCTGTCCCGGAAAATCGGGATGCTCAACGCGCGTCCACTGCACGAGCGCGTTCGGTCGATTGGCTTCGAGCCAGCGCAACGACTGACGTTCCGTGGCCAGAGGATCAGTTCCGGCACCGGCTGCGTTGCCGCCACGGCGCGATGAATCGGCCGGCAGATCGGGTGTCCACCAAGTGCGTGACCCGAAGGCCAGACGACCCATGTGATAATAAATCCACGAGAGCACATCACCTTCGCCGGCGCCGGTGCTTGGACCACGCTGCCAGCCGGTGGTGCGCTTGAAGACGCGGCTGCCTTCGGCAAACCAGGGATCGTCGTCGGGCAGTGTTGCGGTAAATGGTCCACCGGCTGAGGTGCCCTGCGGGCTGCCGCCGATGCCCGGCACGCGACGACCGGTCCACGGTGTGTTCAGGTTGTCCTGCGGACCGAGCACGTAGGCCATCGCGATGTTCTGATGCGTCTGAAACAGTTCAGCGATGCCCCACGCTTCGGGCGCGGAGAGCGGCCAGTTGCCCGATGTTTCGCCAAAGTATTTGTAGAAGTTGGGGAAGTTGCTGTTGATGTCGGTACCACCGGGGCCGTCCTCGTTGAACTCACCGTCTCCGTCAACGTCTCGGCCTTCCGTGTACATGCGATACTTGCCGCGCTGACCACGCGTGGCATCGGCGCGGCGCAGCAGCAGCGGATTGAGCGAATCGGCCATCCACGCACCGGCCGGATCCTCCACGCGCATGAGCGTGATCAGGCCATCGCCGTTGAGATCGTTGGGGCCGTCTTCATCGACCTTGCCATCGCGGTCGGCATCGTACGGCGTCTGATTGCCAGGGCGTTCATAAAGCGGCGCCGAGAAGAACGCTTCGGCAGCGTCGGGATTGGCGCGCGGCACCACATAAAACGTGGTGCGATCCAGCAGTGCTTTGGTGTCAGCATCAGCGCCGTATCCGGCGGCCATGTTGCCGATCATGCGCACTGCGGTTTCGCTCGAGACCAGGTGCGGGCCGTACGCATTGGCCACCACGAGCACGGCAGGACGCGCGTTGGCCGCATCACCGCCCGGTCCCACGCGTACGACGTGCACGCTGCGACCACCGGGAGATGTGGCGATGACACGCGCCGAAACCAGTTGTGGATGAGCGCGCTGGATGGAATCGATGGTGGCGACGAGCCGGGCATGTGTGCGGTATCCACTCGAAAGTGGTTCGCCGGCGGTCTGTGCGCCTGACGTGCCCGCAAACGCGTGGAATGCGGAGGTCGCCACGATGGTCAACCAGCCGGCCGTATGACGGACGGGAAGGAATCGGGTCATGGAAATCAGAGGAGGGGAAAGGGGGCGGAACTTGCTGTCTCGCCAATCGCACGTAGTTTCGAAGGAAAGCGAGACTATGCGAAGGTTACTGCATATACGTGAATTGCGTGCGTGTTGCTGAGACGTGACGGCAATCCGGCGCGGAATGCGCCTGATTATGTAGACGCTGCACGCGATACCCTCAGCTCGATCTTATCCTTTCCAGGAGCTCACCATGTCCTCCCCACACACCAATCGAATGCGTGTTCCCCTTGGCCGAAAACTCGGCTGGTCGGCCGCGACGCTGGCTCTGGCCGGCACAACGGTGGCCTTTACACCCCCCGTACGTGCGCTGCTGGTGCCCGGCACCACGTATGAGTTCACGATGACCACGTCGGAATCCGACGAGAGTTTTGCTGCTGCAGGAAAGACGATGACACAGTCGGTGGGCAAGGTGCAGATCGCCGGTGACAGGGCGCGCATCGAGTTCGCCGAGGTGAAGGGGCCGTCACCCATGATGGGCAAAGACGGTTACGTGCTGATGCACGAAGGCGGCAATGTGCTGTACATGGTGTCGCCCAAGGAAAAGCAGTACATGCGCATGGACGCGAAGGCGATGGGCTCCATGTTCTCGTCGTTGAGCAGCATGACGGGTGGCATGATGAAGATCGACGTGAAAGACGCGTCAATGTCAGTGAAGAAGATCGGTGCCGGCGAGACCCTGCTCGGTTACGCCACCGAGCAGTGGCAGATCGATCAGGCGTATACGATGAGCATTTCGTCGTTCGGTTTTGGCACGACGACAAAAAATGAAAGCCAGACCACGTTGTGGATGGCTCCGCAGCTGAAGGCCTCGGAGCTGATGAATCCGTTCCTCGACATGGCGCGCAACTTCTCGTCAATGTTTGAGGGGAACGACGAGTGGAAGAAGGTAGTGGACGGTCCGATGGACCAGCTGCCGAATGCGGCGGCGCTCAAGATGCGCTCCAACGCCACCACGACCACTGACAAAGGCAAGACGCAGTACTCGATCAGCACGATGGAAGTCACCAACTGGACCAAGGGCGATGTGGCGGCGGACCAGCTGGAGCTGCCCAAGGGCTACAAAGCAGTGGAGATGCCCAACATGGCCGCGCTGAGTGATTCGATGAAGGCCGCTGGTATGGACACGCTCGACCTGCGCGCTGCGATGAAGGATGCGGGCTTCAGCGACGAGGATATCGCCGAGGCGCTCAAGCAGGCCGCGATTGACGGGGCCAAGGATCAGGCCAAGATCGAGGCGCGTGAGGCCGGCAAAAACGCGGTGAAGCGCGGAATCGGTGGATTGCTGCGGCGCAGGCCGCCGATGGAGTAACGACAACTGCCGTTTGACTGCGTTTTCGGTGGCAGTTGACGGTGAACAGTAAACGGTTTGAAAAAACCGCCAACCGTTCACCGTGTACCCCCACCGAGAACGCTGTCAAACGGCAGTTCGCAGTAGCCCCCTTAGAATGCCGCCAGTTCCGTGTACGCATCCCGGAACGTGCTAATCTGCGGCAAAATCGCGTCCTCCAAACTCGGCGCGTACCCCACGAATGTATCAGTGCTGGCCACCCGCTTTACCGGCGCATCCAGCCACGCGAAGCAGTCATCGGCAATGCGTGCCGCGATCTCCGCGCCGTAACCCCACGAGATGCTGTCTTCGTAGGCCACGATCACACGACTCGTTTTCTTCACGCTGTTGTACACCGTTTCCTGATCCCACGGTGAGAGCGTGCGCAAATCAATCACTTCCACCGACGGTCCACCTTCGTCGGCAATCTGATTGGCGGCCACCAGTGCACGCTGCACCGTTGCGCCATAAGTGACTACCGTGATGTCCGTTCCCTCACGCGCAATGCGTGCCTTGCCGAACGGAATCATGAAGTTCGGGCCCGGATACGCGCCCTTGTTGTACGTCTGGCGGTACAGGTGCTTGTGCTCGAGGAAGATCACCGGATCGTCACAGCGGATAGCAGTGCGCAGCAATCCGTTGGCATCGAGCGCCGTGCTTGGGCACACCACGCGCAGTCCGGGAGTGTGTGTAAACAGCGACGCGCCTGTTTGCGAGTGATACACCGCGCCGCGGATGTAGCCGCCGTACGTGGTGCGAATGACCACCGGCGAGCTGAACGCATTGTTGGAACGCCAGCGCATCGTGGCCAGCTCGTCGCGGATTTGCATGTACGCCGGCCAGATGTAGTCGAAGAACTGAATCTCGACCACCGGCTTGAAGCCGCGGTGCGCCAGACCGATGGCGCGGCCCACAATGTTGGCTTCGGCCAACGGGGTGTTGAACACGCGCGTGCCGCCGAACTTTGACTGCAGCCCGTGCGTGGCTTTGAACACACCGCCTTTGCCTTTCACCTTGCCGAGGTACTGCTCGCGCGAGACGTCGGCCACGTCTTCGCCAAATACGAGAATGCGTTCGTCGCGCTGCATTTCATCACGCATGCAGGCGTTGAGCGAATCCACCATCGTGGTGGGGTCACCCGCAAATTGCGGATCGTCTTCGGTGTCGAAGGGCTCAGCCGTGGGATCGACATCGGGCGAGTACACGGCAAAGTGCACCGAGTCGGGGCTCGGCTGCTCCTGCGACAGTGCATCGTCGGTGGCGGCCAGCACTTCTTCGTCAACGGCCGTGCGAATGCTTTCGAGTTCTGCCTCGGTGGCGTGCCCGTTGGCGATGAGCCACTCGGGGAAGCGCACCAGCGGGTCACGCACAGCGTCGGCTTCGCGCTCTTCATCCGGACGGTACAGCACCTCGTCGTCGGACAGCGAGTGCGAGTACGGGCGGATGACCTTGGCGTGCACCAGCGCCGGTCCCTTGCGTTCGCGCGCGTACGACACGGCCCGTGCCATCGTTTCGTACGACGCCATGAGATCGCAGCCGTCTACTTCCTGGATGTACAGATCGGGGAAGCCAGTGACGAGCTTCGAAATCGAGCCGCCGGCGGTGCCGACTTCCACGGGCACGGAGATGGCATATCCGTTGTCTTCTACCAGATACACGATCGGCAGCTTCAGATTGGACGCTGTGTTGAGCGACTCCCAGAACTCGCCTTCGCTGGTGGTGCCATCACCGGTGGTCACGAGCACAACTTCGTCGCTCTCGAAGCCTTCGCTGATATCGAGGGCCTGAGCACGCTTGGTGGCTTCGGCTGCACCGACCGCCTGCAGGAACTGCGTGCCGGTGGGCGACGACACGGACACAATGTTGAGATCCTTGTGTCCCCAGTGGCTCGGCATCTGACGTCCGCCGGAGTTCGGATCGTTGGCGGCGCCAACAGCGGAGTAGAGCATTTCGGCGCCCGTCATGCCAAGCATCAGGCACAGCGCACGGTCGCGATAGTAGAGATAAAACCAATCGTGCGACGGCTTGAGCAGCAGGCCTGCTGCAGCGAGAATCGCTTCGTGGCCCGCGCCTGAAATCTGAAAGAAGATTTTGTTCTGCCGCTTGAGCTGAATCTCCTTGTCGTCCAGACGCCGCGAGAGGTACATCATGCGGTACGCGTGCACCAGTTGGTCGCGCGTGAGCGGCGCAGCCTCACCGGAGTGCGTGCCCGTTTCTGGGGACGCACCCTTGCGGGCGCGGGTCGGTTTAGCGGAAGTAGCCATGGTATTCAATCCCGTTCAGGTTCAGGGGTAGCCCCGTAACGTAGTAAGGAACCGCCACTCCGGGCCAGTCGGGCTGTAGAAGGGCAGTAGAGTGTCAACAAACCTTGACACTGGCTGTGAAACACTGAATGCTGACAGGTGTCTGGGTGATGCTGCCCGTCCACTGCTCACAGACTGCTCTCCGCGCGGCCTCGCGCGTTGGCTCTCTCTCCTCACATTTCCGGTTGAACGCCCGCATGCACGCTCCCACGCACCCCACCAACGTATCCGCCGGACAACACTGCATCTTCTGCGATCTGATTCGCGGTGCGGCTGAAGTCTCGATGTGCTACGAGGACAGCACGGTCATTGCATTTATGGACATCCAGCCTGTGAACCAGGGGCATGTATTGGTCGTGCCGCGGGAGCACTACGAGATTCTGCGCGACATTCCGCGCAAGGTCGGCCAGCACATGTACGACGTGGCCACGCGCCTGATTCCGGTGGTGCAGCAGGTGGCCGGTGCGGAAGACATGAACATCGTGGTGAACTCAGGCGCTGCGGCGGGACAGAATGTGTTTCACTACCACATTCACCTGATTCCGCGAAAGCCTGACGACGGGTTTGACATTCCGCTGCCGTTTCCGGGGTCCGATATGCCCAATCGCCATCTGCTCGACGCGATGGCGGCACAGATCGGCGCCAAGTTGCGTGACACAACTGTGTCTTCTTGACTGTTGATGTGTGGTAGTCGTATCGTAAGATCACAACGTTGCTGCACTCCCTTGCTCTCGCCAAGTCAGGAGGACGATGCATACCGAACGTTTTGCTCGCCGCACGAACCATGCAGGGCGCACCGCTGACTGCCCGCTTCGCACCGTACTGTCGAAGCCCCGCTTTGCGCCCCCCGGTACAAACCGACCCACACACCGCCCTGCGTTCTGGCCACCAGCCATTCGCGGGGCGTCTGCGTTTGTGGATGCGCCCGCATGAGCCGCCGACAGGTGGCAGCCGAACGCAGCGCCCGCAGTGGCGTACGCAACGGAGCGCGTGGCGAACGTCCGTCCAAACGAGGTGCGGTGCAGGCGAGACGCGGCAGCAGCGCGCGCAAGCGCAGTGCAGCGCCGGCCCGGCCGTTGCTCATGGCGATGAAACGTGCGATGCGAAAACTTGCTCTGCGTGACTGCAGTCAACGCTGCGTGTACTGTGCATCACCACTTGATACGCACAACGCGACGTTGGATCACGTGATGCCGTTGGCGCGGGGCGGGGCGCACGATCCGGAGAACATCGTTGCCGCCTGCGGGCCCTGCAATCGACTCAAGGGCGATCTGTTGCCGCAGGAGTTCTTCGCACGCTTCCCGTGGGCGGGGCAGAACTTTATTCACTATGCGCGCTCTGTTCACCGGGCTCTCAAACGGGTGGCGCGGCGTGCTGTGAGTCTGGCGTGTGCGAATGGCGAGGCTGCTGAGATGCGCCGTGGCAGAGACGGGAGAGAGCGGTTGGCCGCATAACAGCGGCACGCCCGGAGTCGGGGGAACGCGTCATCGGGCGCGGTGCCCCTGGCGACCGCAGCAAATACGTGCGCGACTGCGTATTTGTAGAATGCCGAATCTTCGTGTATGGAACCGCAAGCTCCACCGGTGGGGAGCGATTGTGGTCGCAGTGCCGTTTCTGATCGTGATTGCCACCGGTCTGATCCTGCAGGTGAAGAAGCAGGTGGCGTGGGTACAGCCAACGGAAATGAAAGGCGCGCCGGGAGAGCCACAGGTGAGTCTGGCCGCCGTTTTTGAAGCGGCGCGCAGCCGCCCTGAGGCAGGAATTCAGAGCTGGTCTGACATTGACCGGATCGATGTGCGCCCCGGCAAGGGGCTGATCAAGGTCATCGGTAACTCACGCTGGGAGGTGCAGATTGATCAGGCGTCAGGCGCCGTGCTCAAGACCGCGTATCGACGATCTGATCTGATGGAAAGTCTGCACGACGGTTCGTGGTTTCATGACGCTGCAAAGCTCTGGATCTTTCTGCCGTCGGGCGTGATTGTGTTCGCGCTATGGATTACCGGAATTTATTTGTTTCTGCTGCCGATCCGTTCGCGGAGAGCGAGGTCACGCGGTGAATCGCTGAGCAAGTCGTCGGCGCGCACCGTGTGAACGGGGTGCGCCAGGAGTGTGCGCTTGTCGCGCACGCGCTGCGACAAGCGCCACCACAGCATGGGTAAGCAGAGCGCGATGTGTACGCCCGCGGTGTACACGCGCCACCACATCACGATCGACGCTGCGCCGAGACCGAGATTGCCCGCCGCTCCGCCAATCAGTCCGTAGTCAACAATGCCCGCTCCACCGGGCGTCGGCATCGCGATCTGTCCGTACAGCATGGCGAACGATGCAATGGCGAGCACGTCGGACGGTGGCGCCCCCGGAATATTGATGGCCAGCATGGGCAGCAGCGCGATCCGTGTGGCGACATCAATCACTGTGAGCGGTACGGTGAGCGACGCCGCGGCCCACCCCATGCCACGCGCCAACTGCAACCCTTCTTTCATGGAACGTCCAACCATGCGTGATTTGCCCGGTGCCGCACGCCGTGCAATCAGCATCAGCAGCCAACCTACCACAAACAGGCCACCGATCGTTTGCGCCATGCGTCCGGCCGTCGTACTCGCTGTCTTCAGCAGCTCAAACCACTCGAGGCCGGCCGAAAGCGCCAAGGCCCCGCCAAGCACGGCGTACACCGGGTACAGCAACACCGACTCCACAAGCAGCGCTGGGACCGAGAGCTGCGGCGCAGTTCCTATGCGCTGGAAGTAGGCAACCTGCGCCGGAATCCCTCCCACACGCATTGGTGTGAGAGCGGCCGCCGTGTCACCGGCCAGGTTGGCAGTGGCAATGTCGACAAAGGCCACCCGCTGACCGAGCCCGGCAAAAATCACCTGCGTGCGCCACGTACGGACTATCAGGTTCAGCACAACGAGCGCGAGGCACGTTGCGTGGATCACGAATAACGATGTCACGCGTGACGGTTAGCGCGCTGCACGGCGCCGCGGAATCCAACGTGAAGCCTCAATCGCGAGCGGAATATTCACGTGACGTGTTGATTGATCGGCGGTGCGCTTTACCACGCTTGCATAAACATCGCGGTGCGCACGTGCGATCGTGGGCCACGCAAAGTGCGCCAGCGGCGCCCGACGTGAACGCGGCGCGTGGCGCGCCCACTCCAGAGCTTCGTTCAGTTCGCTGCCTGTGAGATCGCCGTCATAACATCTCACCCAGCTGCTGCCCACCTGATCTGCCAACTCAGCCAATGCGCCGCGACGAGGTACCAGAACCGGCCGATCGAGCGAAAGCGCAAGCAACGCACTGCCACTGTTCAGAATTTCGCGGTACGGCAGCACCACCAGGTCACTCGCGCTTAACGCAGTGGCCAGCTCGCGTCGTCGGAGATGTCGCAGATCGAGTCGAACGCGCGCATCGCGTTGACCCATGAGCTCAATCTCGCGGCGCAGTTCACTCGATGCGGGCGCGCCCGTGACCAGGCAGCGGGCCGAAGGATCGGCGACGCTGGCGAACGCCTGCAGCAAGGCCGGCACATTCTTGTACGGACGGATACGGCCGCTGTAGAGCACCACCGGCGCATGTTCGGGAAGGTCGAGTTTGGCGCGTGCCGCCTCTCGGCCCAGCGTTGTGACGTACTCGGTACGGTAATGGCCGTGCGGAATGACCCATGACGGGCGATCCGAGATCTCGCGAAAACGCGAGAACGCAGCGTCGCGACCGGCTTCACTGAGGTGAATGAACCCGTCAACCAGCGGCAGAAACTCGCGCCAGAACTCTTCTTCCATTTGCGCGTGCTGTCCGTCGTGCGCGCGCAAGTTGTGCACCGTCCACACCAACCGCATGCCGTGGCGGCGTCCTTCGCGCGCCATGTGCAGATAGGCCCGTGTGCGCAGCGCCACGCGGGCCGCACTGGTCTGATTGAAGACATGGTCGGGCCAGTGCACATGCCACACGTCCGCCTGGCCGCGCAGGACACGCCATGGTGCCGCGCCGTAGACATCAACACCCTCATGCTCGAGATGGGTGTTAAGCAGCCAGTTGTACGGATTTAGCCAGCGATTGATGAGCGCCGGGGACGCGAGGACTCGCATGCGATACGGGAACGGCGGAGGAATAATGGGGACGAGTCAAAAAAACGGCTCGTTTGTGCTGCGTCATGGTGCCATGGTAGAGGCGTTCGCGCCAGTGGGGCAGATGACGCCGCGCTGGTAGCGCCGGATGATTCCACAGGTCACTTTTGGTGCATGACATACGCAACGTGGCACCAGGTACGACTCACCCGCCCCTCCGTAAGCTTCCTGGCGCTGCTCAGCGGCGTTGCGCTGCTCGCATGCATGGCGTTCACGCCGATTACGGCGCAGGGCTCGCAGGCGAAGGCACAGGCACCGGCACTGGTGCTCATCGTGCGTCACGCCGAAAAGGCAGACAACAGCAATGATCCACCGCTCAGCGACGCCGGTCGCGCCCGCGCAATGGCGATTGCCGATGCGCTCTCGGACGCCAATGTCGAGCACGTGATCGTCACGCATCGGCAACGCACACGCCTGACCGCGGAGCCGCTCAGTGTGGCGCGTGGTCTCACGCCCGAAGTCGTACCCTTCGCATCGGACATGAGCGAACACGTGCGTCTCGTCGCGGAAGCGATTCGACGTCAGGCTGGAAAAGTTGTACTGGTCGTGGGACACAGCAATACGGTCCCGATGATCGTGCACGCATTGGGCGGGCCGAAAATGCCCGACCTGTGCGACTCGCGTTACGCGGCGCTGTTCGCGGTGGTGCCGGGGTCAGTGGGTGAGTCGGCGCGTGTTGTGGTGTCGAGTGTGGGTGCACCCGATGCGCCCGGCTCTCTGTCCTGCAGTGGTATGGTGCCGCGCTGATTGAGCCACTCGATGACGGCAGCCCAGCCCAGGGACTCCGGGTCATTGCGTAAATAGTTTTCGGCAACGCCAAGAATCTTGAAGCCTTCCCGCAGTTGAAAGCTGAGCGTGGGGTCGCGCATCTGGCCGCGCGCAATGCGGTCGGCGTACTCGGCGGCCGTCATGTGATGCGCCACACGATGGTAGCCGCGAAGCCGGGCACCGGCGCGAATGCGCTGCAGATTGAGTCGTTCCGTGATGTCACGACGCGCTGCGTACAGCGCTTTGCCGATGCCCAGCCCGCGACGACCCGGCAGCACCATGACTTCGGCGCCATACAGTGTTTTGCCACGCACCGGGTCGTGATTGTCGAAGGTGCCGTTGCTGGTGAAATCGCGCCAGTTCGAGTCGAAGTTGTAATCGTCCCAGAGAATGATCAGACTGGCAGCCATGCCTACCACCTCGCCGGTGAGGCGGTCGATGGCCACCAGCTGCCCCTCGGGAAAGTGCGCCA
>JAABRT010000039.1 GCA_011390805.1 Gemmatimonas sp. | reverse complement strand
AACAATGACATGATCGGCAACATCAGCGGCATCGACGGCGTGATTGAAAACACCAAGGCGCGCGTATTTGCACCGGGCTTGCCCGCGAACACTTCGGCCGGCGAACTGCGTCGCATTCTCACCAGCGGCGGCGAGCTTGATACGCCGTCACGTCAGCTGGCGCGCTACATCGACGTCATGGCCGATCGCTACTTCCCAAATCTTGATGTGGAGATCATTTACCGTCTTGATCGCTATGGACGCGGCGGACACCACACGCCCTTCTTTAATGAAGGCTTTCCAGCCGTACGGTTGATGGAATCCCACGAGGACTACAACAAGCAGCATCAGGATCTGCGCACGGAAAACGGCATTGCCTACGGCGACGTACTCGAGGCAGTGAACTTTGACTACGCGGCATCAATGACGGCGCTTGATGCAGCCACGCTCATGTCGCTGGCGTGGGCGCCGGCGGCTCCCGATTCAGTCACCATTCGTGGCGCCGTGCAGCCGTCACCAACGTTCCGCTGGAAGGCGTCGCCATCACCCGACGTAATCGGGTACCGTATTTACTGGCGCAAGCCGAGTGAAGTGAACTGGACGCAGTCGCGTTTTGTGGGTGATGTCACCCAGTACACGCTGGAGAACGTCATTATTGACAACTACTTCTTTGGTGTTGCAGCGGTGGGCCGCAACGGACACGAAAGTCTGGTCGCGTTTCCGCGCTAAACTCAGAGATCCTCGCGTCACGATCGTCACGCACAAAAAGCCGCCGGCGCTACGATACGCTCGTAGCACCGGCGGCTTTTGTATTGCCCCTTATCACCTGCGAAACAACTTGCTTCCTCAGTTCATCGCCTGCTTGCTTTCCGGCCACTTCTCAAACCAGCTGCGCAGGAACGCCTGTGAGCGCAGGAAGTTTGACGGCGTTGAACTCGTGCCGTGCCACTCGTTGTTAAAGCGCACCATGGCCGTTGGCACCCGCATGATCTTGAGTGCCTCGTAGAACTCTTCCGTCTGCGGCATTGGTGTGCGCAAGTCGTTCACACCGGTCATGAGCATCGTGGGCGTCTTCACGTTGCCCACGTACATGAGCGGCGAGCGACGCAGGTGCTCCGAAGGATCTTCCCACGGCAGCTTCTCAAAGTTGCGATACCAGCTGGCACCGTCGGTGGTACCTACAAAACTCAGCCAGTTGGTCACTGGACAGTTTGCGCTGGCCGCAGCAAAGCGATCGGTCTTGCCCACAATCCAGCTGGTAAGCACACCACCACCCGAACAACCAAACACATACATGCGTGACTGATCCACATATCCGCGGCCAATCACGGAATCAACGCCCACCATGAGGTCGTTGTAGTCCTTGCCCGGATACGCATTCTTGATGGCGTTACCAAACGCCGAACCATAGCCGGTAGAACCACGCGGGTTGGTGTACAGCAGCACGTAGCCATGCGACGCGTGATCCTGACGCGCGAAGCTGAAGCCTACGTTGTACATGGAATGCGGTCCGCCATGAATCTCCAGCATGAGCGGATACTTCCTGGACGGATCAAAATCGGGCGGCTTTACAATCCAGCCCTGAATGCGCGTGCCGTCGTCAGACGTGTACCAGATCTCTTCAGTGGTGGCCAACTTCTTTCCGGCCAGCAACTGCTCGTTCACGTTGGTGAGCGTGGTGATATTCTGCGGCGTACGCGGGTCAAAGCGCACAATGTTGCTCGGCATGTCGGGCGTCGTACGCGTACCAACCATCATGCCGGCATGCATATCAGTGACAGACAACATGTGCGTGCCCTGCGTGACCTGGCGGTGTTCACCGGTGCGCGTGACATAGTGCAGCTGGCTCGAGCCTTCGTTCTGCGCAATGAAATAGATGCCACGGCTTTCGGCGTCCCATCGCATGGCCGACGGCGAGCGATCAAGCTCGGCGGTTAGCACGCGCGGATTTGAGCCGTCTGCGTTCATTACGTACAGCGACGCGTCCTGCCACGTAGCGTCGGTGGAATCGTAGCCGCTGTAGGCGATGTAGCGTCCATCAGGAGACGGGACAGGATTGCCATCGGGGCCGTTGCGCTTGGTGAGCTGCACGATCTCACCGGTTGCGACGTTGGCGCGGTAGATGTCCGACTGACGCCAGCTGTATTCCTCGTCGGGAATACGATTGGCGCTGAACACCAGCGCCGATCCATCGGGCATCCAGCGTCCGCCTGAGTGATCCCATTCGCCAGACGTCACCTGTCGCGGTGCACCGCCGTTGGCCGAGACAACGAACAAGTGCGTGTTGCCGCTTGGCGTGAAGCCCTGACGATCGCGACGATAGCTGACTGACGTCACGACACGAGGCGGTTCGGTCCACTTGGCGCCCTTGGGTGCCTTGGGAATCTCAAGCGGCCACGATTCCGTTTTTGGCACCAGCATGGAGAAGCTCAGCGACTTGCCGTCGGGCGACCACTCAATGCCGCTCGGGCTTTCGGTCAAACGCGTGATTTGTGACGACGCGCCCGATGCGTCCATCCAGCGCACCCAGATCTGCGTGCCGGTGGGCTCGCCGCTGGCCGTATACGCGATACGCGTCCCATCAGGCGACCACGAGGCATTGGAGCCGTCTACGAGGAAGCGCTGACGGCTTCCGTCGGCATCCATGATCCACAGCGCCGATTCCCGCTTGTCGTTGATTTTGTCAATCCACGCCTTGGTGAAGACAATCTGCTTTCCATCGGGAGAAAGCTGCGGGTCTCTGACATCTTCCCAGTCGAGATAGTCGGCAATGCTGAGGCGGTCCGGGCCGGGCTTCGCCTGCGCCGTCAGCGTGGGTGCAGCGAAGAACAGAGCTACTGGTGCAGCGGAGGCGAAGATGACGGCGCTGCGCATCCATCGGCGGGTGAGTGACGCACGTCCGTCGCGTTGCTGTTGCAAATCGCGCATGATCGGTGGGGTGGGAGGGATACCTGACTACTGCATCCTCCGATTCTACGCCCAGCCGCCGCCGCCCGCAATTATCCCCCGTCTGAAGATCCCGACCGCTCGTCGTGTGGCAGGTCGCGGCCGGAGTCTTTGAGCGAGAGCACACGTGTGCGAGAGGGCGTGATCAACGCCACACGCCGCAGGTGCACCGAATCTGCGGCCGCCACGTATGCCTCCTGTCCGCCGCTGGCGTCGAGCGCGCGCGTGAGCTGCGTGAGTCCGCCGCATACGTACCGGTTGCAGAGATTGGACCGGAGCCCCCGCGGAAGCGCGCACCCCTGAAGCGTGTGGTAGACGCAGGAGCCGCGATAGTGCTTCTCGGGCACATGTTCCGCATACTCATGCAGCAAGGCAGCGGCCGAGATAGACTGTCCGTCCTCGTGGAACTGCGCTCGCACGCGCACCAGACTGTCCTCGCCCAGAAACGCATGCGTTCCACCGGCGGTGCAACATTCGCCACGACAGGTCGCACATCCCGCTCCCAGCAACGCCGCCGAGGCGACAATCGATTGGGCGGACTCCGACAATGGGCGCATTGTATCGGGGGATTGTACGGGGGCCATGCGGCGCACCGTCTGTGATACTCCCGACGAGTCACGCGCGTCGGCGCGGGCCGCGTCTTCCTGTGCCGACATGGGCTGGCTGTTGTCCCGCACAGGGTGCTCGAACACCGCCTGTATGGTTTCGACAAGCCGGTCCAGAAACTGCGCACGAGTGGCCGACGGCATCGGCTCGGTGTCCCGGGTATTGGCGGGCAGCATGACCACCGGCAGTTCGCGACCATTGTTGGACGGCAGCGCCGCTTCATCACGCGCCGCCAGCCGCCTGGCCTGTGCTTCAAGCCGTGCATTGCGTGCGCGCTGCTGGGCGATGGGTCCGGGGCGTGAGCTCATGTAACAAGCTACACGCTGCCAAAATCGTGACAAACGCGAGCGTTGCTCGTGCTACGGCCAACGGACGTTGCGGTCGAGACTTTCAGTCTATCGGGCAGACCCGAACCATTCCTCTTTCAACTTCACGAGTATCGTGTGGCAGAACGTGCGTTAACGCCGGCGCAGCGTGCGCTGCGTCACAATCTCAAGGCAGCGCTGTCGGAGCAAACCGTGGCGCAGCTGCTGGGCCGAAAACTGCTGCATGCACACTACCAGCCGATCGTCCGACTGAAGGATGGAGAGCTGTTTGGCCATGAAAGCCTGATTCGGGGCCCGCAGGAGGGGACGCTTCGCACATGTGATGCGATTTTCAAACAAGCGCGACGCGAAGGACTCACCTTGCGTCTGGAGCAGGTGTGCCTGGCAGAAGGCGTACGCGGCTGGGCGTCGGCGCGTCGCGGTACCCGACTCTTCCTGAATCTGAGCGCACATACAATCGTTCAAATCGGAGACCGTGCATCGCTCTCCGGCATTCTGCAATCGCTGCTGGCGGTGGCCGTAAACCCATCGGCGCTGGTGGTGGAAATCACCGAGCACGAGCATGTAGCCGACTTGCCGAGGTTGATTGACGTTGCCACATCCATGCGGGCGGAAGGATTCCGTTTTGCGCTCGACGATTTTGGTGATGGTCGCTCGAGCCTTCGTTTGTGGGCGGAACTTCGTCCCGAGTTTGTGAAAATCGACAAGTACTTTGTGCGTGATTTGCCCTCGCAGGCGGTCAAAGTGCAAACCTTGCGCGGGATCATGCGCTTTGCGGAGTCGTTTGGTACGGAGCTGATCGCTGAAGGGATCGAGACGGGTGGTGAGCTTCAGGTATTGCGCGACCTCGGCATTTCCCTCGGTCAGGGCTATTTCCTGGGGCGTCCGCAATCCGAGCCCGCCTCGTCGGTGCCGCAGGAGGCGCGCGCGGTCATTAACAGCTCTGAAATTGCGGTGCTGCCGGAGCTGACCCGCGCCGCCGCGGCCGACTTTACGGTGTCGCGATTGGCGGTGCCGTCGCCAGCCGTTGGCCCCGAGACGTCGGTGGACGAAATCGCCCGCATGTTCTCAGCCGACCCCGCATTGCGCGCCGTGATGATTGTGGACGAGGAGCGGCCTATCGGTCTGCTCAACCGACAGGCGTTCACTGATCGTTACGCCAAGCCGTTTTTTCGCGAGCTGTACGGGCGCAAATCGTGTTTGCCCTTTGCCAATACCACTCCGTTAACGCTCGACCGTCACACCGGTCTGGATGCCATGACGGCGGTGCTCACATCATCCGACCAGCGCTATCTGACCGACGGATTTGTGGTCACCGACGGCGGACGATACGTGGGACTGGGTACAGGCGAACAACTGGTGCGCGTGGTGACCGAGGCACGCATTGAGGCGGCGCGGCACGCCAACCCCCTCACGTTTCTCCCCGGCAACATTCCCATTACCGAGCACATTGCGCGTCTGCTGGCGAGCGGTGGCGCGTTCGTTGCGTGTTACTGCGACCTGAATGATTTCAAGCCGTTTAACGATCATTACGGCTACTGGCGCGGTGACGAGATGATCCGCCTGGTTGCGCGAACGCTGGTCTCGCACGTTGATGCGCGTCGTGACTTTATCGGCCATGTCGGCGGCGACGATTTCGTGGTGCTGTTTCAGAGCAGTGATTGGGAAGCACGATGCGCGCGCATTATTGCGGCATTCAACGCCAGAGCACGGCTGCTGTACGACGAAGACGCACTGTCGCGCGGTGGCATCGCGGCACACGACCGTCATGGCGTGCCCCGCTTTTTCCCTTGCACATCGCTCTCCATTGGCGCCGTACCGATTCAGCCGCGCATGTACGCGCATCCTGAAGATGTAGCCACGGCTGCAGCGGCTGCCAAACATCAGGCCAAGCACGCCACATCGGGGTTGGCCATTCAGGCCGCGCAGCCTCAGGATGTTTCTGCGCAAGTGGATTTGTACGGAACGGCGGCAGAAACGCTGGCCGTAGAGCAGCCGTGCATCGTTGTCAGTGCGAGCGACGACCTCTCCATGAGACCGTGACCGGGAACGACAGCGTGTTGTAAGCGCGTTTTAGTTCTTTTGGTTGCAGCGCGACTCTGTCGGAGCGATAGACATGCAGTATTCAGTTGGGGTGTTGCTGGTCACCTTTCTCGGGTCACTGGCCGCGCTCGGCGTTTTTCTTTTCTCCATGTCACGCGGCCTGTTTGGCGCAGGCGAGGCGGCGGGTCGTGTGATTTTCGCCGACAAGGAGATTGGACTCGTAGAGGAGCCGGCGTCAGCCACCGCCGCGTCAGAGGACAATCTCCAGCAGGTGATGAATCGCACGGGTCACACCGGCGAGTTCGCCGTGCTCACGCCCGAAGAGGCAGACGAACGCGCGTCTCTGGACGCATCGAGCCGACTACCGGTACTTATTGCACTCACCGGATCTGTGGCGTGGCTGGTGATTGCGTCGGTGTTCGGTCTGATGGCCTCCATCAAGTTGCACGCACCCGATTGGCTCACCGAACAGGCGTGGCTCACCTTTGGACGCATCCGTCCGGCGCATTTGAACGCGGTGGCCTACGGTTGGTGCTCACTGGCCGGACTGGGTGTCGCCATCTGGTTGTATCCGCGACTGCTGCGCACGCCGCTTGTGGGCAGCCGAACGGCTGCGGCAGGGGTGGTGCTCTGGCTGATTGGTGTGACAGGCGGCATCTGGGCCATTCTGGCCGGCCGCAGCGCCGGTCTCGAATGGCTGGAGTTTCCCTGGCAGGTTGACATTCCGCTGTTTCTGGGCGGCACGCTTGTGGGCGTGGCGTTGTTGCGCACCCTGCAGCGTCGCACTGTTCCGCACCTGTACGTGAGTGTGTGGTACATCAGCGCGGGATTGCTGTGGCTGCCGGTATTGCTGATCGTTGCCAAATGGCCGGGCATTCATTTTGGTGTGCAACAGGCAGCCATGAACTGGTGGTTTGGACACAACGTGCTTGGACTGTGGTTCACACCGCTGGGACTCGCCGCGATTTATTACTTCCTTCCCAAGGTGCTCGGCAAGCCGATTCACTCGTACCATCTGTCGCTGGTCGGTTTCTGGACGCTGGCATTCTTTTACAGTCAGGTGGGCGGCCACCATCTCATTGGCGGTCCGGTGCCGGGCTGGCTCATCACGCTGTCCATTGTGCAGAGCATGATGATGATTGTGCCGGTGGTGGCTGTCGGCATTAACCAGCATCGTACCGCATACGGGCATCTGTCGGCGCTGCGCTATTCGCCCACACTGCGATTCATTGTGCTGGGTGGCATGATGTATACCCTGGCGTCCATACAGGGCAGCATGCAATCGCTGCGCGTGGTGAATACCACTACGCACTTCACGCATTTCACCGTCGCGCACGCGCATCTCGGATTGTACGGGTTTTTCTCGCTCGTGATGTTTGGTGCGATGTATTTCGTGATGCCGCGTGTGCTCGACTGGGAATGGCCGTCAAGCAAGCTCATTTCGTGGCATTTCTGGCTGGTGATGAGCGGCTTCACGGTGTATTTCGTGGGACTGAGCATTGGCGGATGGCTGCAGGGACTGTACATGCTCGATGCGTCGCGTCCGTTCATGGACTCGGTACTTGTCACGCAGCCGTACCTCGTGACGCGTACCGTTGGCGGCACGCTCATGACACTCGGGCATCTGGTGTTTGCCGCGCACTTTGCGGTGATGCTGATGCGGCGCGGTACGAAGCGTGAAGGTGCCGCCCTGCTTCGCCGACCCGTACCCACTCTGCAGCCGGCCGGTGCAGGCAATGTGTCGGGAGTGTCCGCATGAGACTGCGCGACGGCGAAGTGAGTGTACTCAAACTGGCCATCGGTGCCATGCTGATCATGGCCTTTGCCGCCGGTGCATTGGTGGTGTTGCCGTATTTCACCATGCGTGGTGTGCCTGCACCCGAGGGCCTTGTGGCGTACAACGAGGCGCAGTTGCGCGGGCGACAAAGCTACATCGCCAACGGCTGCATTTACTGTCATTCGCAACAGCCCCGCGATCCCAGCGTTGCCCCCGACATGGCCCGCGGCTGGGGACGTCCATCGGTGCCGGCCGACTACGTGTACGACAAGCCACACCTGCTCGGCACCATGCGAACCGGTCCCGATCTGTTCAACATTGCCGTGCGACAGCCCAGTCGTGACTGGCATCTCGGGCATCTGTATCAACCGCGTGCGTATTCGCCGGGCTCCATCATGCCGGCGTATCCGTTTCTCTTCGAGCGCAAACAAGGGGCATCGGTGGCCGGTGAGGTGACCGTCACGCTTCCACCTGCGTACGCACGCGAAGGCGAGCGGATTGTGGCCACGCAGGAGGCGCTCGACCTGGTGGAGTATCTGCTCTCGCTCAATCGCAGCTATCCGGTAGTTGCCACACCAACCGCGCCATGACCGATCGCTTCAAACAGCAGCCCCGTCAGCGCGAGTACGACGATCCCGATGAATCCGTGCGTCCGTTGCCGCTGCTGTTCTACGTGTTTGCGGCTGCCATGATCGTCTGGGGTGCGTGGTACATCATCGATCCGCAAGGCAATGCCAGCGGTGAACGCGGATCACCAATGCTCGGCGACCGTCGTACACTGTCGGCGCTCGCGGCCGCGCCGGTTGGCGAAGTGAATGGTGCACAGCTATTCACTGGGAAGTGCGCCGGCTGTCACCAGGCCACTGGTCAGGGTGTGGCGGGTGTGTTTCCACCGCTGGTGGGTGTGGACTGGGTCACAGGCTCCGAAACACGACTCGTGCAGATTCTGCTGCACGGTATTCAGGGTGCACTCGATGTAAACGGGGTGACATACAACGGCGTCATGCCGGCCTGGAAGTCACTCACCGACGCCGAAATCGCGGCGTTGGCCAGCTATGTGCGCAGTACGTGGGGCAACAGCGCATCGCAAGTGTCGGTGGCCACAGTGGCCGAGCAACGTGAACTTACGGCATCGCGTACGTCTCCCTATAACGGCAGTGCCGAACTCGACACCTTGCCGTAATGCATCCGGCCGTGCCCTCACCGTCCCGCCGCTCCGGCAGTAAAACGTCACTGTTGCGCGCCGCGACCGGCGTGGCGGTTGCCCTGCTGACAGGGCTGCTGCTGATCGCCTGGGCGACCGATGGCTTTGCAGTTCTCACCACCGATGCCGCGCGTGCGCGCAACGTGGCGGCGACTCCGGTTGCAGTTCCCGCAGTCGCTGTGTGGGATCAGCGCGGGGTGAACATGGACGTACTTCACGATGCGCTGCGTACACCGGGGCAACCGCCTCGCGCCATTATTGTGGATTTCATCTTTACGCGTTGCATAACGCTCTGCTCCACACTGGCTGGAGTGTACCAGCAGCTTCAGCGCGAGATCGTGGCGCAGGGCCTAGAAGACAAAGTGCGATTGCTCTCGGTATCATTTGACGTTGAGCACGATTCGCCCGAACGACTGGCGCGTCAGGCACTGCTCATGGGCGCGCGTCCGGACGTGTGGTCGTTTGTCACACCCAACTCCGGGATGGGGCGTGATTTGTTGCTGAAAACGTTTGGCGTGCAGGTTGTTGCCGAAAAAAACGGACAGTGGCAACACAATGCTGCCCTGCACGTCGTGAACACCAATGGCGACCTTGTGCGCATCGTGGACATTGACGACCCGGCGGGAGCGTTGGCGGCGGCGACTGCTGCAGCGACGTATTCAGCGACGGCTGGCACACCATGATCGCCATTGCACTTGTTGCACTGCTCGCGTTCACACCGCTGAGGTCGGCTCTGGAATCGAGCATGACCGCACACATGCTCGTACAGCTACCGCTCCTGTTGCTCTGCGGCTGGCTGTTCGCCGCACGAGCACCGCGATGGCTGCTCTCGCTGCAAGCACGCGTGCAGTCGTGGAACGCCGGTGGCGCTGCCGGACTGCTGCTCACGTCCGCGATTGCAACCACGTGGATGATTCCACGCGCCCTTGATCTCTCTGTGACCAGTAACACGGTTGACGCGCTGAAGTTTGCTTCGCTGCTGCTTGCCGGTGTCGTGCTGTTCAACTCGTGGCGCCGTGCGGGCGCACTGGGGCAGGCGTTTTTTATCGGCAACGTCACGTGGATGATGGCAGTGGCCGGCTTGCTGCTGCGCGATGCGCCGGTGCGTGTGTGCACGAGCTATCTCACACAGGATCAGCAGTACGCCGGCACCGGACTGCTGTTGCTCGGGACCGCCATAGGTGTGCGCTGGTTTGCTGGGTGGCTGGGTGCCCCTACGGACGCAGCATCCGTTCAAAGAACTCCGCCGTTGCTGCATTAACCCGGAGCTGGTTGGCGTGGCGCATCCAATGATGCGTGTCATCGGGAATGATGATCGATTCAAAGGGTACGTTCTGCGCACGCAGTCGCTGAATCAGGTCTGCGGTTTGACTGAATCGCACATTGCGATCGTCGTCGCCGTGAATGAGCAACACCGGTGACTTCCACGTGGCGATCGCCGAAACGGGCGATGATTGCCAGGCGACATCTGCCAGCTGCTGTATCTGCGACGGCGAGCGTTCGTACTGCCATGCGCCGGCGCCAAATCGTGAACCGCCGTCGGAAGTAAAGTCATGCACGCCATGAACGTCCACGCCGACCGCAAACAGCTCCGAATCGCGAGCGAGTGCCAGTGCCGTGAGATATCCGCCGTAGGATCCACCGTAAATCCCGATGCGCGTACCATCAACATCGGTTCGTGCGCGCAGATATTCGCCGGCCGCCTTGATGTCCAGATACTCCGAAGCGCCCTGTGCACCTGCATTGCGCGGACGGAAAAAATCGTAGCCGTACCCGATGCCCAACCGATAGTTGACGGACAGCACAACAAATCCTCGGCTGGCCAGATACTGATTCATGGCGTACGCATTGGCGTAGTAGTCACCGTAATGCCAACCCAGCAGCATCTGGCGGGACGGACCACCATGCACGTACACAATGGCCGGGCGGCGCGCCGCATCACCTGACGGTGGCAGAAACAGCTGCGCATTCACACGCACGCCATCAGCACTTGTGTACTGTACGGACTGTGGTGTGACGAGTTGTGCAGACGGAAAATCTGCAGGCACGCGATCGGTCGCAATTCGCCGGAGGGTGCTTTCGGCAAACAGCGCAGGAAGCGGAGGCTCCTGCGCGCTGGCACTCAGTGCAATCACATCTCCACTCACCAACCAGCGCGGACTCCACTCATTGCCGGTACCTGTGGTGAGCAACCCCATTTGCGGGTGATCAACGGACACCGCCCCCAGATGACGTCGATCGATGTCCTCATCTTGCGGTCCGATGTTGACAGCAAACACCAGCTGTTCGCCCGATGGAGAAAGATGCACATGCTCCACCATGAAGTTGCCCGTGGTGAGTCGCAATGCGGCACCACCCGTGCTGAGTACGGAGTACAGATGCGGCCATCCGTCAGCGTACGACATGAACACAATGCGATCGCGCGCCGCCCAGTGCAGGTTTATCCCCCCCTCCGTGCTCGGCACCGACGCACGCATTGTGCTGTCACTCTGCCAGATGCGCGTTGCTTCGCCGGTTAAAGCGTCGGCAACATGCAAAGACCACGGGGACGGCCGGAGCTCAAATGGCTTGCCGGGCGCGCCGCCGCTGCCGTTGCGTCGGGCAAACACCACGCGTGTGCCATCGGGCGACCATCTCGGCGACCAGTCGCGATCGGCGGAGGGAGCAAGCCAGACAATCGGCGTGCTGTCGTTGGTATAGATGCCAACAAACGCGTGATCACCGCGCGAAGAGACAAAGGCAATGCGTGAGCCGTCGGGGGAAAACTGCGGATCAGAGAGAGTGCCGCGCAGCGCCGTCAGCCGGCGCGGCGGCGATGTGACGGTCCCTGAAGCGCCCAGCGAGGCGCGCCACAACTGACGGTCGCGGGTAAAGACGATTGCATCCGCAGCAGGAGAAAACACCGGGTTTTCCCCTTCGCCGAGTGATTGCGGCAATCCACCGGCGAACGGCACCACGAACAACTCGGTGCGTGGCGGTACCGGCAGGCCGACTGGATTTACCGGAAGCGCGTCGTCAAAGTTGCTGCCGAAATCACCGCCGCGTATGAAACTCACCCACTCACCGTTGGCTGAGATGCGCACCGATGAGAGTTCCTGTCCATCATCCCGCGTGTATTGCGTGAGCTGACGCGCCGCAAACGAGGGGCCTTGGGCCACCCACAGATTCCTCAATCCCCGCTCATTGAATGCCCACACCACCCGGTCTACCAATCGGGCCGACTGCAAACCGGACGGGAAGGGATAGCTGCGGACCTGCTCAAGCGTGAACGACGAGCCCGACTGTGCGACTGCGCCTTGTGGAGTGAGTTGCGCGGTAACCAGCAGGAGTGCGATGAGGGATCCGGCAAACGGTCGCATGAGAGGATCTCGTGGGTGTAATGGAGGCGCGACGGAACATGCGCCCTATCGTAGCACGCGAGGGCCCATCCGTCACGACATCGTCGTTCCCGGTATCCTTTATCATGGCGTGGCAATATCCCCTCGAACCGGAGCAGTGCGCGTGGCCTTTGGGAAGCTGAGTGATCGGGCACGGTTTGCGCTTCACCGACTGGGCGAGAAACTGTGGATCAAACCACTGCTCGCCTCGGTGCTGTCGGTTGCGGTGGTATTCGCGGCCAAAGCGGCCGACGGTACGTCGCTCGCCGAAGTGGTCCCGTCGGTCACCGTAGAGTCAATTCAGACACTGCTCTCCATCATGGCGTCGAGCGTGCTGGTGATCGCCTCGCTGGCCGTGGCATCGATGGTGTCGGCGTATGCATCGGCCAGCAACACGGCGTCGCCGCGTGCGTTCCCGCTCGTAGTAGCCGACGACCGCACGCAGTATGCACTGACAGCGTTTGTGGCCACGTTCATTTACAGCATTGTCGGATTGATTGCGTCCAAGAACGAGTACTTCGGCCCGGCGGGTCGTTTTGTGCTGTTCTTCATGACGCTGGTGGTGCTGGCCGTGGTCGTACTCACGTTTGTCACGTGGATTGACCGCATTGCGCGTCTGGGACGCGTCGGTGTGACCATTGAGCAGGTAGAGCGCGCCGCCCTCCGTTCCATGCGCGCACGTCGTGAAACGCCGTATCTTGGCGGCCATGCGCAGCGCACGCCGGCCCGGCACGGCATTCCCCTGTACACCGCAGAGGTTGGGTTCCTGCAGCACATCGATATGGGCGGATTGCAGGAGGCCGCGGAGCAGATGGAGTTGCGGCTTGAAATAGCGGCACTGCCCGGCACGTTCATGTCGCCCGATCGTGTTATCGCCTACTGCGTGAGTGCCACTCAACCTGATGCCGGCAAACTGTACAAACTGATTGCTGACAACTTCATTATTGGCCGCGATCGTACCTTCGAAGATGACCCGCGCTTCGGTTTGGTTGTGCTTTCGCAGATCGCCGGCAAGGCCTTGTCGCCGGCCATCAACGATCCCGGCACAGCAATAGATGTAATCGGTGTGTTTGTACGCCTGTTTGTGGACTGGAACAAACCGCGCGACGCCGACACTGATCGCCGCATTACGTACGATCGCATCAGCGTGCCCCGGCTCAGTGAAGATGACCTGTTCGACGACGCATTTATCGCCATCGCCCGCGACGGTGCCAACGCCATTGAAGTCACGCTGCGCCTGATCAAGGCACTCAACACGCTGGCCCACGTTGGTGATCAGCCGATGCGATCAGCGGCAGTGCGCCACGCCAAGCGTGTCATGGCGCTGGCGGAGCAGCATTCGCACTTGCCTGAAGACCGTGCGCGCATTGTGCAGCACGCGCCCGTTCCCTGAGCCTGTTGTGCAGCGCTCGCCCGTCCCCTGAGAAGGTTGTACGGCGTGCGCCGGTTACTTGAACCGGTTATTTGAAGATGTTGAGCAGGTTGCCAACAAACCCTGTGCGATCGGCTTCACCGCGGGCGAGGATCTCAAGTTCGCCCTTGTCCAGCCAGATGCCTTCACACGTGGGGCAGACATCGATGGTCACGGTGCCCGATTCGCGAGGCATCAACGTCGAGCCGTCGCGCGGGCACTTGTTGCGGTCGGCAGCAACGCGCGCAACCCGTTCTGCGTCAGCCTGAGCGCGCAGTTCCTTGCGCAGTTCTGCATCGAGCTTGGCGAAGTACTCGTTCTCGTTACGGCTGGGTGTGAATTCGGTGGACATGGCGGTAGGAAGGGTGACGTGATTTAGGGAGCAATCTGCTGGCTGTAGCATACCGGCTTGCGCCCAACCATGCCAAGCTCTACGCTTGCGGCCATGAAAATCCGGTTTCCGCACCCGTTTCTGCTTTTGCTCGGTGGTGTCGTGGTGGCCGCGATGCTCACCTGGATTCTTCCAGCCGGCGTTTACGACCGCGTTCCCGATGCGGCACTCGGCCGGGATGTTGTGGTGCCGGGCAGTTATCACACGATCAGGGCTACCCCCGTGGGCCCGCTGGCAGCCGTTATCGCCGTGCCGCGCGGCATCATTGCCGGTGCCGACGTGGTGGTCACGATTCTGTTTTGTGGCGGTGCGTTTGCGCTGCTCGATTCCACCGGGGCCATGACCCGGCTCGTCAGTTCTCTGGCCGACCGCCTGCGCAGTCCAAACCGCACGATCATCGTGATCAGTGTGTTCTTCGCGACGATGGGGGCGCTGGAAAACATGCACGAAGAAATCATTGCGATGATCCCCGTGCTCGTTTTGCTCAGTCATCGCATCGGCTTTGGTGCAGTCACCGCGTTGGCCATGAGTGTCGGTGCGGCTGTTGTGGGATCGGCCTTCAGTCCGTCCAATCCATTTGCGGCGGGGCTGGCCATGAAGTTTGCCGAGTTGCCGCAGCTGAGTCAGGGCGGATTGCGACTGGTGCTGATGTGTGTGGCACTCGCCGTGTGGATTGCGTTTACGATCTGGCAGGCCCCTCGCGATGACGTGCGTTCCGATACAACAGTGCAAGCGGTGGCGCCCGCAACACGACGGGACGTGGTGCTGCTGCTCCTGCTGGTTGCCCCGATTCTCATTTATGTGTGGGGCGTGCTGAGTCGTGACTGGGGATTCAACGAACTGTCAGCGTTGTTTCTGGTTGGCGGATTGCTGGTCGGCGTTGTGAGTGGTCTTACACCAACAGATTCAGCCACCGGTTTTTTGCGTGGGATGGACAGCATGCTGTCGGCGGCCTTGTTCGTTGGCATAGCGCGATCGATCAGTGTGGTGCTCACAGATGGCCAGATCATCGACACGATCGTGTACGCGCTGGCGGCCCCGCTGTCGCAACTGCCGTCCACGCTGGCGGCGGTGATGATGGTCCCGATCCACACGCTCATTCACATCCCCGTGATCTCCAACAGCGGTCACGCCGTGCTCACCATGCCGATCATGGCACCCACCGCCGACCTTTTGTCGATCAGTCGCGATGCCGCAGTGATGGCCTACCAAACGGGTGCTCCACTTACCGATATGCTGCTGCCCACCAACGGTGCGCTCTTGGCCATGCTGCTCAAGGGCAACGTATCGTTTGGCCGATGGCTGCGATTTGCGTTGCCGGGCGCGCTGCTGGTATCACTGGTCGGGTTTGCCGGCATTCTGATTATGCGGTAGTCAGGCAACGCCACTCATCTGACAGAAAAGCGGTAGCACACTCCGTCTCTGGTAATGGGTGTCACAGACGCTGCAGTCGGAGCGATTACGCTATTGCGTGGGACGAAACGCAACCACATTCTTTTCGTCCCACCAAACGCGGGCTGCCCGGCCTTACCGCATGAGGTCGCACTACATGACCCGACACCGCCTCGCCGTTGGACTTGTTGCCGTTGCCGCATTGTCGGCGTGCAGCGACACGCCTGCTCCACTTTCGCCCGACGATTCCTCAGCTGCTGTCGCCGCGTCTGCCAGCGCTGCGAACGCTGCGAACGCCGGCTTGCAATCGCGCTATATCGTGGTATTCCGCGATGACGTGGGCAATGCGGGTGCACTGGCCGACCGCCTGGGACGGGAGAATGGTGCGCAACTCCACTATCGCTACACCACGGCCGTGAAAGGATTTGCCGCAACGCTGCCTCCACAGGCACTGGCTGCGCTGCAGCGGAATCCGAATGTGGCGTACATCGAACCGGACGGGGTCATGATTGCGTCAACGACGCAGAGCAACGCGACCTGGGGCCTCGACCGCATTGATCAGCGTGACCGGCCGTTGAACGGCACGTATATGTACGACGCCGATGGCACGGGCGTGCTTTCGTACATTCTGGACACCGGAATACGGCCTGGACATCAGGAGTTCGGAAACCGAGTCACCGATGGATACTCGGCGATCAACGATGGTCGTGGGTCTGACGATTGCAATGGTCACGGAACGCACGTCGCCGGTACCGTTGGCGGCAATGTGTACGGCGTGGCCAAGAACACATCGCTCGTAGCCGTTCGTGTGCTCGACTGCAACGGATCGGGTACCACGAGCGGCGTTATTGCCGGTGTTGACTGGATTGCATCGCGAAGCGCTAGACCAGCCGTGGCCAACATGTCACTCGGTGGCGGTGCCAGCACCACGCTCGACAACGCCGTGCAGCGCGCAGTTGACGCAGGGGTCACCTTCGTTGTGGCCGCGGGCAACAGCAACCGCAATGCCTGCAACTATTCGCCGGCGCGTGCGGCCAACGCGATCACGGTAGGCGCGACCACAAGTACAGACGCACGCGCGTCGTATTCGAACTTCGGCAGCTGTCTTGATATCTTTGCACCCGGCAGCAGCATCACATCGGCGTGGTACACGAGCAATACGGCGCTAGTCACGATCAGCGGCACGTCCATGGCATCGCCGCATGTGGCCGGCGCGGCGGCGCTGTACCTGCAGGGCAACCCGACTGCGTCACCGGCGACTGTGGTCGCAGCGCTCACGGACAATGCCTCAACGGGCAAGGTGAGCAGTGCCGGATCGGGTTCACCGAATCTGCTGCTCTACACCGGCTTCATTGGTGGTAGCGTCGGTGATCCGGGGGACCCGGTCGATCCAGGGGATCCGGTCGATCCACCAAACACCAGCGGTATTACGCTTGAGGTGTCTGTCAGCAAGACCCGCGGCGTTAACACCGCCAACCTCACGTGGTCGGGTTCGACGAATACGGTTGATCTGTACATCAACGGTAATCCCGAGGGGCAGGCATCTGGCGGCAGCGCTACCGACATCATCGGCAAAGGTGGCGGCTCGCGCACTTATCAGGTGTGCAACGCCGGAACCCAGACGTGCTCTGCTGAGGTAACCGTCAGCTACTGACGATCGCACCGTGAGGCGCAGCGCGTAGACTACCACACGGAACCTCAACCGCCACTCAGTACTAGAGACGTGTGCGCCCTCAATCGGGGGCGCACACGTTTTTTCTGTCAGATCAGGAGCTGAATTATGGCATTGAGCAAAGAGCAGCAGGCGCTGTGCACCGAGCACGACTACGATTTTTCGGGGCTGTCGGCCGTCTTTCTCAACTGTACGCTCAAGCCCACGGGTCAGCTCTCACACACCGGCGAACTGCTGGCGGTCTCAGACGCCATCATGCAGGCCAACGGCGTGTCGACGGAAATCATTCGCCCGGTTGACCTGGTACTGCCGCCCGGCGTGCAGCCAGATATGACCGAACACGGTTTTGAGCGCGACGATTGGCCCGCGCTGTGCCGCAAGGTGATGGACGCCAATATCCTGGTGCTGGCCACTCCCATCTGGTTGGGCGAAGAGAGCTCGGTGTGCCGGCGGGTGATTGAACGGCTCTACGGCGAATCGGGCAAGCTCAACGATCAGGGGCAGTATGTTTATTACGGCCGCGTCGGTGGATGCGTGGTCACCGGCAACGAAGACGGCGTAAAACACTGCGCCATGTCGGTGCTCTACGCGCTCCAACATCTGGGCTATACCATTCCGCCGCAAGCTGATGCCGGCTGGATCGGTGAGGCCGGCCCCGGACCGTCGTACGCCGACGAAGGATCCGGCGGGCCGGAAAACCAGTTCACCCAACGAAACACCACGTTCATGACGTGGAACCTGCTGCACATGGCGAGACTGCTGAAAGAGGCCGGCGGCGTACCGGCGCATGGCAACCAGCGCAGCGCCTGGGACGATGGATGTCGCTTTGATCATCCCAATCCCGAGCATCGGTAGCAGCGCCGTGGCCGCAATCGTTCCCTGACATCGACCGCGGCGCCCTTCCACACTCATTATCACACCATTCTTTGAACTTCATGCCCATTACGACACTGCAGCACACCACCGATGCACCCTGGCACGAGCAGGTTGGCGAGTTACCCCTCACGATTCTCTACAAGCACAGCCCCACCTGCGAACTGTCGGGTATGGCGATGCACGAGGTAAAGCAGTTTTCCGCCGAACATGGCGAAGTGCCGATATTCATGGTGGATGTGCTGAGCCAGCGTTCGTTGAGCAACCACATTGAGGCGCATTTGCAGATCCGTCACGAGTCTCCGCAGGCGATCATCCTGCAGCATGGCCGCCCGGTGTGGAACGCTTCGCACCGCCGAGTGAACTCAGCGGGGCTGGCCAACGCATTAACTCAGCTTCCGCTGCCGAAGGACTAGGAAGAAACGACCACACGCCTGGAGATCGGCAGAATCTTCCGCAGCTTCTGCCGATCGTTCCGGCCAAATTTTGGGGAAGATTTTGCCGTCTGAGCGCTGCCCTGATCTTTTTAAGTTTGTGTAAAGCGTTGCCAAACAAGCACTTGTAAAGCTGCACGCAGCGCCTGTGCAAGGCGTTCAAAAGTTTGGCCCGAGCATTGCTTCTGGTGATTACGGACACTCACGCCGTTTTCATCGAGGTTTTCCAGCAATGCTCTTCGGATTCATCGATCGGGTAACTAACGCTTCTCCGCTGCGCGGAGCGCTCGACCAAAGTGTCGCGCGCTCGCGGGCCATTGGCGACCGTGTTGCCAAGGCGTCGCTGAACAACAGCGATGGCTTTGCCCTGAAGGCCGCCGACGGCGACGTCGAGCTGGCCAACGGGAATCCGGTGGACGTGGAACAGGAGATGATGGATCTGGCGGATGAGCAGCTTCGCTTCCTGACCACCGCCAAGCTGCTCGAGCGCACCTATCAGAGCCTTCGCAGCGCGATCAAGGGTACCGGCTGATGCCCGATCCCCGTCGTATCGGACTGCTGCCGGCCGCCGGCGTTGAAATGCCGCGCCCCCGTTTTCGCTCGCTCAGCATTTCAGCCAGCGGCTTGTCGGCGCAGCGCGCGCGCATGGAAACGATCGCGCAGAACATCGCCAACGCCGATGTAACGCGTACAGCGGAAGGCGGTCCTTACCGCCGTCGTCACACCATCATTGAAGCAGCAACACAGCAAAACAGCGGCACTGGTAATCAGCCTGCGATTTACGGCACGCTGCCGGTCAACCAGCCTCCGTTTGGAGCCGTGCCGTTCCAGCTCCCGGCAAATGGCGATGTGAATCGAGCGATTCCCATTCCAATTGTTGGCAATCAAAACGACGGCCTGCATGGCGTGCGCGTGGCTGGCACGGAAATCGACCCCACCGACGAAGGGCGCCAGGTATACGAACCCGGACATCCTGACGCCAATGAAAGCGGTTATGTGCGCTACCCCAACGTAGACCCCACACAGGAGCTCGTGCAGCTGCTCGACGCCAAGCGCCTGTACGAAGCCAACGCCACTGTGTTCCAGACGGCCAAGCAGATGCTGCGCGCCGCTCTGGATATCTGATCTCCATTCTTTCGTCTCATTCCCTCGCGTCAGCTGCCATGAGTCTCAACGGCATCAACAACAACCCGCTGCTATCGTCGCTCGCGCCCATCGCGCGTCCAACGCAGTCCAACGGTATTGCGCCCAACGGCACGCCGCCGAATGGGGCCCGTCCGGCCACGGAACGGGCTCAGGGTATCGCTGAACGCGCGCCGGTTGCCGCTCGCCCATCCATTGCCGCGGCGCCCAGCACTGTGCCGCCCGAAGCACCTCCCGGCACCGATCCGGCGCTCTGGAACGTGCTCACCACCGAAGAGCGCACCTTCTTTTCCAAGACCGCCGCGCTCGGGCCCCTCACCTACGGCAAGATCAAGAACGCCACGATGCCCACGCCGCCCGCCATGCGCGGTGGCCGACTCGATGTGCGAGCCTGAGGAATCCACAAGATGAACAGCAAGATCGATCTCATCACGCGTAGTCTCCCGGAGTTTCAGAAGCTGCAGCAGCCGGGTCTCGATACCGGCGCCCGGCCGATTCCGCTGCCCGGCGCCGACTCCGAAGGCCCGAGCTTTGGCGACACGCTCACGCAGGCGCTCAACGGCATTGGCGAAGTACGCGATCACGCCGGTGACATGACGCGTCGCTTTGTGGCCGGTGAAGATGTCGAGTTGCATCAGGTCATGGCCGCGCAGCAGGAAGCAGGCGTTGCCCTCGACCTGCTGGTGGAGATGCGCAACAAGCTCGTGGAGAGCTATCGCACGCTCATCAACATGCAGTCGTAACGCACACCCATGGCTCCGCTCCTGGAATCCCTGTTCGGACGCGTTGACGGACGTCGCCAGACCGCCATCATCGTTGTTGGCGTGCTGGTCACGGCCGCCGTCTTTGGCCTGTCCCGCTGGGCCACCAAGCCCACGTTTGTGCCGCTCTATACCGACGTTGCGCTCGAATCCGTTGGCGCCATTTCCGACAAACTCGACGAAGCGAAGATCGAATATCAGCTGCATCGCGGCGGTGCCGAAGTTCACGTCCCGACCAAGGATGTCGCGCGCGCCCGTGTGTTGCTGGCGCGTGAAGTCTTGCCGGGCAGCGCCCGCCCGGGCCTCGAGCTCTTCGACAAACCAACGTGGGGCATGACGGATTTCACACAGAAAGTGAACTACCGTCGCGCACTCGAAGGAGAGCTGGAACGCAACATCGGCGCCATGGTTGATGTGGAGCGCGTCCAGGTGCACCTCGCGCTGGAAGACGACAAGCTGTTCAAGAAGGACGCACGGCAGTCCAAAGCCTCCGTCACACTGGCCATGAAGAGCGGGAACGCGCCATCGGCCTCCACCGTGCAGGGCATTGCCGGTCTGATTGCCGGATCAGTTGGTGGACTGACCGCCGATCATGTGGTGATTGTTGACGAACGCGGCAATGCGCTCACCACACTTGATGATGAGAGCGGCATTGGCATGTCCAATCGCCAGCTCACAGTGCAGCGTGAAGTGGAACAGCATCTGGAAAAGAAGGCGCAGGAACTGCTCTCCAGCATCGTTGGTGCAGGCAACGCCCGTGTGCAGGTGGCCGCGGCCATCAACTTTGACAAGATCGAACGCACCACGCAAAGCGTTGATCCGGATCAGCAGGTCATCAGCGTAGAACACAAGTCGGAGATTCTGCCGCAGGAAGGTCAGGCGGGTGCCGCGTCATCGAATGTGGCCACCACCTTTGAGTCCACACGCAGCATGGAATCATTCAGCGGCGCGATTGGCAACGTGCGCAAGATGACCGTCGCTGTCCTGGTCGCCGACAAAGTCACGATCACGCCCACGGCCGATGGAGAAGAACCCGCACCGCCGGTCATCACGCCGCGCAGTGCCGACGAACTCGCGCGCATTGAAACGCTCATGCGCAGCGCGCTTGGCGTTGACGAAACCCGTGGTGATGGCATCTCCGTGGTGAGTGCACCCTTTGATATGCCGGTGCTTGAACCGCGGGTTGTGGATTCGCTGCCAACGGCTGACATGATGACGCGTGTCATGGAGAACCCGAAGCCGGTAATCACGATTGCCGCGCTCATTGTGCTCACCATTCTCACGCTGGTGATTGTGCGCGCCTTGCGTCCCGTTCCCCCGCCGGTCGCACCGACGGCGCTTGCGCCCGCCGCCCCTGCATCGCCCGCACTGAGTGCCGGTTCACAGAATGAGATGGAGCCGGAGCCGGAGCTGGTATTGGCTGAGCGCAAGCCGGTGGTGTTGCCACCGCCCGCTACCACACCCGAGCGTGAGCAGGCCATGGCCACAGTTGACCAGCGTCCTGATGCGGCCATCCGTGTAACGCGCACCTGGTTGCGGGACTGATCATGGCGACTGCTGTTGCTACACGCGGGTCTGACAAATACGCTCCCGATCGACTGACCGGTCGACAGAAGGTGGCAATTGTGTGCATGGCGCTGGGCGCCAAACACGCAGCCAAGATCACCGGTCAGCTGCATCCGGAGGAAGCAGAAATTGTGGCATTGGAAATGGCCACACTTGATCGTGTTCCGGCTGAAATTATCTCCTCGGTATTGAACGAGTGGCTTGAACTCACCGTTGGTGTGGACTCGCTCTCTACCGGCGGCGTGGAGTTTGCGCGTGAGGTGCTCGAAGAAGCATTTGGTGCTTCAAAAGCCATGCAGATTCTCAAGCGCATTCAGGGACAGTTGGCCGACAGCGATCGCTTCGGCCGCTTGCGTCGCGCCGACCCGCAACAGCTCGGCAGCACACTGCGTGGTGAACATCCGCAAACGATCGCCCTCATTCTGGCGCACCTCGACCCGGCTCATGTCGCGCAGATTCTGCGTGAAATCGACAGCACGCTGGGCGGGGAAGTCATGTTCCGCATTGCACGCATGGAGAAAGTCTCTCCGGAGATGATCTCACTTGTTGAACGCGCCATCGGCAGCGAAGCCGAAATGGCGTTTACGCAGGGCATGAGCAGCGTTGGCGGACCGGCTGCTGTGGCGGCGGTGCTCAACCTGGTGAGCACGTCGCTCGAAAAGGAAGTCCTGGAAGCAGTCACCGAGCGCGATCCGGCACTCAGCGATCAGATCAAGAACCTCATGTTCGTGTTCGAAGATCTCATCGCACTCGACGACAAGTCGCTGCAGCGCCTGCTGCGCGAAGTGGATGTGAAGCAGCTGGCGCTTGCACTCAAGGCCGCCAGCCCGGAACTGAGGACGCGCATTATGGGTGTCATGTCGCAGCGCGCAGTGGCTGGACTGAAGGAAGAAATCGAGTTCCTCGGACCGGTGAAGATGCGCGATGTGGAAGCCTCGCAGAGCGACATCGTGGCCAAGATCCGCGCACTCGAAGAGACGGGCGAAATCGTACTTTCGGCGGGATCGGAAGATGTCATCGTCTGACGCCTTCCGTCAGCCTGCGCCGTCAGCGTGGGCGCTCGATGAACTCGAGACGACCGATGTCTTTCTTTCGATGCCGGGTTTCGGTGCGCTCGAGGAAGTCACCGACAGCCAGCCTGTTGCCGACAGCGTTGAGGAAGACAGTGTCAGCTTTGACGCCGCTGTTGCACAACGACTCGAAGCGCTGCGTCCCCGCATCGAAGCCGATGCGTTTGAACGCGGACGGGTAGCCGGACGGGAAGAATCGGAACAGAGTGCCCACGAACAGCTCTCGCGTGTGCTGCAGGCGTTGGTGGAAGCCACGCAGCTCTTGCATGCACATGAACAGCGCTGGCTGGGTAACGTGGAAGAAAATCTCGCCGCGGCTGCCGTCACCATTGCGCGCCATCTGATTCAACGCGAACTCACCGCCGAACCATCGGTGATTACCGATCTGGTGTCGCGCTCCCTGTCGCAGTTTCCGCTTGAGCGCAACATCACCGTGCGTTTGCATCCCGATGATCTAACCGTGGTGCAGAGCGCCATGACGCGCGACGAAGCCTTTGCGGCGCAAGCCCGTGAAGTACGGTGGAACGCCGATGCGCACATCGTACGGGGCGGCTGCCTGGTAGATGGACGTGAGCGCGTGCTCGACGGCCGCATTGATACCGCGCTTGAGCGCGCGTACCGAACACTCGGTCAGGTGCTCGCATGAGTGCCACCCTGCATCATGCTGCTGATACGTTTGCCCAGCGCCTTGGCGACGTGGATCGCTTCGCCGTGTACGGTCGTGTCACGCGCGTTGTGGGTTTGGTGCTCGAAGCCACCGGTCTCGAAGCGGGTCTGGGAGCACTCTGCCGCGTGACCAGTCACTCGCGTGACCGTTCGGTACTCGCCGAAGTGGTAGGGTTTCATCAGAGCGGTGTGCTGCTCATGCCCCTTGGCGAGATGGATGGGTTGCACCAAGGCAGCATTGTGCAGCCGCTCGGCCGATCGTTCGGTGTGGATGTCGGACCGTCATTGCTCGGTCGCGTGCTCAATGGACTTGGACATCCGATTGACGGAAAAGGCAAGCTCGATGTTGTGGAGCGTGTGCCGCTTTCGGCGGAACCGCCCAATCCGCTGGAGCGCCAGACGATTGACCGTCCACTCGAAACGGGTGTGCGCGCGATTGACGGACTGCTGACCATCGGACGCGGGCAGCGCGTGGGAATCTTTGCAGGTTCCGGAGTTGGCAAGAGCACACTGCTCGGCATGATCGCGCGTCACGCGCGCGCCGATGTGAATGTGATTGCACTGCTGGGCGAACGCGGACGCGAAGTACGCGATTTTCTTGACAACTCGCTTGGCCCTGAAGGGCTGGCGCGCAGTGTTGTTATTGTTGCCACCGGTGATCAGGCAGCGCTGATTCGCGCGCGTGGTGCGCTCGTGGCAACTGCGATCGCAGAGTACTTCCGCGACCAGGGCAAACAGGTGTTGCTCATGGTTGACTCGGTCACGCGCGTGGCCATGGCCTGGCGTGAAATCGGGCTGGCCACCGGTGAGCCGCCAACAACAAAAGGCTATCCGCCAAGCGTGTTTGCCAACCTGCCGCGTTTGCTCGAACGCGCCGGCAACGGTGCGCGCGGTGGCATTACGGGTGTGTATACCGTGCTGGTGGACGGCGATGATTTCAACGAACCCGTGGCCGATGCCGCCCGCTCCATTCTGGACGGGCACATTGTGCTCACGCGCAAGCTGGCAGCACAAAACCACTTTCCGTCCATCGACATTCTCGAGTCCAAGAGTCGCGTTCGCGACGCCATTATTTCGCGGCCCCAACAGGATGCCGCCGGACAGGTACAGCGTCTCGAAGCAGCGTACCGTGAGAAGGAAGACCTCATCATGGTAGGCGCGTACCAGAAAGGATCTGATCCGTATGCCGACGCTGCCATCAGCCACCGTGATGCAACGCTCGATTTCCTCCGGCAGTCGCCCGACGAGGTCACGCTCTACGGTGATACCTACGCCGAACTGACCACGCTGGGTGGCACCATCGCCAACTCCACGAGGAAGACGGCATGAGTTTCAAGTTCCGACTGCAGCGCGTGCTTGAGTTGCGCGAAAAATCAGAACAGGCCCGTGCTCGCACGCTGCGTGAAGCGAGTGAAAGCGCCGATCTCATGCGCGAACAGGCCAACGCACTGCAGGCGCTGCGCACGTTGCAGCGCGACAGTCTTGACGCTGCGTCACGCGGCGTGATCACTGCTGGTGAGCTGCAGCACGTGGCGTACGTGATCGATCAACTCGACACGCGCCTGGCGCGCGCCACGGTTGACGCTGCCGAGGCCGAACGTCTGGCCATCGAAGCGCAGCAGGCGCTGCAGCTTGCGTCACGCGACCGCCGTGTGCTCGGACGACTGAAGGAAAAGCATGCGGAACGCTGGATGGAAACGGAGCAGCAGCGGGACCGACTGCATATGGACGAAATCGCACTATCCCGATTCACCCGCAAACGCGTCACCGGTGAACCGGCCGACGCGGAACGCACGGCTCGCACAACAAACCGCGTTACGCCCGCCCGGGCGTTGACGCCGCCATCTTCTCCGACTCTCTGAGTCTCTGCTTATGCTTCGATCGATTCTGTTGCCGGTAGCACTTGCGCTCGTTGTTGGACTGGCGGGCAGCGCAGGTTATGCGGTCATGAACGCCCGTACGTCACACGCGGCACACATGATCGTGCAGGATTCACTGGCACGTGTGCACGCCGATAGCGTCGCGAAAGACAGTGTGGCCGCCCTACTGGCCAACGGCGACGCCGACGAGTCAGGGTATGACAGCGCTGTTGATCCGCTCGCCGAGCTCGGCGAAAACGCGACGCCTGCCGATTCCATTCGTGCGCTGTTGGCACTCCGGGAGCAGCAGCTGGGCGGCTCGACATCGAGCTCGCTCACCAACGATCCGGCAGCGCCGGCAAAAGCAGCGACTACGGAAGGCAAGTCCAAGCCTGCGGCTGGTGCAGAGGCTGCGTCCGCCACGGGCAAAGCACCTGCCGCGACACCGAAGAGCACCGTGTCGGCCAATACGGACAGCAAGTCAGACGAGCCCGCAAAGCCGGCGGCGTCTGACGCACCGGCGGCAATCAAGAGTGCAACCGCACTGCCTGAAGACATTCTGCCGGAACGTCGATTGGCCAAGATCTTCGGCGCCATGTCGGCGCGCGATGCGGCCAAAGTACTCGCACAGATGTCGGATGGTGATGTGCGCACGATTCTCTCCATGATGGGAGACCGCCAGGCGGCCGCAGTGCTTTCTGCATTGCCCGCAGATCGTGCGGCCCGCATCACCATGCAACGCGCCTCGAGCACCGGGAGTGCCACACCATGAGCATGCTACCTTTTGCGCCATCGAATGTCGCGGCGCGCGCCGCGACGCGGGCCGCCTCGCCGGCACGACCCGAGGCCGGCGAGCGCAGCGAACGCAGTGTGCAGATTGAGCGCTCCGAACCGAGCGACAAGACGGAGCGAACAGAGCGTGCATTTACGCCTCCCGACTTCGCCGCGTTGCTGGCGCTGCTGGCAGGCAACAGCACGCCTGCATCCGCACGGGATGTGGTCAATGCCGACGCGTTGTTTCTCAACGGTGACGCAACGGCGACTGTAGAGGAATCCGCTGCGGAGTCGTCAGACAGCGTTGGCACCGGTGTGTTGGACAATGAACGCCCGGTGGAGACCGCTCCATCTGCGGGCACGGTCGCCGGCACTTCCGGGACAACAGCCACTACCGGTATGGCTTTCACCGACAGCGATCAGCGCGCGCTGGCACGATCGATCCGCGCCGATGCGCTGCGTGTAGCGCAGGCTCTGATTGCAGACACGAACCGGGGCACTGAGTTTACGAACGACACAGCAAGCCTGCGTAATGCAACGCCGGGCTCGTCGTTCTCCGAGAACGAACTGTTTTCATTGGCGGAGCGTGCGCGTGGCAGCGGAGTGGGCGAACTGCTCGCCCGCGGCGATGCACAGGCCGCCGGATTGCGTTCAAGAATTGATGCAGTGCTCGACATGGCGGGTACGCCGCGCGGACGCGCACTCGCAGAATCCGCACGTCCGGCCTTCGCGGCGGCGGTCACCCGTTCGGCTTCCGATGTGTCTACTGCGGTACGCGACCTTGATGCGCTCGCACCGGAGTTCAAGGGGCGATTGGATCGTGTGATAGATCGCATGCGTGATGAGTTTGGTCATGATGTGCAGGTCGTAGAGACCGTGCGCTCAACTGAACGGCAGGATCATCTGTTTGCGCAGGGACGCACGCGCCAGGGACCGGTTGTCACCTGGACCACAGAGAGTGCGCATCTTTCCGGTGAAGCCGCTGATGTCATTATTGACGGCAAGTGGCACAATCCGCAGGGGTACGCCCGACTTCACGAGATCGCCAAGGAAGAAGGACTGCGCACGCTGGGCATGCGCGATCCGGGACATCTTGAGATGCCGGGTGCGTCACGAGGTGCACTTAACGCATCGGCTGCAGCGCGTGACAACGCGTCTGGCTTTGATCGTGGTATGGCGCACAACGGAGTGGCTGGCGTCGCGGCCGTGGCGCGTGTAGCGCAGGTCGCAGCAGTAGCGCAGGTTGCGCGCCCCGGCAGCAGCGGCATGCGAACGAACAGTTCCGCGTCACGCTCTACGGCAAGTTTTTCCGAAGCATCGCTGCCGGGTACGGCAAACTCTGCGAACACGGCACGTGGCGACATGTCCGCATTGTCGGGTGGTGAGCCATCGGCCCACAACTTGCCCGCACGTGGACAATCGGCATCGCATCAGAATGCGCCTGATCATTCATCGCGCGACAGGAATCGCGACTCGCTCACGGAGCGTGAACGCAACGCGGTCAGCGCAGTGGAGCGTGCCAGTGAACGTGGTATGGAACGTGCAAGTGAACGTTCAGCGATTGGCGGCGAGCCACCTTCGGCCATCGGATCGCTCGGCGCAAGCGTGGAGCGCGTGCTCGACGGTGGCGTACCGCGTGTAGCGGCACCAGTGGGCAGCAACGCGTCTGCACGTGCCGAAGCAATCGCGGTACTGCGTGAAGATGCGCCGGCAAAGTCAATCAACTCGCTCACCATGCAGATCGATTCACCAAACGGTGCTGAGGAGATTCGTGTGAGTCTGCGTGGAGGCACGGTGGGTGCGCAGATCAACACGACTGACAATGCACTGGCAGAACGGTTGCGCTTGCAAACCGCCGATCTCGCCGATGCACTCAGCCGTCATGGCCTTGAGAACGAACCACTGCGTGTGCAGCAGAATGCACGCGCGCAGGACAACGACGCCACACGTCTGGGACTCGCCGATCGCGGCGAGTTGCTCAAGACAAACAGCGCCGCCGCAGGACAGCAGACAGGACAGCACACATCACAGCAACAGCAGCAGGAACCGGGGGCACGCGATCGTGGCGCCGCCCGTCAACAGCCTGAGCGCGACGCGCGCGATGCGCGTGACGACACTCACCAGCAGGGCCGGCGCAATGACCGGCAGGAGAACCGCTAATGTTTGACATCACTCGCGTGGCCAGTCCGGCGAATATCGGCGCGCGCTACGACATCACAACGGCGGGAGCGCCACCGGCACCTCCGCAGGCGCCAGTTGAGGCCACGCCTCCCCCTGCCATCGGAACGGGCAAGAAAAACGACGCGCTCGGACGCAATGAGTTTTTGCAGCTGCTCGTTGCGCAAATGAAAAACCAGGATCCGCTCAACCCCATGGACGGTCAGGAAATGGCCGCACAGCTCGCGCAGTTCTCGCAGGTTGAGCAGCTCATTGATATCAACGAAAGTTTGCAGACCGTAGCGGGAAGTCAGGTTGAACTCGGCTTGGCAATTGAAGACTTGAGCTCCATCACCATCGCACAGGGCGATGCGATGGCCAAACTGCTTGAACAGTCGATGGCCATCAACACCGTGGGTCGCACCGGTGTGATTGATGGCAATCAGGTGTTTGTGGATAGCGAGGGCAATGGTTCAATCACGGTGGACACCGGCGAAGGCGAAGGCATGGGACGCCTCACGATCACCGATGACAAGGGTGAGACCATTGGCCACTACCAGATCGCGAACGTAGGCAAAGGCATGCAGTCGTTTGATCTCAAGGACTTTGGCATTACACCCGCGCTTGAGCCGGGTCAGTACAGCTATCGCTTCGACACCGGAAGCGGTGCGTCTACCTGGTCACCCGCAAAAACGTACACCAGCGGTCGCATTACCGGACTGCGCTACGAGCAGGGCGTTCCCACGCTGATGCTCGGTGATCGGATCAGCGTTCCCTTCTCGTCATTGCTTCAGATTCGCAGCTGAGCCTGCGGCCACACACCACCAGAGGAATAACACAATATGCTGCGTTCACTTTTCGCCGGTGTCTCCGGTCTGCGTAACCATCAGGTGCGCATGGATGTCATCGGTAACAACATCGCCAACGTCAACACCGTCGCGTTCAAGGCGGGACGTGTCACGTTCAAGGAAGGCTTTGCGCAGTTGCTGCAGGGCGCGAGCCGTCCGCCCGGCGATCAGGGTGGTATCAACCCCATTCAGATCGGCCTCGGCATGCAGATCGGTTCCATTGACCAGATCTTCAATCAGGGCAACATCGAAACCACAGGGTTGGGCACCGACATCGCGATTCAGGGTGACTCGCTCTTTGTTGTTCGCAAAGGCAACCAGAGTTTCTACACGCGCTCCGGCAACTTCCAGGTTGACGCGCTTGGTCAGCTCGTATCGCCCACGAACGGTTTCGTGGTGCAGGGTCGCATGTACGAAAACGGATTGCTCCAGGACGGTATTCAGGACATCCGTTTGCCCTTTGGCCAGAAAGTTTCGGCGCGTCCTACCAGCGAAGTCACGCTGGCTGGCAACCTGAATGCATCGTCGCCGATTTTTCAGGGTGATTTCAACACGCCCGCCGACCGCGCACTGCCCATCAACGAGCGTGCGTGGACGGAAACGCAGATTGCCGTGTACGACTCGCAGGGCACCAAGCACGACGTAAAGATCCAGATGTGGAAGACCGCCGCCAACGAATGGGAGTGGCAGCTCGACCCTTCCACCAGTGCATCGCGCCAGTCATTTGAAACAGATTCGAACTCACCGCCTTCGAGCATCCAGCTCACGGCTCCGCCCACGGGCTACGAGATCGATCCGGCCAACGTACGCGTCACGAGTCCGACTGGTGCGGCGTACGAATCACCCGCTGCATGGTCGTTTACGGCCGGCCCGCCACCGGAAATCACCTTTACCGCCAACATGCCGTCCGACTCTTCCATTGAAGTGTCGTACTTCATGAGCCCTACGGCCGTCACGCCCGGCATCAACGGTGGCACGTTCACTTTTGACCCGACGGGTGTCATGACCACCAACATTTCCGCCGCGCTGGATTTCGCGGTGCCCGGTGCGAATCCCGTACAGTTGGATATCAAGCTTGCCGGCGGTGTGAACGGTCTCACGCAGTTCGCCTCGACGGCATCCACCGCCGTGCTGCGTGATCAGGACGGCTATACGGCCGGCTCGCTGCAGAACTTCTCGGTGGACCGTTTTGGTTTGATCACCGGCTTCTTCACCAACGGCACCACGTCACCGCTCGGCAAGATCGTGCTGGCCGACTTCAACAACCCGGCTGGTTTGCTGCGCGTGGGTGACAACATGTACCAGGAGTCAGCCAACTCAGGTTCGGCGGTACTTGGTTTCGCACTCGAAGGCTCGCAGTCGCAGATGACGGCCGGCGCGCTCGAAATGTCGAACGTGGACCTGGCGCAGGAGTTTACGAGCATGATCGTGGCGCAGCGCGGCTTCCAGGCCAACGGCAAGGTGGTCTCGACGTCCGACGAGATGTTGCAGGAACTGATGAACGTCAAGCGTTAAGGCATCACCGGACCTCGCGCTGCGGCTCCGGCCGTCGGCGCGCAGGTCCGGTTGCGCGCCTCTGGATTGGTGCAGAAGGCCGCGGGACCGCCCCAGCCCCGGGCTTGCCACTGCCGCTCTGCGGCAGAAGCCGCCCGGCTTGGGGCGGCCCCGCGGCCTTGCGGGCATCGGGGGGCGCGCGTGGCCGGCTGCGCTTCGCTGGCCGAGGCCGCGGCGGCGGGCCCGGAGTTTGGGGGCTCAACTGCTTGCATCCGCTGGATCTCTGCGGGGGCCGGGCGACCTCGCGATCCCGGGCGGCTTCTGCCGCAGAGCGGCAGTGGCAAGCCCGGGAGCGGGAGGGCGTTCGGCCCCGTGCACAATGCCCAAGGGTATCAGGCAGTTTGTGCCGGTACACACAAACGGCAGCAATTGCCGCATTCGCGTACAATTGTGCCCGAATGCTCAGATGGCCAGTACTGCTTCACGTACTGACCTGAAAGCCGTAAGTCAATACAAATCAAAGTCTTGAGCCACGAATAAAGGCGAGCGGCGGCCGTGGCATCAACCGTGCTTGTAGTGGATATCGGATTCCCTCGTTTCCCGATATTCAATCATGGCAGACAACCAAGACGGCTCGAATACTGAAGCACCCGCAGCTGGCGGCATTAAAGGCCGCCTTCCGCTGATCGCGGCCATCACG
>JAABRT010000038.1 GCA_011390805.1 Gemmatimonas sp. | reverse complement strand
AGTCATGAGATCGCGAGAGGAACCGGGCCGGTCGCACCACGTGCGCGAACCGAGCCATATGTGCCAATCTTTGAATATGCAGGGCCCCGAGTCGCTCAACGCCCATCGAATGTAACGAAGCCGTAATCTCTCCTCCCCTCAATCGCTGCGCCAGCGTAAGAACAGAGTGAACATTCAGCGCCTCGGCCGCCCGGGAGCGCGATATCTTACAGATGCCGCCGTGCGTCAGCCGCCAGGACACGACCAGATATGGAGAAAGAGGGATGGGTATCGCATCAGTCACCGCAAGCTTCGTCAGCCGAACAACCGGCTGCTGCGGAGCCGTTGTCGTGGTCAGCCTCCATGCCTGACCCGATGGCGCTGCCCTACCTGAATCGCGAGCTGAGCTGGCTGGATTTCAACTCCCGTGTGCTGGCCGAGGCCATGGACGAGCGCGTGCCCTTGCTGGAACGGCTCAAGTTCCTGGCGATTTTCAGCTCCAATCTCGACGAGTTTTATATGGTGCGCGTGGCCGGACTGCGGCGGCGGGTGGCGTCGGGGGCGCCGGCCGAAGCGCCGGATCCGTTGCCGCCGCTGGATCAGCTGCACGCGATCGGTGCCCGCGTGAAGGAGCTGCTGGAGGCGCGTCGCGACTGTCTGCGCGATACGTTGCTGCCTGCATTGGCCAAACACGGCGTGCGTGTGGTGGGCATGAACGACCTCACCACCGAAGAATGGTCGGCCGTAGATCACTACTTCGAGTCGCAGGTGTTCCCGGTGCTCACGCCGCTGGCGGTCGATCCGGGGCACCCGTTTCCCTACATCTCGAATCTGTCGCTCTCACTGGCGGTGGAAGTGCGCGATCCGGTCACCGGAGCCGAGCATTTTGCGCGTGTGAAGGTGCCGCGCTCCCTGCCGCGCTGGGTGCCCGTGGGTCGCAAGCACCACTTTGTACCGCTCGAGGAAGTGATTGGCGCCAATCTGACGGCGCTCTTCCCGGGCATGGAGGTGCTGCGCTGGTTCACGTTCCGCATTACGCGCTACTCGGATCTTGATCTGGGGCAGATGGAGCAACCGGAAGATCTGCTGGCCAGCATTGAGCAGCAGGTGTTTCAGCGTCGCTTTGGCGAAGTGGTGCGACTCGAAGTGCAACGGGATATGCCTGATGGCATCCGATCGCTGTTGCTGGAAGAGCTGGGCGCAGGCGAGCAGCAGGAGGTGGCACCGCTCACCGAAGCCGATGTGCATTGCCTCGACGAGCTGCTCGAGCTGGGCGATTTCATGATGTTTGCCGGAATCGATATTCCCGAACTGCGCGATCCGCCGTTTACGCCGCGCGTGCCTGATCGCTTGCGCGACGGTCGGTTGATATTTGATGTGATCCGCGAGCGGGACTTGCTGGTACACCATCCCTTTGAGTCGTTTGGTGCCACGGTGGAGCAGTTCCTTGAGTCGGCCGCCAATGATCCCAATGTGCTGGCCATCAAGCTCACGCTGTATCGTACCAGCGGTGATACCGCGATTGTGCGCGCGCTGACAGAAGCGGCGCAGCGTGGCAAGCAGGTCGCCGTGCTCATTGAGTTGCAGGCCCGCTTTGATGAACAGAACAACATTGCGTGGGCACGCACGCTCGAGAGCTACGGCATTCATGTGGCCTACGGGTTACCGGGGCTCAAAACGCACGCCAAGACGGTGCTCGTGGTACGACGCGACCCCGACGGCATTCGCCGATACGTGCACATCGGCACCGGCAACTACAACTCCAAAACGGCACGGCTGTACACGGACATGGGATTGTTCACCTGCAACCCCTCCATCGGTGCCGATCTGAGTGATCTGTTCAACTCACTCACCGGCGTGTCGCGTCAGAAGTTCTATCGCAAGCTGCTGGTCGCTCCGGCCAACCTGCGTGATCGCACCCTTGAGCTGTTGGCGCGCGAGGGTGAACATGCGCGAGCCGGTCGCGGCGGACGTGTCATCGCCAAGATGAACGCGCTGGTGGACGCACCGACTATTGCCGCGCTATACGCCGCGTCGCAGGCAGGTGTGAAGATTGATCTGATCATTCGCGGCACCTGCTGTCTGCGTCCGGGTTTGCCGGGCGTCAGCGAAAACATTCGCGTGCGCTCAATCATTGGCCGCTATCTGGAGCACTCGCGCATTGTGTATGTGGGCAACGCCGGTCAGCCGGAGTACTACATCGGATCGGCCGACTGGATGCCGCGCAATCTCGATCGCCGCGTTGAAGTCATGGTGCCCATCGAAGACCCCGCGTTGCATCAACAGATTCGCGGTGTTCTGGAAACGTGTCTGCGTGACAACCGGCAGTCGTGGGATCTGCAGTCAGATGGCACATACGAGCGGCAAATGCCGGGCGACGAACCGGTGCGCAGTACGCACGCCATCCTGATGCGTTCGCCGTGGGGCATTGAGGTATCCGGCACCAGCGCCGCTTCAGCGCCGTTTCCCGAGAGCGAACCATCGTCAGCGGTGCCCGATGGTGGCGGTGGAAAGCGCACCCGGTCCACCAAGGGGCGCAAGCGCAACGGGTGATGCTCTGCAGCTGACGGCAGTATGTTGCTGCCGTTGGCCGCGGTGGTACACCGTTGGTGCCACACGGTAGCCGTGGGTAACACCCGCGCCTATTCGCCCTCGTCGTCGGAGCTGTGCACCAACGACCCGTCAGGCGCCAGCACTTCCACCGTTTGCCCGGTAATCGTTTCAAGCAGCCCGCGCTTGCGGCTGGCCCCCCACAGCTCAAGTCGTACCGACATCGCCCCGGGCGCAGGTGTGGCGCGCACCTGAATGGCATCGTCGGTCCACTTCACGTCGAGCTGACCCACGGCTCCCACGTGGCCGCGATCGAAACCGTCGGCAAAACGCAACAGTGCCGCCAGCTTCACAATGCGTGCCCGCAGCACGCGATCGAGTTGTGCAAAGCCACGATGCTTGCGCTTGGGGACTGCGCCGCGATGATACCGCGCCACATGGGCAATCGCGATTTGTTCGGCGGGTGTCATACCGAGCAGTTCAGCGTGCGAGATCAGATGAAACGAATGCTTGTGATGCTTTTCGTAGTTGATATGGTAGCCCACATCATGAAGCACTGCCGCGTCTGAGAGAATCTGCCGATCGACCGGTGACAGGCGCAGCCGTGGTGCGAGCGCATCAAAGAGTTGCAGGGCCAGCTTTCGCACTTGCTGGGCGTGGGGCATTTCATAATGACAGCGTTCGGCGAACTCACGCACTGAGCGTTCACGGGCCGCCCCCGGATCGGCCACCACGGGCTGCACCCGCGCCGACTCCAGCAGCAATCCTTCGCGAATGCCGTATCGCGAAACCAGCAAGTCACGGGGATCGAAGCGAGCCAGCACTTCCGCTGCCACGGCAAGTCCGGCCACAATGATGTCAGAGCGCGCCGGGTTGAGGCCGGGTACGGCGGCCCGCTCTTCCGGTGCCAGTCGCTGCAGCCAGTCGAGCACGTGCTCCAGTTCCACGCGTGTAATGCGCGCGCCGTGTGTAGAGCGCGCCGTCATGCCGGAGCGCTGCAGCATGATGCCGGCGAGATTGGTAAACGTCCCGCCGCTGCCAATCACCTGAGCGCCACGCCAATCCTTCACTGGCATCGCACGGCGCAGCCCTTCGCGTACATGCGCACGTAATGCGCGTACCGCCCGCGGACGGATCTCCGGTTGCAGAAAGCGTTCAGTCATGCGCACCGCGCCAAACGGGAGCGATGCAACGCGTTCAATCAATCCGTCTTTGGCCAGCACCAGCTCCAGCGATCCACCGCCAATATCCATGACCAGCGATCGGCCCGAACCGAGTTCAAAGTGAGCCAGTGCACTGCGAAAGCAGAGCAGCGCTTCTTCTTCGCCGCCGAGCACCCGAACGGCAATGCCGGTTTCTTCAAGAATGCGACCGGTGAAGTCGGCCCCGTTGGAGGCGTCACGCACCGCGCTGGTGGCCACGATCTCGATGCGTTGCGCGTCGAGGCGCTTGGCCAGCGCCACCATGCGCTGCACTGCGGCCACTCCGGTGTCCACGGCCGTGCGACCCAGTGCACCGGTAGCTTCCAGCCCTTCACCAAGGCGCGGCATCGCCTTCATTTCATCAACCGAGCGGATTTGACCCGTTGGTGAGACGTCGGCGACGATTTGTCGGATGGAGTTGGAGCCGATGTCAATCGCGGCGATGCGCTGCGATGGGGCGACGGGCTCGGTCATTCGGCGGTACGCAGGAGTCGCGGGGTAGGCATGGTTGCATGATGCCCAACACGGGGCGCGCGCGCCAGTGGGCCCGATCCGGTCTAGCTGTCGCTGAGCCCGGTGAGGCGGTGACGCACCTGAACCCCTTCAGCCAGAAACACCGCGTTCTCACCGATGTTTGTGGCCAGATCAGCCACACGCTCAAGGTTGCGCGACACGAGCAGCAGCTCGAGCGACGCATCAACGGCGCGCGCATCTTCCATCATGTGCGTGCGCATGCCGCGAAAGATCGTATCGTGAAAGGCATCAATCGCCTCGTCGGCCAGCGTGAGCGAGCGTCCGAGATCGCTGTCGCTGCGGATGAAGGCATCGAGTGCATCGCTGAGCATGCGTCGCGTGCGACGTGCCATATCAACCAGTGCAGGCGATGGTGGTACCACAATGCCACCGCGTACCACGCGCACCGTGCACTGCGCGATGTTCACCGCGTGGTCACCGATTCGCTCTACATCGGCCGCCACGCGAATCACACCGATAACCAGTCGCAGATCCCGCGCCACCGGATGCTGCAGGGCGAGCAATGACAGCGCCAGCTGCTCAACGTCCACTTCCATGCGGTCGATTTCACGGTCTGCATCGATGACCGCTTCGGCCTTGTCGCGATTCCGCTCAATCATGGAATCCACTGCCATTTCAACAAGCGTCTCGGCTCGTCCGGACATCTCCAGCAATCGCGTTTTGAGCGTCGCGATATCACCGTTCAAGTGGCGTCCAGAATCACTGCCCTCGAGGATCACGCGCGCCGTACCGGGCATGCGCAGTGATTGATGAGTGTTGAGGCGGCGAAGCGCAGCGCGTGCGTGAGCGGGGCAGGCATAGCGCATTGTACACGTCACACTCGAAGAGGCACCGAGCATGTGGTAACAGCTGCGTCACACCAGATGCATGATTGTGTTTATCGCGCGCGGGAATCCCGTGCGCGAGTTGACGCGGACAGCTGCGAGCGCGTTGACTCCATGACGCGTTCCGCCAGTACAGCCGGCAACGGCTCGTAGCCCAGCTCGCGGGCCAGCTGTTCGCCATCGGTGAGCGCCCAGTCAATAAAGCGCATCAGTTGTGTACGCTCCAACGTTTCCAGCGCTTCGGGAGCAACCAGCAGCCATGAAAATGAAACGATGGGATACGACTGCTTGCCACCGGCATTGACGAGTGAGACACGCAAGTCGACCGGTTCATTGATGGCGTCGAGCACGTTGACTGCCGCCGCACCGACCTCGAAGGGTGAAGGGGCAACAAATGCACCGCTGGAGTTTTGCACGCGTGCTACGGGCAGTCGATTGAGTCGTGCGTAACTGCTCTCCACATAACCGATCGCGCCAACGGTTTGCCTGACCTGTGCGGCGACGCCAGCGTTTCCGTTTCTTCCCGTTCCCGTGGGCCAGGTAACCGCACGCCCACGTCCGGGTTCGCTCGCCCAACTGTTGCTCACCAGCGAGAGGTAGTCACTGAGAATGAACGACGTGCCACTGGCGTCGGAGCGATGCACCACAAGAATGGTGTCGTCTGGCAGCGGCTGGTCAGGATTGAGCGCGCGTAACCGCTCATCATTCCAGCGGGCGATGCGACCGGAAAAAATGTCGGCGATCACAGGGCCTGACAGTCGCAGCGGACGGGTGAGCGAGTCGAGATGATAGGTGAGTGCGACGGCACCAAGCACCATCGGCACATGAATCACTCGTCCACCCACCACACGGTTGGCTTCATCGTCGCGCAGTGGCACATCGGATGCCGCAAAATGCACACTGTCGGCGAGCAGGAGCTCAATGCCGCTTCCCGAGCCCACCGACAGATAGTTGATACGCACACCACTGTCGGCCGCAAACTGATTGAACCATCGCGCGTACAATGGGTAAGGAAAGGTCGCGCCGGCGCCGAGCAGGTCTACCGTTGTAGCGGTGCGCGCCACGGGGCTACCGGAGTCCGCCGTGTCGGGCTGTACATCAGAAGCGCACGCGCCGACTGCAAAGAGCGAGCACGCAAGCAGCAGCGCTGAAACACGGCGGTGCTTCATCACAACTCGTTCGCGAAACTCAACAGCTTGAACACACCACCACGCTCAATGATGTGCTGGGAGATCCAGAGTGTGTCCGTGCGTGACTCGAGCTCCCGCACAATTCCACAGGGACCGTGCACCGTATTGTTGCCAAGCGCTTTGGTGCCGTTCACGCACACTGTGCCGTTTACGGGCTGTGTCTCAGTTCCGGCCAGCGTAAGCGCACGCGAAAGCCCGCGGCCGCCATTGTTGGAATAGAGCAGCCATGAGACGTGCGGCTGCAAACCGGTTTCCGCCTCATTGCTCTCCGGAAAATAGAGATACGCAAACTCGGCCTTGCTCAGCACGTAAGGAGTGAGCGCGAGGGAGTCGCCGGACTGCAGAATTTCCCAGTAGCGTCGCAGCAACTCGTCGGTGGACCGTGCACCGCCCGACAACGCTGTGACAGGTTCGGTTTCGGCCTGAAAGCGTCGCAGCGCCTCTTCCGGTGGGAAGATGCTGTCTACGACATACCCCGGCGTTTTGACCAGCGAGTCGGTGGATGCAATGAGTACACCATCGCTTCGCCACTCCACCATGTCAGGATCAATGCCTGCAGGAATCGGCTGGCGTACTGCACCTGAGTCGAGTGGCACACTGCGCGCGGAGACTTCGGCGATGATGTCGTCACTCATTGAATCAGCCGCACTGTCACCGCTGCACGCAGCGATCGTGATAAGGAGCGCGGCAAGCAACAGACGTGATGCGCCTGCGCGGTTGCCAAGACGGTGTGCGCGTGCTGAGGCGGATGTTGAAAAGCGAATCGAAAACATGAGCAGGGAGGTCATGGAAAGGAACAAGGGGCCGGACCCGCCAATGCGAGCCCGGCCCCTTTCAACTTACTGCAGCTTAGTTCAGGTAGTAACGCGTCCAGCCAGCGTACCATTCCGTGCCGGCGGCCGGATCGATTGCACCAACGTACGAGGTGCTCTGCATGGTGCCACCGAAGAAGTTGGTGACACGCTGCGGGATACGACCCGGGAACGTGGTGCCTGTGCCACCCGTGGCCAGAATGGAACCCGTGGCCGGGCGCCAGTCAAAGTCGAAGTTGTTGGTGACAGGCGTCGAAGCAGACGGCACGTTGTTGAACAGCGTGTGACCGGCAGCCGTCGTGGTGCGGATCGCGTTGTTCGTGAACTTGCTCTCCTGACCAAAGCGGTTGTTCGCGCCAACAGCGTCGAAGTTCCGGGGATTATCGGCCAGCACAAGGTTCCGGATGTTGAGCGAGTCTTCCGTGATCCGCTGATCCGTTTCCGGATCAAAGATCGAGAACGCCGCTTCCGGCCAGCGTGCGAGCACGCCGTTGATGTACACACCGCCAGTACCGCGGCGGATGTTGGCGCCAAGACCACCGTCGCCGCCGGCACGAACCGGCAGCACGCCGGGGCCCGGGCCAACCACGGTGAAGTTGGCGAACACCGGCATGCTGTACGGTGTGGAGTTGAAGCCCTGCGCACATGAGCCAGCAGCCGAACCACAGCCGTCATTCTCAAAGCCGCTCTGTTCCGACGAGAGTGCGCCGGGGTTGCCAGGACGCGGCGAGATGCGCGGTCCGGTCTGCAGCGCGATCATGAACTGATTGCGACCGCGGTAGCCTTCGGCCGAGTCAAAGTGATCGTCGCCCGACTCGTACGACACGAAGTAGCGACCGTCAACCGTACCACCAAACCACTCGAACATGTCGTCAAGACCACGAATGGCCTGCAGGTATTCCATGCGAGTGCCACTGCCCACTGAGTACATGGAGAACGAGTTGAGCTCAACGTTCAGCTGTGCCGCGGCACCGGCAAACTCAACACGGATGTAGCGATAATCGCCCGAGTTGTCGTTGTCGGCGTTGCCATTGCCCCAGCTGATCGTGTCGGCCGGAGCCGGACCTTCAACCACAACGCGACCGGTACGGTTGGAGCGCGCGTTACCCACGATGATCAATCCGCCCCAGTCACCCGGGAAACGGTTGCCTTCCGATGCAGCTGACGTCATGACGATCGGGGCTTCAGCCGTTCCGACCGCGTTCACGCGTGAGCCACGCAGCACGATAAGTGCCGTAACCGGCGGAGCCTGACCCTGCGTGATCGCACCACCAATGATGCGCGTGCCGGGCTGAATCGTGAGCGTTGCGCCGTTGGCAACGGAGATGATGCGCGTGAGCTGATAGATGTTGTTGGACGTCCACACGGTGTTCTGCGTGATGTCCGAAGACACCTGAATCGTGTTCGCGGCCAGTGTACGGATGGTGGTGATGGCCGAGAAGTCGCTCGTCTCCGTGTTGCGCACGGAGCGCACGCGGAAACGGTAATCCGTGGTGGGCGCCAGACCGGTGGCCGTGTAGTCGGTGCCCGTCACGCGGTTAACCGTGACAAAATCACCGGTCAGCGTGGCCTGCTGCACGTCATATGCAGTGGCTGATGCTACCGGGTTCCACACCACGCGAACTGACGTTGCAGACGGTGATGAGCCACCCACTCCCGTGGGAGCGACAAGCGCAACGGGCGCATCGGACTGCGTGCGAACCGTGACATCAGCCGAGAACGGGCCCTGCTCGGTGCCGCGCAGGCCGCGAACACGGAAGCGATACTCAGTGTTGGGCTGCAGGTTGGCGGCCGTAAACTCGGTGCCGGAAACCGTGCCGGCCGTGGAGAAGGCGCCGGAGCCTGTCGCCTGTTCAACCGTGTAGGACGTGGCGCCTGTAACAGCCGACCACGTAACGCGAACGCCGGTGGTCGACGTCGCAGTACCGGTCAAACCGGTCGGTGCGACGAGCGCTGGTGGTGGTGGTGGCGGCGGTGGGATGATGTCGTCATCGTCATCGCTGCACGCAACCATCGCGAGCAGGAGACAAGCCATGGCGCCGTACTTGGGCAACCAGCGTGTCGAGGCAAAGGACATGAGCAACCTGTGGTCTAAGTGAAAAGGGGATGAGAGCGCATGCTCTCATCCCCCAAACCTGCCGTCACACTGTCATGCACCGGCGACTAAACGGTCACGAACCTGTCACCGCCGCCCGAAAACGCAGTGGCAGCTGTGACCACCGCTCAGCGGCGCCACGACATACCGAGCGCGACGTTACGGCCGAGACGGTACGATTCACGCGTGATCGGTCCCTGTGTGAGCTTATATGGTGCATCGAGCAGGTTGCGGGCATCAAGGCGCCACGTCCACTTGTCACCCAACGGCATGCGCAGCGACACATCCACCAGGTGACGCGGCTGCTCGTACACGTCGGGGAAGGGAATCGTGCCGGCGCTGTAGATGCGCTCGCCAACAGCGCTGTACAGCACCGTGGCCGAGGCACCGTTGGAGGTGCCGGTGTACGTCATGCCGGCATTCACAACCCACGGAGCCTGGCCCATCATCGGACGGTTCGGATTGGTGTTGGACGACGCATCCGAGCCAACGGTGATGTCACTCTGCATGAGCGTGACATTGCTGAACACCGCCAACGGCTCAAGGCGCTCGCTCAAACCACCGAGTCCTTTGCGCGCTTCCACTTCAACACCGAGGTTGTTGGCCGATGCAGCGTTGAAGAACGACACCAGCGGCTGTCCACCGGTTGAGATGTCGATGCGCTCGATCGGACGATCAAACCGCTTCACGAATGCGCCAAGGCTCAACACTTCACCGGCGCCGGGGAAGAACTCGTACTTCACATCGTAGCTCTGAATGAGCGTGCGCACGAGATCGCCGTTGCCGCGCGTGATCGCGCCACCCACCACATCGAGGTACTGCACCGGCGAGAGCTCACGGTATTCCGGTCGCGCCAGCGTCTGTGAGGCCGACGCGCGCAGCTGTCCGCGCTCACTCGTCTGAACATTGAGCACAATGGCCGGCAGCACATCGAGGTTGTCGAGCCCGGAGTTGAACACGTTGTTGTTGCTGAGCGACGTATTCACGTCAATGACAGCATTTTCAACGCGCGCGCCACCAATGAGCTTGAACCGACCGCCAAACGGAATCTCCGTCATCAGGTAACCGGCCGTCAGCTGCTCCGTGGCGTTGTACACACCATCTTCGGCCACGTTGATGATGTTGAAGACGTTGTCGTTCTCTCCGGTGAAACGTCCGTCAAACAACTCTTCCGCCGGACGTTCACGATCGGCCGTTGGTACAAAGGTGGAAATCAGGCTGAACTGCCGGTTCACTGCCGACCGCGAGGTGCTGCGGTAGACGCCGCCCACCTTCACGGTTGGCGCATCGACGCCGCTGTTGAGCGCGAGCTTGTAGTTGGTGCCAACGCTCCAGTTGTCTTCCTGCAGGTCGCCAAAGGTGCGTCGCGCCACGTCGGGATTACCATCGCTCCACGCAAACGGCTGTCCTTCACCAAACTGGGCGTACACAAGGTCCGAGCGATCGGGCTCCTTGCGCACCACACCGGCGGTTGAAAATGTCCAGTCGAGCTGCTGACGTTCGCCGAGCGTGTGCTCGCCTTTGAGCTGTGAACTGCGAATGGCGCGCTCCACATAGCGAAGCGTCTGGCGTTCAATGGTTGCCAGCGAAAAGGCAAACGATTCGCCGGCTGTGCGACGCGCTTCACTGTCCGCGCTGCGCGTGTAGGTGTTGTTGAGCGACAGGCGCGTGTTTGATGTGATCAGGCTGCTGAGGTTGAACATGCCGCCCCACGAGACACCACGGCTCGATCCCTGTCCAGTCCACGATTCCAATACCTGAGGCGCACCATCGCGCTGAATCGGATTGGCTGAATAGTCGTCTTCACGGACATCCTGCGTGGCCGAGTAGGTGAGCGACGCGAGGTATCCAATGCGCAGGCCAAACATCGGGTCCTGACCACCGATCGAAACACCCAATGAACCGTTTGGCAACCCCGACTGGCGCACCGGCGTCCAGGTGTTGCGCAGCGAGTTGATGGCATTGTTGATCTTTGGACGGGTATCGAGCTGACCGACCGCATTGGCTGATGCAAGCTCTGCCGGCAGCGGGCGCGAGCTGGCGCCAAAGCCGAACAGCTCGCCCGAGGTGCTAGGCGCCGATTCGATCTGTCGGCCGGTCGCAAGATCGTTTGCGCCCAGGGAAGCCGAAAAGGTGACGGCACGTCGTGCCGGAAACTCACGTGTCTGAATGTCTACCGATGCGCCGGAAAAATCACCTGACAGATCCGGAGTGAAGGTCTTGCTCACATTGATGGACTGCAACAAACCCGAGGGAAACATGTCGAGCGGCACGAAGCGCTTCTCCGGCTCAGGGCTGGGAAGTCGCGTACCGTTGAGATTGGTCACGGTGTAGCGCTCACCAAGTCCGCGCACGAACACGCTGCGACCGTCCTGCACCGTAACGCCACTTACACGCTGGATTGCCTTGGCGGCATCGCCGTCGGGGCTCTTGGAGATCTGCTCGGCGGTAATGGCATTCACGATGCCGGTTGCGGTGCGCTGCGCATCGAGCGCTGCGTTCACCGAGCCGCGTTCGGCAGACACAGAGACCGATACTGCCGCCAGCTCGATACCAGCGGAGCTGAGCGTGATGTTCTGCTCTACAGCACCGTCAGCCGGCAAAATGATACCGGTGACCTGCTTGGGGCCGTATCCAATACGACGCGCCAGCAGCGTAACCGTGCCTGCGGGAATGCGCGCAATGACATACGCTCCGTCAACGCCGCTCTGTGTTCCGATCGTGGTACCCACAACATTGATGCCGACACCGGGGATGCCGAGGCCGGTTTCAGCGTCAATGATGCGACCGGCGATGCGACCAGTTGCTGCGGGATCCTGCGCCAACGCACTTGTTGGTACACCAGCTGATACAACAAAAGCTGCCGCTATGAAAAACGACACGCGCGCTGCACGTACCAGCGACCGTGTTGATGTGATAAACTGAACAATCTGAGGCATGGCCATTTGCAATGATCCCGGATAGGAGTGCCGAGCCCGCTGAGCAGGCTCGCCGCGGGTACCTCCAAAGCTTCGTGACGCGGGTCTCGATTGCCGCACGGAAATGCAACGATCCTGTCACGGCACAAGGGTTGCGCGCGGTTGTCGTGGTTGCCCCGCCTCTTGACGCGAAAAGAAAAGCGCTCGGATTATTGGCTTCCCGGTTGCCAGAACACCCTACCCGATGCAGTTTCGCGTGCGATGACCAAGCCCCCTTCATCTATCAGATCCCGAGCGGCCGACCCGTCGCGCGCCCGGCTCGTGAGCCTTCCGGCGCCCACGGGTGCTGTGCCCCCCGAGATCTCCCCCGATCTCGACGCGGCACTGACCGCCGCAGCCACGATGCTGCGCTCGTCCGAGGTGGTCACCATTCTCACCGGAGCGGGTGTTTCGGCGGAAAGCGGCATTCCCACGTTCCGTGATGCACTCACTGGACTCTGGTCGCAGTTCAGTCCCGAGCAGCTGGCCACGCCGGAGGCCTTTGCCGCCGATCCGGCGAGGGTGTGGGGCTGGTACGCGGTACGCCGCGCCATGGTGCGCGACGCCAGGCCGAATCCCGCGCACGACGCGCTGGCCTATCTGAGTCGGCGGCTCACGCGCTGTACGCTCATTACACAGAACGTTGACGGGTTGCACGAAGCGGCCGGTCATCACGACGTGGTGTCACTGCACGGCAGCCTGCTGCGTGTGCGCTGCAGCGCCGACTGTTCGCCTCCCTTTGAAGCGCCTACCAGCATGGACGCGCCCTCGCTGGAAATCGGACCCATCAAGCCACCGGGGTGCGAAAAGTGTGGCGCACCGTTGCGCCCCGATGTGGTCTGGTTCGGTGAACCGCTGCCGAGTGAGCAGTTGGAACGGGCGCGGGCGGCCACGTTTGCCTGCGATGTCTTTCTATCAGTTGGCACCAGCAACATGGTGGAGCCGGCGGCATCGCTGCCGTGGTTGGCCTCTTCACACGGCTCTACGGTGCTGGTGATTAATCCAACGATGCATGGGCAACGCACCGGTCCTTCCATTGTACCGCTGGCGGGCAGTGCGGCGTCGCTGCTGCCGCGGCTCGTCGCACGGGCCTGGCCGGCCAAAAAGTAGCGCGGCTAACCGATCGCCTCTTCGGCGGGCGCGTACGGAAAGAGCGCGGAAATGGTGGTACCGCTGCCTACCGCCGACTGGGCACGCACGCGACCACCGTGTGCTTCGGCCAGATGACGCACAATGGCGAGCCCAAGTCCCGTGCCGCCCGCTTCACGGGAGCGGCCGGGGTCGGCGCGGTAAAACCGCTCGAAGATACGTGGCAGGTGTTCCTCGGGAATCCCCGTACCCGAATCGCGCACACCGAGCCACACCCCTTCGGGCTTCGCTTCGGCAAACAGCGTCACGCTTCCCGTGCTGGTATGACGCAGCGCGTTTTCCGTGAGGTTGGAGAGGATCTGACGAGCCGCCGTGGGGTCGGCGTACGCTGTGCGCAAGTCGGCGGGGATGCACACATCGAGATCCACCCCTTTCGCAATGGCCTGGTCGCGCAACGGTGAGGCGATTTCTGCGGTGAGTGCACGCAAGTCGAGCTCAGCCGGATTGGGCAGCCATCCGCCCGACTCAATTCGGGAGAGATCGAGCAGGTCATCCACAATGCGCTGCATGCGTCGCACATTGGCAGCCGTCATCCCCAGAAACTGCCGACGCAGGTCAACCGGCAAATCATCATCGGCCAGTGTTTCAACAAAACCGGTGATGACCGTGAGCGGAGTTCGCAGTTCGTGCGATACGTTGGCTACAAAATCTCGTCGTACCGCCTCGAGTCGGCGAAACGGTGTGAGGTCATACAACGCCAGAATCGCACCGCCGTTGGGCAACGGACGCGCCGTGAGCGACAGTGTGCGATCGTCCACGCGCACTTCAGACGGCATGGCTTCCTGGCCGCGCAATACGGCCGACAGCGCGTCACGCATGGTGCGATCACGCGGCAGATAGTCGGCCGGAAATGGAACGGGTTCGCGCAAGCGCAAAATGCGACGCGCCGTTTCATTGATGCGCACCACGCGCTGCCGCGCATCCACCGCCACCACCCCCTCGTTGAGTGACTCGGTGAGCGCCACCAGCAGTGCTTCTTCCGCGCGAAGCGCGTCCATGCGGGACGTGGATTGTTCGGCCAGACTGCGCAACGCTTCACTCAGGTCACCGACTTCACCGGTGCCCAGCAGCTTGGGCCGGCGTGACATATCGCCATCGGCCAGCGAACGTGCCACATCACGCAGTTCCTGAATCGGCTGCGCGATGGAGCGCGAGAGCACCACGGCTGCGCCCAATCCAACAATGAACGCAACAATGGCCGCCAATCCGATGTCGGTGCGTACGCTGCGCAGCAACGCCTCGGTCTCCACCGCGGCAAATCGATCGTCGGTGCGCAGCCGGTCCGTGACGCGTCGCTCAACCGAAACACCCACCACCAGCACGATCAACGTCGCGATGAGGATGGTATACAGAATGAGGCGTTGCGTGAGTCTCACGGTGTGTGTTTACGCGCTGACTGCAATCACGCGCCGCGCGCTTGCGACGTACGCAGTCGATAGCCGAAGCCGCGAACCGTTTCGATCAGATCACCGGCCACCCCCAGCTTGGCGCGCAAACGCTGCACGTGCATGTCGACGGTGCGCGTTTGAATGTCGGGTGCCGCTTCCCACACCGTTTCCAACAGATGACCACGCCCCTGCACACGACCGCGCCGTTCGGCGAGTGTCAGCAGCAGCTTGTATTCGGTGGGCGTGAGCTCAATGGCTTGTTCATCTACCTGCACGGTGAGCGCCGCCCGGTCGATCTTGAGCGGGCCGAAGGCCAGCACATCAACGCTGGGCGTCTGTGGCTGTGACACCCGACGCAGGATGGCGGCTACACGCAGTACCAGTTCCTGCGGCGAAAACGGCTTGGTGAGGTAGTCGTCGGCGCCGAGTGAGAGACCGCGAATGCGGTCAACTTCTTCGCGACGTGCCGTGAGCATGAGCACGGCGACATCACGCGTGTTTTCGTCTGCGCGCAGCACTTCGAGTACCTCAAAGCCCGACATGCCCGGCAGCATCAGGTCGAGCACTACAAGCGCCGGGCGCTCACGTCGCGCGATGTCGATCGCGTCCTGTCCGCTGGCGGCGGTGGCCACGCGATACCCCGCCTTGGCGAGATGGTAGGCTACGAGCGCTACGATTTCCGGTTCGTCATCAACCACGAGCACACGATCTGTCACCGGCGGTGGCGGATTCATAGCTGAGCTCCTGAGTGCGCCGCGGCCGCGCGCGTGGCCAGACGGCGCTGAATTTTTGCGACGAGCATTTCGATGGCGATGGTGTTGCTGCCGCCCCGGGGAACGATAACGTCCGCGTAGCGCTTGCTCGGTTCGACGAACTGCAGATGCATCGGTTGGACCGTGGACAGATATTGATCGAGGACCGAGTCCAGCGACCGGCCACGTGATTCCATGTCGCGCCGGATACGCCGGATGAGGCGAATGTCCGGATCGGCATCTACGTAGACCTTTACATCGCACACCGTTCGTAACCGTTCGTCGGCCAGCAACAGGATTCCGTCAATCACCACAACGTCTGCCGGTTCTACCCGCCGCACCTGAACGCTGCGCGAATGCGTCGCGAACTCGTAGACCGGGACCTCGATCGCTTCACCGCGTGCCAGCGCTCCCAGATGCGAAGCGAGCAGCACAACGTCGAACGCGTCCGGGTGATCCCAGTTCACGTGATGATGCAACTCGTGACGCGAAAGGTGCGAAAAGTCCCGGTAGTACGAATCCATTTCAATGAACGCAACTGACGCGTCGCCAAGCGACTCCGCGACCTTGCGTGCAACTGTGGATTTCCCCGATCCCGTTCCACCGGCGATTCCGAAGATCAGCGGCTTCATGGATGAACTTCCCGACACAGACACATCACGATGTACAGGGTGCCGGCGGGCCGTGTTGGATAGGCGACGATTGCGTCACGGTTGCGTATCGGCGCATGGCCCGCGTCACAGGCAGCAGGTTGGAAGAGGTGTTGGGAGGCGCGGGAATCTGTCACCGTTGTAAGCTCGTTACGAATGAAGAGCAGTGCAACGGGGGAGGCAAACACCGGGGTGGGGCGCTAACCTTTGGCATGCTCAATCCCAACATGATTCTGCGCGACTCACGAGCCTGGCCCGCGTTCGGGATGCTGATTGGCCCGCTCTGCGTGCTGCTGGCGGCGGGTTGCGCACGACCTGTCGGCCAAGGTGCGGCGGTTGCCGCACCGCAGGCAGGCACGATGCCCGTTTCCGCGGCGGCTGGCCGAGGGCGTGCCATGGGAGCGCCCGATGTCGCCGCGGGTACGCGTGTGCTGCGTGTCGTGTCAACGAATGACATGCACGGTACGCATGCCCCACGCCCCGATGCACAGGGGCTCTTGCGGGGGGGCGCCGTGCCGCTCGCGGCTGCGATTGCCCGAGCCCGCCGCGAATGCCAGGGAGGTTGCGAGCTGCTCCTGCTCGACGGCGGGGACATGTTCACCGGCACGCCCGGCTCGGACTGGCAGTACGGCCGGCCGATTGTGGAGCTTATGAACACGCTTGGCTACACCGCGGCGGCGTTGGGCAATCATGAGTTCGACTACGGACGCGATACGATGTACACCCGCTTCCGCGAAATGCGTTTCGCCGTCTTGGGGGCCAACGTGCGCGGTCGCGACGGCCGCCGTCCATCGTGGGTGAGCGCCGATACCATGGTCGAGCGCGCGGGCGTGCGCGTGGGCATTGTCGGGGCGGCGGGAACGCACACATCGGGCAGCACGAAGGCCATTCATGTGAACGACCTGACCTTCAGTGATCCCGCGCCGATCGTGAGTGAACATGTGCGCTCGCTGCGGGCACGTGGGGCGCAGATTGTTGTGGCGGTGATTCACGACGGTGGTCGTTGTGAGCGCGACGCGCCGGACCGGTGCAGCGGTGCTGTATTCGAGTTCGTGCGCGGTCTGACTGACAAACCGGATCTGGTGGTGGCCGGTCACTCGCACACGATCTTCGATGCACGCGTGAACGGTGTGCCAGTGGTGCAGGCGTCGTCGAGTGGGCGAGCGATTTCGGTGACTGATATCCCGCTCACCGGATCGGATCGCATTCCACGCACTGCGGTGCGCGACGTGTATGGCGACTCGGTTTCCGGCGCCGATCCGGAAGTCTCCCGCATCATTGAACGTTCGTTGGCTACCGTGGGTCCGCGTTTGCGTGAAGAAGTCGCGGTAATCGCGACAGAGTTGCGTCGAGAAGGCAGCGAGTACGGATTGGGTCGCCTCATTGTTGATGCGTTGCGCACGGTGGGTCGCGGCGACATCGGGATCTGGAACAACGGCGGTATCCGTGCCAACCTCGCGGCCGGTACCGCTACCGTTGGGGCGTTGCACGAGATCGTCCCTTTTGCCAACCAACTGGTGCGGGTGCAGATCCGCGGGCGCGACCTCACGCGGTTGATGAATAACTCCACCTTCCGTCGTGCTCCCGACTTGCACATCAGCGGGTTACACATGACGTGGGATAGCTCGCGTGCCGAGGGCGATCTGGTGACAGGGCTGTCGCTGCCCGATGGAGGTGCGGTCAATCCGGCAGCCGTCTATACTGTGATCATGAACGATTACATGTTTGGCGATCCGCGCACCATTAAAGGCGTACCTTTTGTGAGCGGCGAAGTCCTGCCCATTCGCGACATCGATGCGCTGGCGCAGCATCTGCGCTCGTTGCCGCAGCCGGTGCAGGCACCTGCCGATGTGCGCATTCGACAGGAGTCGCCGTGAGCGACCGTCAGGAAATAGAGGTGGAGCAGGAGCCAACGCCCAACGCTCCTTCGGAACCGACCATGCTGCGCGCCTACGTAAATGAGCGTGGCGTCTCGGTGGCACACGGAGCAACCGCGCTTGACGCGGTGCGCGAAGCTGATCCGGCCGATGCCGATGCGGTGACCGCGGGAACCCGTCGGATCACCGACAGCCGAGGCTTGCCGATTGATGCCGGCACGCCGGTGCACGGTGGTGCGATCTTCCGGGTGCTACCCGTTCGCGCTGCACCGGGCGACGCCGATGTGACGCCGGAAACAGCAGTGACAGACGAGGCCACCGCATGACGCTCAGTCCGGCGCAGTATGCGTTGCTGCAACGTCTGCCGAAGGCCGAACTGCACGTGCATCTGGACGGGTCGTTGCGCGCTGATACGCTCAACGCACTGGCCTTTGAGCGCGGCGTTCCGTTGCCTTGCACCGATGTTGGTGAGCTCGAGTCCTACATGCGTGTAGACGACGCACGTAACCTTGAAGACTATCTGGCGCGCTTCGGTATCACACTCAGTGTCATGCAGGATGCCGATGCATTGGAACGCATTGCGCACGAGCTGGTGATTGACAGTGCGGAAGATGGAATCCGTTACGTGGAGGTGCGCTACTGTCCCGCACTCAACATTGACGGCGGACTCTCACTTGATGACGTAGTGTTGGCGGTAGACCGTGGGCTGCGCCGTGGCCAGCGGGAAACGGGTACGATCGCACGCACCATTGTGTGTGCGCTGCGCAACCTCGGGGCGGTGCACGCGCAGGAGATGGCAGAACTGGCCGTGGCGCACCGCGCAAACAATGTGGTGGCGTTTGACCTGGCGGGAGCGGAGGCGGGTTATCCCGCGCGCGATTTTGCTGGTGCCTTTGCGCAGGCGCGACAGCACGATCTGGCGGTCACGGTGCACGCCGGAGAAGGCGACGGCGCCACTTCCATTCGAGAGGCCGTACACTTGTGCGGTGCTGACCGCATCGGTCACGGAACGCGACTTGGTGAAGACCCCTCGCTGTTGGACTACGTGCGGGATCGTGGTATCGCGCTCGAAGTGTGTCCAACCAGTAACGTGCAGACGCGGGTGGCCAATACGTTTGCCGAACATCCGCTGCGTGCGCAGTATCACGCCGGCGTGCGCGTGACCATCAACACGGACAACCGGCTGATGAGCGGCGTGACACTCACGGAAGAGTACGCACGCTGTGCGCAGCATCTGGGATTTGATTTATCCACGCTGGCATCCATTGCTTCGCACGCGTTTGAGGCGGCGTTCCTGCCGCAGCCGGAACGCGTGTCACTGCAAGCGGCGGCGCAGCGCGAGACAGCGCGTCTGCTGGCCGAGGCGGCCGCTGACGGTACATGGACCCCCGCGGCAGAGGAAACAACGGTATGAGCGCGCCCTTCCGCACAGCGAGTATGCCGGTGCCCAATGAGGGCCCGGGAGCGTACGAGGCGTCACGCGCCGCAGCCGTGGTGCGTGAACTGCTGGGCGATGCCTACCGCGAGCCGGCGTGTGCCATTGTACTCGGCAGCGGGCTCGGTGGGCTGTCGGCGCAGGTGACCGATGCGATTCACATTCCGTTTGCCGACGTGCCGGGCTTCCCGACCACATCGGTGTCCGGACACGCCGGGCAGCTGATCAGTGGAACGCTTGATGGCGTGCCAGTGCTGATGCTGTCGGGGCGTTTGCACATGTACGAGGGACACCCGCCCGCTGTGGCAGGGTACCCGGTGCGCGTGCTGCATGCCCTCGGGGCTCGCGTGTACGTGGCGTCGAATGCGGCGGGTGGAGTGAACCGCAACTTCGTGCCCGGTGATCTGATGTTGCTGGCCGATCACATCAACATGATGTATCGCAACCCGCTGCACGGCCCGCCCCAGAAGGGTGACGAACGGTTTCCCGATATGTCGTCGCCGTACGATGCTGAGTTGCGTGCACTGATGCGTGCGGCGGCGCGGGAGCAGGGTGTGGAGCTGAAGGATGGTGTGTACATGGGGCTGCTGGGCCCCACATATGAAACGCCGGCGGAAGTGCGCATGCTGGAGAAGTTTGGTGCCGACGCCGTGGGCATGTCGACGGTGCCGGAGGTGATTGTGGCACGGGCGCTGGGGATGCGCTGCGTGGCGGTGTCGCTGATTACCAACAAGGCGGCGGGGCTGAGCGCCGAGCTGCTCGGGCACGAGGAAGTGCTGCAGGTGGGTCGGGAGGCTGCGGGGCGGTTTGAGCGGTTGGTGCGGGGATTTGTGGGGGGGCTAGGTAAAACCGTTTGACTGCGTTTTCGGTTGGGTGTGAACGGTGAACGGTGGGCGGTTTCGGGCCGTTTGACGGCGTTTTGGGTTTGGGTGAACGGTGTACGGTGAACGGTTCTTGACAGCCGACGGTGGGGGCTGCCGGGAACATCGTAACGCTTAGTTTGCAATATCAACATATGTTGATATATTGATGAATGGACTCCTCTGCTGCCCTTGGTGCTCCGCCTGACGTTGGGATTCTGGTCCGACGTTTTCAGGCGCTTTCTGATCCCACGCGGATTGCGATTCTGGCGTCCTTGCGCGATGGCGAGTGCTGCGTGTGTGATTTGCAGACTACGCTCGAAGCCGCCCAGTCCCGACTCTCCTTTCACCTGCGGGTGCTCAAGGAGGCCGGACTGGTCACTGATCGCAAGCAGGGGCGCTGGAGCTGGTACCAGCTCGTACCCGAGGCGATTGAGTCGCTGCACGGGGCGCTCGATCAGCTCAGTGCCGGTCGCCGCGTCTACGCATCGGCGCCCCCGACCGGTGGCGATGCATCGTATCCTTCGCCGGCGGCCGTACCGGCTCACGCACCTTTACCGCTGCTCAACCCGGACGCTGTGCAGGCCGACGGGTGCTGCGGATGAGTCCAGACCTTCCCCTTTTTTTGCAGTAATATATCAACAATCCTTGATCGGAGAATCGTTCATGTCTTCAGAATACAAACCAGATCCGGCCAGCATCACCAATACTGTGCGTGATCGCTACGCGGCCGCGGCGGCGCTCGCCGAGGCGGGGCAGAGAGCGTCCTGCTGCAGCCCCGTGGATTTGCAGCAGCTCACCGCCAAGAGCGGAACCATCTCAAACACGAACGCCGACGCCGGTTGCTGCAGCACCACGGTGTCCCTGTCGTCCACCGGCGTAGATCCGATCACAGACAACCTCTACGACGGCTCCCAAACCGCTGCGCTGCCCAAGGGTGCGCTGCTGGCGTCACTGGGGTGCGGTAACCCCACGGCCTTGGCGGAACTCAACGCGGGCGAAGTGGTGCTTGACCTGGGTTCGGGCGGCGGCATTGACGTATTGCTGTCAGCACAGCGCGTAGGGCCCACCGGCAAGGCATATGGCCTCGATATGACCGATGAAATGCTCGCCCTGGCGCGCCGCAATCAGGCTGAAGCGGGTGTGCACAATGTGGAGTTTCTCAAGGGGCACATTGAAAGCATCCCACTGCCCGATTCGTCGGTTGATGTGATCATTTCGAACTGTGTGATCAACCTGTCGTCTGACAAGGCAACTGTGCTGAAAGAGGCCTTTCGTGTGCTCAAGCCGGGCGGACGGCTGGCCGTGAGCGATGTGCTGTCGCGCGGCGAGATTCCGGCGGCCATCCGCTCGAGCATGGAGGCGTGGGTGGGGTGCATTGCGGGAGCAATGGATCAGGAGGATTTCATGAAGCTGGTACGCGATACCGGTTTCACCAACGCCTCTGTCGAGCCAACGCGCGAATACGACCCCGCTGACGCGCGGGAGTTTATTCAGTTGGCTGGCTTGCCGGTGGATGATATGCTCGACAAAGTCACCGGACGCTTTCTGGCCGGTTTTGTTCGCGCGACCAAACCGGTGTAAGCCACGCGACGAAAGCCGTCGTAGCCTTACGCCCAGTGATTCAGTGGGCCGTGCCCGCTGCCCAGCGCGGGCGCGGTCAGGATCGCGCGGTACACGTACTCCAGTGAGCTGCGCACTGCTTCGCGCAGTGAGTTGCCACGCGCCAGATGCGCGGCGATCGACGCGCTGAGTGTGCACCCGGTACCATGCAGGCTGGTGGTATGAATGCGGGGATGACGAAAGTGCTCAATCGTACCGTCGTGAAAGAGCACGTCTACCATCTCCAGCCCGGGCAAATGCCCGCCTTTCACCAGAGCAGCGTGCGCACCATGCTCTTCCACAAGGGTGCGCGCCGCACGTTCCATGGCGTCGACGTCCGAGACGGGTTCTCCCAGCAGCACTTCGGCCTCATCGAGATTGGGGGTGACAAGCGTGGCAAGCGGCACGAGCTGCTCGCGGATTGCCTGTACCGCTCCCTCATCGACCAGCAGATCACCTGATGTCGCGACCATCACGGGATCAAGCACATATGGTCGCAATCCGTGAGCCGACAGCCCTGCCGCAACCGCGCGCACAACTTCCGTACTGGCCAGCATTCCGCTTTTCACGGCCGCCGGACGCAGATCTTCGGCAACCGCGTCGAGTTGAGCGCGCACGAGCGCGGCGGACACAGGCTCCCACGCATTCACACCAGTGGTGTTTTGCGCGGTGACGGCGCACAACACCGAGGTACCAAAAACCTGAAAGCGTTGAAACACTTTCAGGTCGGCCTGGATACCTGCACCGCCGCCGGAATCAGATCCGGCGATGGTCAGAGCGATCGGTGTTGCTGTTGATGGATCCGGTACGGTCAACGCTGGGCAGGGGTTGGTGATGGCGGAAGCGACTTGAGGCGTGCCTTGAACTGTTGGAAGGCGCGCGTGTCAGTGGTGAGTGACTTGAGAATCACGGGATCAATCTGCGCAATCAGTGCTTCTGAATCGGCCACCCGATCTTCGGCCAATGGGTGAGTTGAAAACATACCATCCAGCGCGCCCGGTTTGTTCTGGCGCTCGGCAAGCAGCGTGCGGAACATCGCAGGAATGCCACGCGGGTCGATACCGGCTCTCACCATGAAGTTAATCGCCACGCGATCTGCTTCGCGCTCATCATCGCGTGAAAACTTCGCAAACACGCCGCCCGCACCGAGCTGAATCGCCGTGGATCCAAGCCCGCTGTTGCAAATCTGTGGAGCCAGGATGCAGGTAATGCCGAGTCCCAGATTCGCCTGCTGCGACTTGGCCATCTGTTCCATGGAGTGGCGCTCGGTCACGTGGCCGATTTCATGTCCAAGCACACCGGCCAGCTCCGACATCGTTTCCGATCGTTCAATGAGTCCCCGGTTGATGTAGATGTAGCCGCCGGGCACGGCGAACGCGTTCACTTCTGCCTGATCGACCACGTAGAAATGCCAGTCGAGGTTGCGCTGGTCTGCCACCCGGGCAATCGAGTCGCCGAGCACCGTGATGTAGCTGGCGACCTGCGGATCGGTCACAATGGGTAGTTGACGATTGATTTCTGCCGCGTACTGGCTGCCCATCGCGACTTCTTCCTGCGTGGACGCCATGCAACCCGCGGCTCCCGCCGCGACGATGCTTACGGCCAGCCCGAGTGACAGCGCACGGGTACGGCGCAATCCACCTGACGATGTGTCACGTTGCCTGTTGTGTCTGACCTGATTCTCGCGCATATCCTTCTGCCTGCGCTCAGTCGAGCGCGGTAACTGGTGATCCTGTGAACTCAACCCGGACCTGCCATGGTGTCGCTGTTTAAGGAGCCACTGTGAAGCTGTTGTCTCTTGCTCGTGACCTCAAGCGCCGCAAGGCACGGGAACGTCACGGGTTGTTTGTTGCTGAAGGTGTGCGAACCGTTGAAGCGCTGCTCGACAGCCCGTTAGTGGTACGTGGCGCCCTCGTTCAACGTGACGCTGATCACGAACCACGCATTGCACGTCTGTTGCAGCAGCTGAAGATACAGCAGACGCCCATCGAGACCGTTGACGAGCGAACGTTTGCTGACGCTGCTGATACGGAGTCTCCGCAAGGCATACTGGCCATTGCACAGATACCCCAAATCAGCGCGGAAGGTTGGGCGGACATCAGATCGGTGTTGGTGCTCGATGCCGTGCAGGACCCGGGAAACGTTGGCACGATCATCCGCTCTGCGCATGCGTTGGGGGCGGGCGTGACCGTCAGTCTGCCCGGAACGGTTGACCTATGGAACGCCAAAGTCGTCCGTAGCGCGATGGGTTCGCTGTTCACGCATCAGGTCGTCGCGTGGACATGGGAGCAGACGGCGGAGTGGCTGGCCCGGGAACAGGTGTCATTGTGGGTTGCGGCCGCTAATGGTGTGCCGCTGGCACAAGCCGCCCGTGAACGTCCGGCCAGGCTGGCCATTGTTGTTGCCAACGAGGGCAACGGCGTGTCGTCACACGTAGCCGAGGCGGCCCACACGCGAGTTGCAATCCCGATGGTTCCGGGGGCGGAGTCGCTGAACGTTGCGGTAGCGACCGGTATCCTGTTGTACGTGCTGAACGACCACACTTCCCGACCTTGAGGTTTGATGCCCGCTGAGTTTCCGATTGCAGAGTTCTGGCCGTTTTATCTTGGCATCTTCGTCACGGGCGCCTGCTTTGGCTCGTTCCTGAACGTGTGTGTGGGACGGTGGCCGGCCGAACTCAGCGTGATCTCGCCGCCGTCACGCTGTCCGCACTGCGAGCGTCAGATCAAATGGCACGAGAACGTCCCGATCTTCGGATGGCTGAGACTCGGCGGCAAGTGTGCCGGCTGCAACGCGCGCATCTCGGTGCAGTATCCGCTCATTGAACTGCTGGTGGCGCTGCTGTGGTTGGGATCGGCGCTGGTGTGGGGCTTTTCGTTTGAGGCGCTGCGAGTGGCTGTTTTTGCCACCATCCTGCTTGGTATCGCACTCACCGATGCGCAGCACTATCTCATTCCTGACGGCTTCACGATTACCGGTCTGTTCTTCACGCTGGCTGCATCAGTGATCGCACTGCTGTACGCGAGTGAAACGTCAATGTTCGTGGGGCCGTGGGACGCGATTCTGGGTGCCTGCGTTGGCGCCGGTGCGATCCGCATTATTGGTTGGCTCGGAGAGGTCGCGCTCAAAAAGGAAGCCATGGGATTTGGCGATGAAACGCTGATGGCCTTTGTTGGCGCCGCTCTGGGCCCCCCGCGCACGTTTCTCACAATCGTTGGCGGTGCGTTTTTGGGCGCGACGTTGTTCCTGGTGATCGTCGGTCCGATTGTCTGGGTACGTGCGCGGCGTCGAGGCGAAGAGTTTGCGTTTCCCGATGTGCCATTCGGGGTGTTCCTTGCGCCAGCCGCGCTCCTTGCCTTGCTTTGGGGGGATCCGTTAATCGCCTGGTACCTCGAGAGCACTCTGGGATTGTGATGGCTTTTGTGAAAAAATCACGCGTGATGCGCGACGCATGCCGGCGCGTTTGTCTTGGTGCGTCACTGATTGTGGCCGTTGCCGCATGTGAGAGTGCGCCGGCGGTGGGCGATGGTCCCTACGCCAAAACACTCGGACGCGCGATCCCGAAGGTTGAAGAGGCCACCGGACTCACGTTCAAGACCACCCCGGTACTCGAAACGCGCTCCAAAGAAGAGGTGCGCGAGTTTGTGCTCAAACAGCTCACCAGCGAGCGCGCGCAAACGCTGCTGGCCGGTCAGGAAGGGGTATACAAGCGGCTCGGTCTGATCCCTGATTCGGTGGATGTCGGCGATTTGCTGCAGCGATTGCTGGAAGAGCAGATCGTGGGCTACTACGATCCCAAAACCAAGGTGTTGTACGTGGTGGAAGGTGGTCGGCCGGAGTTGGTGGACGTCACCATCACGCACGAGCTGGTGCATGCACTACAGGACCAGTATGTCAACATTGATTCCATTCAGGGCGCGGTAGACAACGCCGACCGACAGGTCACCGCGCAGGCGATTCTTGAAGGGCAGGCGGTGTACGCACAGTTGGTTGCGTCGCTGGGGGCCACGGGCATGCGCCTGGGTGGTTGGGAGCGTGCACGACTGGCCATGCGCGATGGGCAGAGCGGCATGCCGGTTTTTTCGAGCGCGCCCATGATCATCCGCGAATCGCTGCTCTTTCCGTACACGGGCGGTGCCGATTTTGTGTACCGTTTTTCCAATCGTCGTCCGGGGGAGGAGTTACTCACCGACATTCCCGTGTCCACCCGTCAGCTCCTCAACGACGACGCGTACTTTGGACCGCAGGACGACTCGCTGATCTCGCGCAGCGAACGGCCGGAGCCCGTTGTTGTGACCCTGCCCGAACCCACACGGGGCACGGTCACGTTCTCCAACGTGTTTGGAGAGTTTGAGACGCGGCTGATTCTGTACGAGTATGTTCGCAACGAAGTGCAGGCGGGGCGTGCGGCACGTGGCCTGGCCGGCGATCGCTACGCCTACATCACACTGCCGTCAGGCAACGCACTGGTGTGGGCGAGCGTGTGGGACAACACGGTCGAAGCCGCAGAGTTCGTGACGGCGTTCAACGCGTGGCTCAAGCAGCGCTATCCCAAGATCGGCACCCGGGACGCCGATGACGCGCAGTACGTTCGGTGGGGAGTGGCGGCTGACAGCGTGCGCGGTGCCTTTGATGCGCGCAGCGTAACGGTGCGCGTGGAGCAGCGCGACGGTCGCTCGCTGGTGGTGATTGTTGATGCGCCGTTGGGACAGGCGGAAGGACTCGTGGATCCGTCGCGCATCACGCTTGGCAACTGACGCGTAAACGTATGACACCGGACGTGCCCACCAGCGCGGACGAATCGCTACCGCCAGCGCTGCGCATTACCGCTGACGACGAGATCAAGCGGCAACGGCTGGCGTCAATGAAGCGCAAGGCAACAGGCATGCTCGTGCTTGTTGCGGCCCTCTTTGCGTTCTCGGCGTATTACGAATCGCAGTATCCGTGGCTGGCCTGGGTGCGCGCGTTTGCCGAAGCGGCAATGGTTGGTGGCATTGCCGACTGGTTCGCGGTCACGGCGCTCTTCCGCCATCCGCTCGGCATTCCGATTCCGCACACGGCAATTGTGGCGTCCCGCAAGGACCGCATCGGCACCGCGCTTGGCAACTTTGTGCAACGCAACTTCCTGCAGCGTGAAGTGGTGGAACAGAAGTTGGCGGCGATGCATCTCGGTGAGCGTGCGGCACGGTGGCTGGCCGAACCGGAAAACTCCAAGCGGTTGGCGCGTCATGTAGCGACCGGACTGTCGGGTGCCGTGAACGTGCTGAAGGACGACGATGTGCAGGCCGTGGCTGACCGTGCGGTGGTGAGTCGCTTGCGCAACATGCAGGTCGCTCCGCTGCTGGCGCGCGGCTTTGAACTGCTCACCGTGGGTGGGCGGCATCAGGGACTGCTCGACGATGCACTGCGACTGGCGGCCCGCTTTGTGGCCGAAAATGAAGAAGTCATCCGCGAGCGCATCAAAGCCGAAAGTCCGTGGTGGGTTCCGGGCATGGTGGAGAACAAACTGCACGACCGCATTGTGACCGGTGTTGAGAACACGCTGGCCGATGTGGCGGCCGATCCCGATCACCCGCTACGGCATCGCTATGACGAGGCGGTGCAACGGTTTGTGGAATCGTTGCGGTCGTCACCCGAAGTGATCGCACGAGCCGAACAGCTCAAGCTTGAACTGCTCGAGCATCCATCGGTCTCGGATTTTTCGCGCGAAGTCTGGGTTGATGTGAAGGGACGCATCACCAGATACGCTGAACGTGTGGCTGCCGATGAGCAGGCTGAGCCTGATGCGATTGAACGCTGGGTGAGCGGTTTGGGTCGCTCGGTGCTGAATGATCCCGTGCTCAGTGCAAAGGTGAACAAGTGGATCGTGGAGCTTGTCACCTACGCCGTGGAGCATGCACGCGGCGAAGTGGCGCAACTCATTGCCACAACAGTGGCGCAATGGGACGCCGATGCAACGTCGCGAAAGATTGAACTGCAGATCGGTCGTGATCTGCAGTTCATCAGGATTAACGGAACCGTTGTTGGCGGACTGGTGGGGCTGCTACTTCACGCGCTCGCGGCGGCGTTCTGACCCACCGCGCGTGCGCGGTACGGCGGGTTCGTTAAGCGGCGCATCATCGAGGGGAAGTGCCAGCGTGTCGTCGTTGAGATCGGCCGGCGCATCTGTTGCGTTGCTGAGCAGCGCCAGATGAAACACCTCGTCCATCGTTGCGGCGAAAGTGAACGCCATTCCCGTGCGTACTTCCTCCGGCACGTCACGCAGATCTTTTTCGTTGGCCTTGGGCAGAATCACTTCGCGCAGTCCGGCACGATAGGCGGCCAGCACTTTCTCCTTGACGCCGCCAATCTCAAGCACGCGTCCGCGCAGCGTGACTTCTCCGGTGAGCGCAACATCGCGACGTACCGGACGTCGGGAGAGCGCGCTGGCCAGCGCCAACGTCACAGCGATACCGGCTGACGGACCGTCTTTCGGGATTGAGCCGGCGGGGAAGTGCAGGTGCAAATCGGATTCGCGAAACTCCGCTTCTTCAATACCAAGGTTGATGGCGCGTGAGCGGACAAACGAGTATGCGGCATCGACCGACTCACGCATGACTCCGCCCAGCTGACCCGTCACTGTGAGCTTGCCGGTTCCCGGCATGCGCAGTGCTTCAATCGTCATGAGCTCGCCACCGGTGCTCGTCCACGCGAGGCCGGTCACGGCGCCGATTTCCGGCTCCTTTTCCGCCTCCTCCATCGTGTACCGTGGTGCGCCAAGAATGGTCTCCACACGGTCGGTGTCTACAATCCACGTGGTTTCATCACCGTCGGCTTTGGAGCGTGCGCGCTTGCGCATGACCGATGCAATGCAGCGTTCAAATGTGCGCAACCCCGCTTCACGGGAGTAGCGCGAGGTGATGTGTCCCAACACCGTGTCGGGAATGACCAGATCGATCGGATCAAGGCCGTGATCGGCCAGCAGGCGCGGCAACAGATAGCGCTCGGCGATTTCAACCTTTTCTTCGATCGTGTAGCCGGCAATTCGGATCACTTCCATACGATCGCGCAACGCCGGCGGAATGTCGTACAGATTGTTGGCGGTGCAGATGAACAGCACCGACGACAGATCAAACGGCAAGTTGAGATAGTGATCGACAAACGAATCGTTCTGCGCCGGATCGAGCACTTCGAGCATGGCCGCCGTTGGATCACCGCTGGCGCCACCGTTGCCCATTTTGTCGATCTCGTCAATCATGATGACCGGATCGCGCACCTGCACGCGACGCAGCGCCTGCAGCAACATGCCAGGCATCGCACCCACATACGTGCGACGATGTCCGCGAATCTCGGCTTCATCACGCACGCCGCCTACTGAAATGCGATAGAACGCACGGCCAATGCTGGTGGCAATCGCCTCGCCGAGTGAGGTTTTGCCGGTGCCCGGAGGTCCGACAAAGCAGAGAATGGGACCATTGGGGTCTCCGCCGCGCAATTTGCGCACGGCCAGGTACTCGACAATGCGTTCTTTGGCCTCGTCGAGTCCGTAATGCCGGTCTTCGAGTGCTTCTTCAACTTTGGCGAGTGCAATATCGGCATCGTTGGCGGAACGCTCGTGCCACGGCAGAGCCAGGAGGCAGTCGAGATAGGTGCGCAGCACCTGATACTCACTGCTGGCCGGTGAGAGTTGCCGGAGGCGCTCCGTCTCACGACGCGCTTCAACAGACACCTTTTCCGGCAGTTGCGCGTCATCAATCCGACGTAGCAGATCAATGGCTTCTTTTTCGTTGGGATCGGCCTCGCCGAGTTCGGACTGAATCGCGCGCAGCTGCTGGCGCAGATAGAACTCGCGCTGGTGTTCCTCGATCTTTACTTCGGTTTGTTTCTTCACATCTTCCATCACGCGGGCGCGTGCTACTTCGCGCTCCAGGCGTGAGAGGATAAAACGGATGCGCTGACCGATATCGAGACGCTGCAGCACTTCGTCTTTATCGGCGATGCGCAGATTCATGTTGGTGGCCGCAAGGTCGGCAAACCGACCCGGATCGGACACATTCATTTTGAGAATCTGCGGCACTTCACTGGGAATGCGTTCAATCAGTTCGGCGAGCGTTTCCGCGGCCGACACGGTGCGCGCCACCAGTTCGTCGAGCTCCGTGGGGTCGGCTGGTGTTTCGCGTGCGCCCTGCACGTTGGCGATCGCGAACGGCTGCACCTGTGCAATGTTGTCGAGCGTAATGCGCCGCAATCCCTGCAAGGTGATCTGCACGGTGTCACCCGGCAGGTTGATGCGCTCATGCACACGGGCAGCAACCGCCACCTTACCGATAAAGCTGTGCGGGTCGATGGGGTCTTCCTGATCCGAGCCGGCCACGACCAGAGCAACAATGAGCCCCGATTCTTCATGGGCTCGCAGCAGCGCCAGGTTTTCCGGTGCACCCATCTGTACCGCGATCGTGCCCAGCGGAAAGACGATCGTTGAGCGCAGCGCCATGAGCGGCAACGTAGGCGGCAGCTCAGATCGAAGAATCTCTTCCTTTTTCTGACCGCGCGGCATGGGGAGCGCGGGGAATCGCGAGGCAGATCGGGACACGTCGGTACTGGACAGGGACTCCGGCGCACGCGGTCGGCGCAGGCCGGTGTTTCGCTGAAGCGTGGCAGCGGCACCACGCCCGGCGTTACAGAGAGTTTCGGCTCGCCGTCACACATTGATGAGCCACGGTGGAATGTACGACCTGCGTGGCGACACGCAAATCGTGTGTGCAAACCAACTTGCGTGATGTTGAGCCCGTTCTGTCACACTCCCGGCACCGCTGCACAACGCACACAGTCGCGTTGGCGCAACAAAGGTTACGCCCGCCTCTCACGATCACGTCCCGGGCGTGCTAATGTTGCCCGCTTCAGGCTGTCTCGAATCACTCCCCGACCACCTCCCGTATGCCGTCGCCGCATTGGCGTCTTTTTCCGGAGCGGTGCTGACATGGGCACGCAGACCATGGCCGCCGCACTGACTGACAACTTTCTGGGTCACTCACCGGACTGGTACAAGCTTTCGATCGTAGCCTTCCTCATTGTCAATCCTCTGCTCATGGTGAGCGCCGGGCCGTTTATCACGGGCTGGGTACTCATCCTCGAGTTCATTTTTTGCCTCGCCATGGCGCTCAAGTGCTATCCACTGCAGCCGGGCGGACTGCTCGCGCTTGAAGCGGTGGCCATGGGACTGACATCAGCTGAGAGTGTGTACACGGAAGTCGTGCAGAACTTCCCCGTGATTCTGCTGCTGATGTTCATGGTGGCAGGGATCTATTTCCTGAAAGAGCTGTTGCTGTTCGGGTTTACCAAGCTGTTGCTGCGCATCCGGTCAAAGGCGCTGCTCTCCTTTACGTTCTGTGCTGTTGCCGCGGTTCTCTCGGCGTTTCTTGACGCGCTCACCGTCACTGCGGTGGTGATCACCGTCGCGCACGGTTTTTATCTCATTTACCACAAGGTCGCGTCGGGCAAACAGTACCATCATGAGCACGATGCAAACGGCGATGACGAGATCGGTGAGTTGGCTCGATCCGACCTCGACATGTTTCGCGGATTTCTGCGCAGCCTGATGATGCATGCGGCCGTGGGTACCGCACTCGGTGGTGTTTCCACGATGGTTGGTGAGCCACAGAACCTGCTTATCGCCAAAACGGTGGGCTGGGACTTTCAGCAGTTCTTCCTGAGCATGGTGCCCGTGTCTGTACCAGTGCTTGTGGTTGGGCTGGCAACGTGTGTTGTGGTGGAGCGCTGGCGCGTGTTCAGTTTTGGCGACCAGCTGCCGGACGCGGTGCGGCA